>CADEEH010000049.1 GCA_902826305.1 uncultured Burkholderiales bacterium
GGATCTTGACCGGCGGCAGCGCGAGCTCCTCGGCGATCGAGGTGTTCTTGATCGCGAGCGCCTGCTCGAGCGTGCGGCCCTTGACCCACTCGGTGACCAGCGAGCTGGACGCGATCGCCGAGCCGCAGCCGTAGGTCTTGAAACGTGCGTCCTCGATCACACCGGTCTGCGGGTTGACCCGGATCTGCAGCTTCATCACGTCGCCGCAGGCCGGCGCACCGACCATGCCGGTGCCGACGCTGTCGTCGGCCGCATCCATGCTGCCGACGTTGCGCGGGTTCTCGTAGTGGTCGATGACCTTTTCGCTGTACGCCATTCGAAGCTCCTCGGTGTCAGTGGGCCGCCCACTGGACGGTGTTCAGATCGATGCCGGCGCAGTGCATGTCCCACAACGGGCTCATCCGGCGCAGATGCTCGACCGCCGCGCGGACCTGTTCGACCGCGCTGTCGATCTCCTGCTCGGTGGTGAAGCGGCCGATCGAGAACCGGATCGAGCTGTGCGCGATCTCGTCGGACAGGCCGAGTGCACGCAGCACGTAGCTCGGCTCCAGGCTGGCCGACGTGCAGGCGGAACCCGAGGAGACCGCGATGCCCTTGATGCCCATCAGCAGCGACTCGCCCTCGACGAACTGGAAGCTGACGTTCAGGTTGTGCGGCACGCGGTGCTCGAGGTGGCCGTTGACCCGGACCTCGGGGATCGTGTTCAGGCCTGCGAGCAGGCGATCGCGCAGCGTGCGGATCCGCTCGTTCTCGGTGCCCATCGCCTCGCGGGCCAGCCGGTAGGCCTCGCCCATGCCGACGATCTGGTGCGTGGCCAGCGTGCCCGAGCGCATGCCGCGTTCGTGGCCGCCGCCGTGCATCTGCGCGTCGATGCGCACGCGCGGCTTGCTGCGCCGGACGTAGAGCGCACCGATGCCCTTCGGTCCATAGGTCTTGTGCGCCGACAGGCTCATCATGTCCACCGGCAGCGTCTCCAGGTCGATGGCGACCTTGCCGGTCGCCTGTGCCGCATCGACGTGGAACAACACACCGCGGGCACGACACACCGCGCCGATCGCGGCGACATCCTGGATCACGCCGATCTCGTTGTTGACGTACATCACCGAGACCAGGATCGTGTCCGGCCGCATCGCCGCCTCGAGCGCCTGCGGATCGACCAGGCCGTCGGCCAGCACGTCCAGGTAGGTGACCTCGAAGCCGTCGCGCTCCAGTTCGCGCATCGTGTCCAGGACCGCCTTGTGTTCGGTCTTCAGCGTGATCAGGTGTCTGCCCTTGGCGCGGTGGAAACGGGCCGCACCCTTGATCGCCAGGTTGTTCGATTCGGTCGCACCGGAGGTCCAGACGATCTCGCGCGGATCGGCGCCGATCAGTGCGGCGACCTGTTCACGGGCCAGTTCGACCGCGGCCTCGGCGGCCCAGCCGAACGCATGGCTGCGCGAGGCCGGATTGCCGAACTGTTCGTACAGGAATGGGACCATCCGGTGCACGACGCGCGGGTCGACCGGCGTGGTGGCGGCATAGTCGAGATAGATCGGCTTGCTGGCTGGCTGGTCCATCGACGGCTCCGGGGCGTGCACTCGGAGCAGTCATTCGCACGGACCGTGCCAGATCTCAATCGGAGGCGAAAGATACCTGTCGATCAAGCACTTGCGTCACATCGCGTGGCCATCGCGCCGGCATCGGCGTGACCGCGTTCGATGTCGGTTTTGTCGCGTTGTCGACGAGTCGGCGCCGCGATCGTGTTCTTCGCGGACCGCTGCCGGCAGGCCACGCGGCCGACGGCGATGGACTCACGGCTGCGCCGCCACGATCACCGAGTAGGCCTTGAAGACCGCGGTCGCCGGCGTGCCCACCCGCACCCCGAGCGCGTCGACCCCTTCGTTGGTGACCGTCGCGGTGATCGCCGCACCCCCCGGCAGCGTGACCACGATCAGCGACGACACGGCACCTTTCTCGATGCGGGAGACCGTGCCGGCGAGCTGATTGCGAGCCGACAGCTGCCAGCCGGCGAAGTCGGTCACCAGCACGACCGCGGAGGCCTTGACCAATGCCAGCACCTCCTTGCCTTTCTTGAGCTTGAGCCGCTTGGCCGCCGCCGAGGTCATCGTCGCGGTGATCTCGCCGCCGGCCTTCAGGCCGATGTTCACCTGGGCCGATACCGGTCCGGGATCGAGATCCGTGACCGTGCCGGCGAACTGGTTGCGTGCACTCGTCTTCATCGACATCCTCCTGAGCAGGCCCTTGAGGGCCGGAAGTTCCGCGAGCCGCGCCTCCTGCAGGCGCAGGAACTCGCGTTGATCGGCCTGCAGCGTGTGCCAGGCCTCGAGCAAGCCGATCGCCGCCTCGGTCAGTTGCGTGCCACCACCGCCGGCGCCGCCGGTGGCGGTCCGCAGCAGCGGTTCATTGGCCAGGTTGCACGCGGCCTCGAGCAGCAGCCAGGCCCCCTTGTAGCTGAGCCCGGCGGTGCGCGCGGCACGGTTGATCGAGCCGGTCCGGTGCAACGCGTCCAGCAGCGCGAAGAAGCGCGCATCGAGCCGGCCGGCCAGCCGGATGTCGGCACTGAGCAACGAACCGTCGCCAGTGCCGCTCATGACGCCGGATCCTTTACCAGCCCCGGCGCCGACGGGCCTTCCATCAACGCGACCGCCTTGACCTGCACCCAGACCGGCAACCCGGGAACGAGCCCGAGTGAATGGGCCGAGCGGCGGCTGACCCGGGCCAGCACCGGCAATCGGCCGACCCGCACCCGCACCAGCGACAACGCCGGATGTTCGTCCTCGGCGATCTCCTCGACCGTACCCTGCAACTGGTTGCCGATGCTGGTGCCGACCAGCCGGACGCTGGCGACACTGACGTCGCGGGCCAGGATCCGCACACGGACCGGTCGGCCGACCGGCACGCCGTGGTCGCGGGCCCAGACGCCCTGGTCGGCGGACGCGAACTGCAGCCGGGCGAGCTGCCAGCGCTCGTCGCGCTCGGCGACCACCGCATCGAGCACGACCCCGGCCTCCTCGCCGCGGGCGGTCGGCAGATCGAGCCGGGCCAACATGTCGGCGAGCGGACCGTGGGCGACGACACGCCCCGCGTCCATCAGCACCATCCGGTGCGCCAGCCGCGTGACCTCGGCGATCGAATGGCTGACGTAGATCATCGGTATCGCGAGTTCCTCGTGCAGGCGCTCGAGGTAGGGCAGCACCTCGGCCTTGCGCCGTTCATCCAGCGCCGCGAGCGGCTCGTCGAGCAGCAGCAGGCGCGGACTGCTCGCGAGCGCGCGGGCGATCGCGACCCGCTGCCGTTCGCCGCCGGACAAGGTGTCGGTCCGGCGTGGCATCAACGGCCCGATGCCGAGCAGCGACACCACCTGGTCGAGTTCGATGCGCTGTTCGCCGTCGCGCAGCCGGCGGCGACCGAAGTCCAGGTTGCCGCGGACATCCCGATGCGGGAACAGCGCCGCTTCCTGGATCACGTAGCCCAGCGCGCGACGATGGGTCGGCACGAAATGGCCCGCCGCATCGTCCTGCCACACCGCGTCGCCCATCGCGACCCGCCCGGCCGCGCGCTCGAGCCCGGCGATCGCCCGCAGCACGGTGGTCTTGCCGCAGCCCGAAGCGCCGAACAACGCGGTGATGCCGGTCTCCGGCAGGCTCAGATCGACGTCGAGCAGGAACCCGGCGCGAGGCAGCCGCAGGTACGCCTCGATCATGCACTGCCCTCGCGCCGCTCGTGCACCGGCCGGTTGACGACGTACAACGTGATCAGGACCACCATCGCGAACCCGACCATCAGCGCGGCCAGCCGATGGGCATCACCGAACGCACCGGCCTCGACGTGGTCGTAGATCGCCACCGACAGCATCCGGGTCGCCCCCGGGATGTTGCCGCCAATCATCAGCACGACGCCGAACTCGCCGACGGTGTGGGCGAACCCGAGCACCGTGGCCGTCAGCAGCCCCGGGCGCGCCAGCGGCAGCGCGACGGTGAAGAACCGGTCCCAGGGACCGGCGCGCAGCGTCGAGGCCGCCTCCAGCAGCCGCTCCGGGATCGCCTCGAACGCCTGCTGCAGCGGCTGCACGACGAACGGCAGCGAATAGACCACCGACGCGACGACCAGGCCGGTGAAGGTGAACGGCAGGCGCCCCAGGCCGAGCGCCTGCGTGGCCTGGCCGACCGGGCCGTTCGGACCGGTCAGCAACAGCAGATAGAAACCGATCACCGTCGGCGGCAGCACCAGCGGCATCGCCACCAGCGATGCGGCGACCGGCTTCAGCCGCGATCGGGTGCGGGCCAGCCACCACGCGAGCGGCGTGCCGACCAACAGCAGCAGCAACGTGGTCGTTGCCGCGAGCCGCGCGGTCAGGCGGATCGCGATCCAGTCGTCAGCGGTCACGGTCCATAACCGAACGATCGGATCACGTCCCTGGCTGGGGGGCTCCTCAGGTAGTCGAGCAACGCGGCCGCGGCGCGATTGCCTTCACCCGGCTTGAGCAGGACGACGTCCTGGCGGATCTCGGTGTACATCGACGGCGGCACCAGCCAGTACGATCCGCCGGCCGGCTTGCCGGGGGCCGCCACCTGCGAGAGCGCGACGAAGCCGAGCTCGGCGTTGCCGGTGGCGACGAACTGGAACGCCTGCGCGATGCTCTCGGCGGTGACCAGCTTCGATGTCACCGCCTCGGTCAGGCCGAGCGCCTTCAGCACCTCGATGCCGGCCGCACCGTACGGCGCGACGCGCGGATTGGCGATCGCCAGGTGCGCGAATCCGCCCTGCTTCAGCACGGTGCCCTGGTCGTCGACATAACCGTCCCTGGCGCTCCAGAGCACCAGCTTGCCGATTGCGTAGGTGAATCCCGACCCGGTCACCGCATGGCCTTCCTTGGCGAGCCTGGCCGGAGTCTCGTCGTCGGCGGCGAACAGCACCTCGAACGGCGCGCCGGAGACGATCTGGGTGTAGAACTTCCCGGTCGATCCGGACGACACCTTCAACGTGTGCCCGGTGTCGGCGGTGAATCGTTCGGCGATCCGGGCGAGTGCACCGGCGAAGTTCGCGGCGACGGCGACCTGGACCTCGCCGGCGCGGGCAGCGGCCGGCAGCAGGCAGGCCACGGCGAGCAGGACGGACGGCAGGCGATACATGCACAGGCTCCGGTTCGGCGGCGCCGACCGGAGCACCGGTCGGCACGTCATTCGTTATGTACGATAATACACAACGTAGCCGCCGAAGCGGTGCGGTGCAAGGATCGTGCCGGCCCGCCTGATACGTCGATCAGTGCTCCGGACCGAAGCAGATCGGCTGGTCGCTGCAGGTCGCGCAGCTCGGCGACTTGCAGATCAGGATGTCCTCGCGCTTGCACAGTTCCCGGTACAGGAACTTCTTCCACTTCATGTCCTGGTGGTTGCGCGCCACCAGCGCGGGAAACCAGCGGGCCATCAGCGCCGACAGTTCCGCGCGTGATCCGAGCCGCATGTCCTGCCACAGGTGTTCGTCGCCCAGGCTCGCGACCGCGATCCAGAGCGCGATGCGCGCGGCCGCGTCTGCGCCGCCGGCGAGCGGATCGGCATGTTCGAGCAGCAGCGACACCAGGTCCTCGACCTCGTCCTCTCGGGTCGCACGGCGGGCGAGCACCTCGGGACACAACCGGTCGATCGACGGCTCGTCGGCGCCGACCCGACGGCCCGGGCCAGGCGGCGCGGGCACGGGCGAGGTGAGCGTGGCCCCGCTCATCGACGCCTCAGCCCTGCACCGCCGCGGGTGCGTGGGTGTAGCACTTCTTCGGGCAGATCTTCGAGCAGGCGGTGCATCCGATGCACAGGTTCGCCTTGGCGATGGTCATCACCTTCTTCTCGTATTCCTCTTCCTCGTCGCCGTCCGGATCGAGTGCGATCCGCTCGCCCTCGTCATCGACGCCGACCAGCTCGAGCACCCCGCGCGGACAGACCCGGAAGCAGCGGCCGCAGCCGATGCACTTGCCTTCGTCGATCGACTGGACGAACTTCGGTGTCCAGCTCTCGCCGGAGGGCATCACCACGCTGAAATCGCTCATGCCGGCCTCCGGAGGTCGCCGTTCACGTGTCGGGTGCTCATGACACCTCCGCCAGTCGCTTGCGTGCGTCGACCAGCGCGGCATGCGCCTCGAACGCGATCTTCGCCACCTCCGGAATCTTCTCCCAGTGGGTCGGCAGCTCCTCGCTCAGGTCGTGCAGGTCCATCTTGGCCTGCGTCGCCCGGGCGTTGAGCTTCTTGACTTCGGCTTTCAGGGATTCGACGTCGCTCATGTCGTTGCTCACCCGTAGTGGGCGACCTCCGGATACTTCTCGATCAGCGCGATGCCTTCGTCGACCAGCTTGCGACCGGCCTCGGCCAGCTTGGCCAGCGTCGGGAAACCGAACCGGTGCACGTCGCGCAGGTAACGGTTGACCACGATCAGCCGCCCGGTCGTCAGCACCGCGCGACCGAACCCTTCGTGGCTCATCTTCATCATCGGCGAGACCATGCACTTCGTCGCCCGCTCGATCGACAACCCGACCGCGTTGTGGAACAGGTCCAGGCGCCACAAGGTCTCGGGGTCCGGGTCACCCATGATCGGCATCGAGCGCCGCTGCTCGACCGTCACGATGAACGGCGCGAGCAGCGTCAGGTCGCTCTTGCCTTCCCAGGTGCCGTGGGTGTCCTGCGCGCGCAGCTGCTTGACCAGCTCGCGGATGAACGGATCCTCGAGCAGCCCGGCTTCGTCGGTCGGCGCCGCCACGGTCGCTTCGGTCGCTTCGGTCATTTGTTCACCTCGTCCTCGTCCTCGAAATCGAAACTCTTCACCTGGCCCTTGGCCAGCGCCTTGCGCAGCCAGGGGGGCGGCGTGCCGCCGAGGGTCACCTGCAGCCGGTCCAGGATGTCCATGATCGGCTCGGGCTGGTTCACCTTGACCGGATGGATCTTGCTGGCGACGACCCGCGCCGCCGCCGAGCCGCCGATCGCGGCCACGTAGACGATCGCGCAGTCGTGGATCGCGGCGAGTTTCGGCGCCAGCTTGTCCTCGTCGCCGTCCTCGGCGAGGTTCTCGCCGAAGCCGAAATCCTCGACGAACGCGTAGCCGTCGGGGGTGACGTCGTACACGGCGAGATGACGGGCCCAGCCGAAGTGGGCATCGACCCGTTGCTGATCCTGCGTGGCGAAGGCGACTTTCATCTCATGACTCCTGGCCTTGGAGAAGCGTGGATGGGTCCCGGCCGGCGTCGATCGCGGGCAGCGTGCGACCGTGTGCGGCGGCGAGCGCGGCGGGGGGCAGCGGCCAGTCGTCGGGTCCGTGGTGTGGCATGTGCTCCATCAGCAGGTTGCCGACCTCGCAGACGAAGCGGCGCGTGCCGCGGTAACCGACGTGGCAGATGTGTGAATTGCCGATCCGGTCGAAGATCGGGATCCCGATCCGGAACAGCGGCCTGCCGAGTCGCGCGGCCGCCTGCCGACCGTGGGAATGGGTCATCAGCAGGTCGCAGCCGGCCGCCTGGGCCGACTGCTCGAAGTCCTCGAGGTCGCCGATCGTCACCTCGTTGGCCGCCAGCCGCTCGAGCAGCGGCGACTTCGTCGTGGTCACGCAGACCGCGAGCTCGACACCCATCTCGGCGAGGAAGCTGCCGGCGCTGAACAGCAGGTCGGGCTCGGCGGCGAGCGCGACGCGGACGTTGCCGAAGTGGAAATGTCCGTCGAGCATCGCGTCGACGAGCTGGCTGCGCTGGCGGCGGATCCGCGCCGGCACCGGTCGACCGGACAGCGTCGACAGCAGATCGACGAAGGCATCGGTGGCGGTGAGTCCGGTCAGCCGGTCGAACAGCGTATAAGGAACCCCGGTGCGCGCGGCCAGCGCGTCGGCGGCCGGCCGCATCTGCTCGCCGATCGCCACCGTGTGGGCGGCGGCGCCCAGCGTGCGCAGCCGGGCGAGCGGGGCGCCGCCGATCGTGGTGCCGAGCCAGTCGTCGGGCATGTGCCCGTCGAGTGACCCGGACACGTCCGGCACGAAGACCGGCTCCAGGTCGAACGCCTCGACCAGATCGCGCAGCTCGTCGATGTCGCCCGGGGTCAGGTGGCAACCGGGCAGCAGGTTCACCCGCCGCGGATCGGGTGGCGCCTCGACCTGGCCGATCTGCGTGACCAGTGCCTCGACCGCCCTTGCCCAGCCGTCCTGGAACGCACCGACGTAGTCCGGCGTGCTGACGTGGACGATCTCGGTGTCGGCGAGCTCCGGATGACGCTGGCGCACGAGCGCGAGGTGGCCACCGACGTCGTCGCCGCGGGTCTCGGTCAGGCCGGTCGAGCAGATACCGATCACCGCCGGCCTGGCCCGCTGGCGGATGTTGAGCACCGCCTTCTCGATGTTGTCGAAGCCGCCCATCACCGTGGTCGCCTCGTTCATCGCGGTGGTCTGCAGCGGGATCGCCTCCTTGAAGTGGCGCACCAGCACGACCAGGCCGAACGAGGTGCAGCCCTGCGAACCGTGCATCAGCGGCATGCAGGATTCGAGCCCCATGAACGCGTACGACGCACCCAGCGGCTGGCTCATCTTCAGCGGATTGACCGCGCACGCCTTCTTCGATTCGACGACGTGGGCCATCAGGCGGCTCCCGACGTGGCCGACGCGACCGACCCGGCGACCGAGCGCTCCCAGGGCGCCGGCGTGCGCACTTCGCGCCAGACCGGATTGAACAGCGCCTTGTCGATCTCGGCGATCATCGTCACCATGCCTTCGTAGCCGGCGAACGCGTGATGCCGTTCCTGGTTGATGTCCATCCAGGGCATGCGTGCCTTCAGCGCGACGAACTGGCTGCGCCCGCCGCTCAGCATGATGTCGGCCTTCGCGTTGCGCAGCATCGCGTACATCTCGCGCGGGCTGAGGTCGTCGATCATGTGGGCGTCGTCGCCCATGATCTCCTTGATCTTCTCCTTGTCCTCGCGGGTGCTCTTCTTGACGCTGGTACCGACGACTTCCAGGCCGGCCTCCTGCAGCGCCGAGACCACCGACCAGCTCTTGACCCCGCCGGTGATCAGCAGCACCCGCTTGCCGGTCAGCCGCTCGCGATAGGCGCGGATCCGCCGCCAGGCGCGCGCCTCCTCGACCTCGATCAGCGCCTCGGTGCGTTCGGCCAGCTGCGGATCGGCGCCGCGCTCGACCAGCAGCCGCGCGATCTCGCGCAGCGTCTGGCTCATGTCGCTGATGCCGTAGAACGAACCCTCGAAGTACGGGATCCCCCAGCGCTCCTGCATCCGCGTGGCGACGTTGATCATCGATTTGGAGCAGACCATCATGTTGGCCCGCGCCCGGTGCGCGGCGGCCACCTCGGCGTACCGGCCGTCGCCCGAGATGCAGGACAGCACCCGCACGCCGAGTGCGTCGAGCAGCGGCCGGACCTGCCACAGTTCACCCGACAGGTTGTATTCACCGATGATGTTGATGTCGGTGGGGGTCGTCAGTTCCGGCTCGACGGTACCGATCACGTAGTCGAGCAGCGCTTCGGCACCGAGCTTGTTGCCCAGGTTCTTCGGCCCGGCGAAGCCCGGTGCATCGACCGGGATCACCGGCTTGCCGAACTTCTCGGCCGCCCGCCGGCAGACCGCCTCGATGTCGTCGCCGATCATCCCGGTGACACAGGTCTGGTAGACGAAGACCGCGGCCGGATCCTGGCGCTCGATCACCTCGCGGATCGCGCGGAACAGCCGCTTCTCCGCGCCGTAGATCACGTCCAGCTCGGTGATGTCGGTGGTGAATCCGGTCCGGTAGGTCTGCGGCCCGGACGACGCGCTGTGCCGGTTGTCCCACGAGTTGCCCTCGCAGGCAATCGGGCCGTGGACCAGGTGGGCGACGTCGGCGATCGGCTGCAGCGCGATCTTCGCGCCGTCGAACGCGCAGCCGCCGGCGGCCGCACCAGGGGTCAGCTGTCTGGTGCAACCCTTCTTGCGATCCTTGGTGCCCTTGGCCTGGTTGATCTCGCAACCCGGCTCCTCGAACACCTGCGCGATCTTCGCCTTCAGCGTGGCCGACATCCGCTCACCCCCGGTGGGACTTCAGGAACTTCAGAAACTCACCACGATGTCCTCGTGGCGGACGATGAACTGGCAGGCGAGCCGCCACGGCGGCGGCCTGTCGTTCGTCTCGGCTTCCTCGATCTGCTCCTGCGTGATCTTGCCGGCGTACTTCAACACGGTCTTCTCCTTCTCGGTCAGCGCCATGCCGACCGGCGCCTTGCCGGTCAGCACGGTCACCCGGATCAGGCACGAACCGCATTCGCCGTTCTCGCATTCGAAGTGGACCGGCACCTTGTGTTTCTTGGCCACCGACAGCAGCGTTTCGGTGTCCCCGGCGACCGCGTAGATCGTCAGGTCCCGCTGCATCCGGGGCGAGGAGAACGTCACGTTGGCCATCGTGTCCTCGCCCTAGCGGATGATGTCGTACGAGTAGTCGGTCTTGCCGGGCACGATCGTGTTCGCGTCCAGCGCCTCGAAGAACTCGTCGAGCAGCATCGTCAGCACCCGCAGCCCGCCCGCGTAGCCCCAGGTCGGGAAGCGGTGGTAGTGGTGCCGGTCGAAGATCGGGAAAACCAGCCGGATCAGCGGCACGCCGGTGTCGCGCTCCAGATACTTGGCGTAGGTGTTGCCGATCAGGAAGTCCACCGGCTCGGTGAACAGCAGCGAGCGCAGGTGCCACAGGTCGCGCTTCGGGTACACCTTGCAGGCGTCGCCGTACGGCGACGAATCGAACAGCGCCTGCACCTTCTGCGCCCAGTTCTCGCTGCCGTTGGTCGCCAGCACGTGCGCCGGCTCGGCGCCGAGCTCGAGCAGGAAACGCGCGTAACCCAGCATCTGGTCCGGGTCGCCGTACAGCGCATATCGCTTGCCGTGCAGGTGCGACTGGCTGTCGGCCATCGCGTCGACCAGTTGCCCGCGCTCGCGCTCGAGCTGCGCCGGCACCGGCTTGCCGGACAGGCGGCTGATCGCCATCAGGAACTCGTCGGTGCCGGCGACGCCGACCGGCGCGTTCAACGCCACCACCTCCTGGCCCTTCTCGGCAAGGTACTTCGACGTCTTCTCGCAGCAGTACTCCTGGAAGACGATCGTCGCCTTCGCATGAAGCCCGGCCTCGACCTCGGCCTTCGTGGTGCCGCCCTCGTACATCCGGAACTCGCCGTCGGTCGGGGTGTCCCAGACCTCGGACGGATCACAGATCACGTTGACCTTGACGCCGAACAGCTCGAAGATCCGCCGGATCTCGCGCATGTTGCCGACGACGAACCCGTCGAAGCCGCCGATGAAGTTGATGCTGTCGTCGGGCTTGCGCTCGAGCGCCGGCGCGGTGCCGGCCTTGCCGTCCCAGAAGTGCTGCAGCACGCCCAGCAGCGCGTTGTCGTAGCCGGTCACGTGGCTGCCGACGAACGCCGGGGTGTGGGCGAACGGCACGTCGAACTCGCCCGGCACGCTGCCCTTCTCCTTGGCGGTCTTGATGAACGCGTTCAGGTCGTCACCGATCACCTCGGCCATGCAGGTGGTGGAGACCGCGATCATCTCGGGCTTGTACAGTCCGTAGGCGTTGGCCAGGCCGTCGACCATGTTGTTCAGGCCGCCGAACACCGCCGCATCCTCGGTCATCGAGGAGCTGACACACGAGGTCGGCTCCTTGAAGTGGCGCGAGAAGTGGCTCCGGTAGTAGGCGACGCAGCCCTGGGAGCCGTGCACGAAGCTCAACGTGCGCTGGAAGCCGTTGGCGACGAAGACGGCACCCAGCGGCTGGCATGCCTTGGCCGGGTTGACGGTCAGCGCCTCGCGGGAGAAGTTCTTCTCCTTGTACTCGGGCGTCTTGGTCCAGTTGCGGATCTCCTCGATCCGCACCTCGGCGTGGTTGAACTCGAAGGCTTTCTTGTCCTCGAAGAGCTTCTGGTACTCGGGCTCTCGGAACAGCATCTCGTGGTCGAGGATCTTCTCGGCACTCTGGGGCATGATGGTTCTCCTGGATGGGTGTCGGCGGGTGTTCGGGCTTGCCGGCTCAGGCCGCTTTTTTCCACGGCGCGGACTTGGCCAGGCCCCAGATCGGGCTGGCGATGGCCATGTCCATGTCGCGGGCGAAGATCGCGAAGCCGTCGTAGCCGTGGTACGGGCCCGAGTAGTCCCAGCTGTGCATCTGCCGGAACGGCACGCCCATCTTCTGGAACACGTACTTCTCCTTGATGCCCGAGCCGATCAGGTCCGGCTTGATCTTCTCGACGAACTGCTCGAACTCGTAGCCGGTCACGTCGTCGTAGATCAGCGTCGCGTCGTTGATGTAGTGCGTCGTGCGCTGGTAGTCGTCGTTGTGGCCGAACTCGTAGCCGGTGCCCACGACCTCCATGCCGAGGTCCTCGTAGGCGCCGATCACGTGCCGGGGCCGCAGGCCGCCGACGTAGAGCATCACCTTCTTGCCGGCCAGGCGCGGCTTGTAGCGCTCGATCACCGCGTCGACCATCGGCCGATACCGGGCGATCACCTCCTCGGCCTTGGCCTTGATCGTGTCGTCGAAGTGGCCGGCGATCTCGCGCAGGCTCTTCTCGATCTGCGTCGGGCCGAAGAAGTTGTACTCGACCCACGGGATGCCGTACTTCTCTTCCATGTGCCGGCTGATGTAGTTCATCGACCGGTAGCAGTGCAGCACGTTCAGCTTGGCCTTGGGCGTGTTCTCCAGCTCGGCGATCGTGCCGTCGCCCGACCACTGCGCGATCACGCGCAGGCCGATCTCCTCGAGCAGGATCCGGCTCGACCAGGCGTCGCCGCCGATGTTGTAGTCGCCGATGATCGCGACGTCGTAGGGCGTCGACTCGAACTCGCGTTCCTTCTTCGTCTTGCCGTCGAACACCCAGTCGCGGATCGCGTCGTTGGCGATGTGGTGGCCGAGCGACTGCGACACGCCACGGAAGCCCTCGCAGCGCACCGGGATGATCGTGTGGTTGTCGTACTGGGCGCTCTTCTTCTTGGAGACCGCCTCGATGTCGTCGCCGATCAGGCCGATCGGGCACTCGGACTGGATCGAGATGCCCTTGTTCAGCGGGAACAGGGTCTGGATCTCGTCGATGATCTTGTCCAGCTTCTTGTCGCCGCCGAAGACGATGTCCTTCTCCTGGAAATCGGAGGTGAACTGCATCGTGACGAAGGTGTCCACGCCGGTGACGCCGATGTAGTAGTTGCGGCGCGCCGCCCAGCTGTACTGGCCGCAGCCGACCGGTCCGTGGCTGATGTGGATCATGTCCTTGATCGGGCCCCAGACCACACCCTTGCTGCCCGCGTAGGCGCAGCCGCGGATCGTCATCACACCCGGCAGGCTCTTGATGTTGGACTTGACGCCGCAGTCCGGCTTGCCTTCCTCGAAGGTGCCCAGATGCTTGGCGCGCCGCTTGGCCATCTTTTCCGGATAGGCCTTCAGCACCTCGTCGATCAAGGCCTTGTTGGCGGCCTTGCGCTCTTCAACCGTCATGCTCATGTCAAGCTCTCCTGCAGCGGATGTGTCGGTGGCGTCCCCGGCCCTCCCTGCGGGCAGGGAGTCGGCCGGGGGTTGTCGTCAGGCGGCGAGTTCGGCGGCCGTCTTGCCGACCTGGGTCTCGTCGACCGTCTTCATGATCCCGTGCTCCATCAGCAGGTCCTCGAGCTGATCCATCGTGATCGGCGTCGGGATCGTGCCGTTGCCGGCGTTGGCGTGGATCTTCTGGGCCAGCGAGCGGTACTCCTCGGCCTGCTTGGACTCCGGCGCGTACTCGAGCACGGTCATCCGGCGCAGTTCCGCGTGCTGGACGATGTTGTCGCGCGGCACGAAGTGGATCAGCCGGCTGCCGAGCATCTTGGCCAGCGACTCGGCCAGTTCCAGTTCCTTGTCGGTCTGGCGCTCGTTGCACACCAGCCCGCCCAGGCGCACGCCGCCGGAGTTGGCGTACTTCAGGATCCCCTTGGAGATGTTGTTGGCCGCGTACATGGCCATCATCTCGCCGGACATCACGATGTAGATCTCCTGGGCCTTGTTCTCCCGGATCGGCATCGCGAAGCCGCCGCAGACCACGTCGCCGAGCACGTCGTAGGACACGTAGTCCACGCCGTCGTAGGCACCGTTCTCCTCGAGGAAGTTGATCGAGGTGATGACACCCCGCCCGGCGCAGCCGACACCCGGCTCCGGACCACCCGACTCGACGCAGCGGATGTCGCGGTAGCCGATCTTCATCACGTCCTCGAGTTCGAGGTCCTCGACGCTGCCGGCCTCGGCGGCCAGCGACAGGATGGTGTCCTGCGCCTTGGCGTGCAGGATCAGGCGGGTCGAGTCGGCTTTCGGGTCGCAGCCGACGATCAGGATCTTCTGACCCATCTCGGCCAGCGCCGCGAGTGTGTTCTGCGAGGTGGTGGACTTGCCGATGCCACCCTTGCCGTAGAAGGCGATCTGCCGAAGTTTAGCCATTGCAGTGTTCCTTTGATGTGAATGAGAAGTTGACGAGTGAACCGTGTTCGTCGCGTTTCTCATGCAAGCGTTCGGTGCCCGTGATAGGTCTTCTTATGAGGTCCCGCCTGCCCGACATGGGTCGCGCCAGCCGGACTACGCAACAGCCGTGCCAGACGGTCGGGCACGTGCAAGTGCCTGTTTTGGCTGCTGATTCGCAACCGTCGTGAAATGCCGCCGCCTGCGCGCGAATGTTTGAAACCCGACAAACATCCTGGCCGCCACCGCGATCGACGCGTCGGTGACCGCAGTCCCGAACGTGAGCAACCGGGCGTCGTTTCACCCGCGGGCGAAGAGCCGAAGGCATTGCGATCGCGGCGCCGTACCCGGATCGCCGCGTGCTTGGTACGACCGTTGCTTTGAAGGCTGCATGACCCGCCTGCCGATACCCGTCGTCACCAACCCGCACTTCGAGCGCATCGGCGGCAGGGCCGCGGTCGAGCGCCTGGTCGACGCGTTCTACCGGGCGATGGATTCACGCGAGGAGGCGCGCACGATCCGCGCGATGCATGCGGCCGACCTGGCCGCGACCCGTCGCGTGCTGGTCACCTACTTCTGCGAATGGCTCGGTGGACCGAAGGACTACAGCGCCGAGCGGGGCACGCCGCAGCTGCGCCGGCGGCACCAGCCGTTCGTCATCGACGCCGCCGCACGGGACGCATGGATGGCCTGCATGCACGAGGCGCTCGCCGAGGTCGTGCCGGACCCCGCGTTCCGGCGCGAACTCGAGACCGCGCTGCTGAAGATCGCCGACTTCCTTCGCAACACCGACGCCGGCGGCGCGGCGAGAGCGCACCCGGGCCGGCCGCGCGAGACCACCGCGGGCCAGCCCGCGGCGATACACCACTTTCCACCGACAGTCCCACGGAGCACATGATGACCCAGACCATCCAAGACACCGCACTCGGCCGGCTCGACGCCGAAGGACGCCTGCTCAACAACGTGCTCAAGGGGCCGACGAAGAAGGCCGGGCGTTTCGGCTTTCGCGGCGACATCGCCCTCAAGTTCGCGGCGAAGAAGGCCGACGAGGCACGCCCGCCGGAGATCAGTTCCGACCAGGTGATCGCGGTCGCGCAGGCCGGCGAATCCCACATCGGGTTCCTGACCGGCTTCCTGCTCAGCTTCGAATACATCGCGCTGCTGGCCGAGGTGCTCGGCGACGCGCTGTCGCCGCAGGGCAAGTACTTCCTGTTCGTCGACAACATCGACATCAGCAAGAAGTACCAGGTCGACTTCGGCGGCGCGTCCTTCTACGTGTTGCCGATCGACGAGTCGACGGTCTACAACGAGCTGCTGTCGCTGCTGTACATCGAGAAGAACGACCTGAAGAAGCTGGACACCGCCGGCAAGACCGACGCGGTCGCCGACAAGGCGCTCGCGTTCACGGACACGTTCCCGAAGATCAGCTACGAGGAAGGCCTGAAGCTGATGGGCCCGGTGCGCAACATCTACGAGAACCGGCCCGTGTGACGGCCGAGGCGCAGGCCGACGAGCTGGCACTGCCGCACCCGGCCCGCTGGTACACGACCAACCTGGTCGGTGTCCCGGCGACGCTCCTCGGCAGCGTCGACTTCCAGGCGCATCCGCAGCCGCTGTCGATCGCCGGTGCGCGCGCCACCCACGGCGGGTTGTTCGCATTGCTCGAGCGCAGCCGCGACGAGCAGGAGGCGCGTGACGTGTTCGCGCACTACATGAGCCTGGTCTTCGGCCTGGGGCCTTTCGCCGGCGCCGAACACCCGGCCGACCGGCGACGCTGGCGCGTCAGCTACCTGAAACTGCTGCAGGGCTGGGGGCTCGATGCCAACGGCGGCGCCGGCGCGGTGCTCAAGGGATGGGTCGAGAGCCGCTTCGGCCTGGTGCCGGTCTTCCACAAGGCGCCGCTCGGTCACTTCCCGTCGCCGGCGTGGGTCGCCTATCTCGAGGAAAAGAGTGCGAACCGATGGCACAACAACAGCATCTGGCAGCAGCTCGACCTGGTGTTCGAGTTCTGCCAGTGGATGCTGCGCCGGTTCGCGCTGCTGCCTCGGGCCGATGACCGCCACGTGACGCTCTGGCGCGGCAGCACGCGGGTCGAGGAGCAGCTGATCGGCGGCAGCCTGCGCGATCGGCACTGCACGGTCCGGTTGAACAACGTGGTGTCCTTCAGCCGCTCGCGCGACGATGCCGGTTGCTTCGGCGACTGGGTGTTCGAGGTGCGGGTCCCGTTGTCCAAGCTGCTGGTCGTGCCGGGCCTGATGCCGGGCAGCGTGCTGCAGGGTGAAGGCGAGGTGATCGCCCTCGGCGGCGATCACGAAGTGCAGGCCGGATATGGTCCCTGAACGACTGCCGCGCGAGACCCCGGCGGTGCCCGAGTCGATGCCGGTGCTGCTCGACCGGGCGCTGGGCGCCTACCTGGGGCTGGCGATCGGTGATGCGCTGGGTGCCACCGTCGAATTCATGACCGCACGCGAGATCCGGCATCGCTTCGGCGTGCACCGCGAGATCGTCGGCGGCGGCTGGCTGAAGCTCGACCGCGGCCAGGTCACCGACGACACGACGATGAGCCTGGCGCTGGGCGAGGCGCTGCGTGATGCGCCGGCCGACGGGGTCGATGTGCGCCGGATCGCCGAGTCGTTCCTGGCCTGGTACCGCGGCAAGCCGGTCGACTGTGGCAACACCTGCCGTCGCGGCATCCGCCGCTACCTGAACGACGGGTCACTCGAGGGTCCGGCGAACGACGGGGATGCCGGCAATGGCGCGCTGATGCGGATGCTGCCGGCGGTGCTGGCGACGTTGCACGACGAAGCCGCGTTCGAGCGGCTGGCCATCGCCCAGGCCCGGATCACTCATCATCATCCGCTGTCCGACGCGGCGGTGCTCGGCATCGGCCGGCTCGCCCGCACGACGCTGCTCGGCGGCGGGCCGGTGGAACAGTCGGCGGCGATCGAGGCGCTGGTCAGGGCGGCACCGGCGTTCCGGTTCGACCCGTATCCGGGTCGCGCGACCGCTTACGTGGTCGACACCGTGCAGACCGTGCTCCACTGTTTCACGCAACACACCACGTTCGAGGAAGCGGTCGTCGCCGCGGTCAACCAGGGCGACGACGCCGACACCACCGGCGCGATCGTCGGCCTGCTGGCGGGTGCCCGCTGCGGCGCCCGCGCGCTGCCACGGCGCTGGCTGGCCGGTCTCGATCGGGAGGTCCGGCGTGTGATCACGGATCAGACCACGGCCCTGCTGGCGCGATCACTCGGCCACGCGACCCTCGCGGCCTGACCGCGCCACCTTCGATCCGGAGATCCGACATGCCCCTGTACGACTACCGCTGCCCGGCCTGCGGCCACGACTTCGAGACGCTGGTGCGTGGCACCGCCACCCCGGCCTGTCCACGCTGTGGTGATCCGGGGCCGCAGCGGATGCTGTCACGGGTTGCCGCCCCCGGCACCAGTGCAACGATCATCGCCGGCGCGCGTCGCGCGGCGGCCAGCCAGGGCCACTTCAGCCACTATTCACGCGCGGAACGGGCCAAGCTGCCGAAGTGAGACCGGCGGGGCCGCACCCCGCCGCCAGTCGGTCCGCGCGCAACATCCGGCGGCGAGGCGCTCGATCCGCGCGCGGAGACGTGGTATCCATCCCACCGATGAGCCGGGTGTTCTTTCTCCAGTACGAGGTCAGGCCGAAACCCGACAGTGTCCAGTACCCCACGGTCGGCGGCGCTTTCGCCAACTGTTTCGTGGTCGCCGACACGCCGGACGTCGCGACCCGTGCGGCGCTACGCAACTTCGCCGACGGTGGATGGGAAGTCGTCGAGGTGATCGAACCAGCGTTCATCGCCGATCGCGACGATCTCGAGGACGCGTGGCTCGAGTGGTACGACGAGGCCGCCGACGAAGGCGAGTGTTTCGTCTTCCACCAGTGGCCCAACGAACCGCAGGACGACGAGACGGTCCACTGACCGGGGCGTCGCGCCCGGGCCCGGGTCAGGCGAGCGCCGTTGTCGAGGCCACGAGCTGGTCCGCAACCCGCGCCAACGGCGAGGCGATCCGCACGATGCCGGTCTCGTCGAGGAACCGGGCTTCCATCCGCGTCGGTGGCTCCGGCAGCACCGCGTAGTGCGGCCCTCCGCTGCGCTTCAGGATCTGGCGTGCGAACGCACGCGGCAACTGGTCGTTGAACCGGCAGCCGAGGAAGACGAAGCCGAGCGTGGCTCGCCGCTGCTGCACGAGCGCCGGAATCGGCGTCTGGATGTCGATCTCGGTCAGCACCTCGACGAAGTCCGAATCGGAGACCAGGAAGTTCGACGCCGGCCGCCGGCCGCCCCAGGGCTTGTACAGCACGGTCGGAGCGATCGCCGGATCCGGCAGCGTGTCGCCGGCCGCATCGTACCAGCCGACCCAGGTGCCGAAGTGCTCGCTCTGCGACAGGCCCTGGACCTCGGCCCAGTCGGTGCGAGCGGCCAGTGCGGTGCGCATCGTGTCGTCGTACCAGGCATCGACGATCAGCGGGGCAGGCAGCGCGGCCAGCCACCGGTGCAACCGACTCGGCACGGCCGACGGCGCGAACGCATCGTTCATCGCCGCGACCAGGGTCTTGCGGTGCTTGAAGTTCTCGATGAACTGCGCGGCCGCGGTCAGCCGGTTGCGGATCTTCCCCGGCACCGACACCCGCGCGGTCAGCACGGCGGCGAGCGCGACCGGATCCGGCGGGGGGACACTGCCGTCGCACAACGCCAGCAGTCCCGGGCCGAGGTACGGTGCCAGGGTCCCGCGAGCCAGTCCTTCGCCGACATCCGCGGGCAGCTGGTCGATCGTGTCGTGAGCCATCGTGTTCACCTCGTGTTTCGTTTCAGTAGATCGCCGCGCCGGCACCCACGTTCACCGACGAGTCCTTCAGCGTCTTGACGATGAACTCGACATGGTCGGCACTCAGGTGGGCGTGCAGCGGCAGCGCGAGTGCCCGGTCGGCGATCCGCTCGACCAGCGGGAACTGGCCACGCCGCGAGCCGCCCGGCGCGTAGTGGAACTGCTGGTGCAACGGCTGGCAGTATCGTGCGGCCTCGATGCCGGCGACCGCGAGATCCTCGACGATCTGGTCGCAGGCGCTGGCCGTGAAGCGTTTGCCGAGATGCACGACGTAGAGCATCCAGAACACCTCGTCGACGTCGGGCGCCACGTACGGCGGCTTGATGCCTTCGAAGCTCTGCATCTGCTCGAGGTACCAGGCCTCGACCACCTTGCGCCGTTCGAGCAGCTCGGGCAACCGGGCGAGCTGCGCGGCGGCCAGCGCCGCGGTCAGTTCACCGATCCCGGCCTGCATCGGCACCCGCGAACCCGCCGACACCGAACGACGGTCGTCGAGTGTGCGCGAACGCAGCAACCTCAGTTCGTGGGCCAGCCGATCGTCGTCGGTGACGACGATGCCTCCTTCCCCGCAACACAGCAACGAGGGTTGCGAGAAGTCGAAGATCGAGGCATCACCGAAACCACCGACCCGTCGACCCTGGTAGCTCGAACCGATCGATTCGGTGGCGTCCTCGATCAGCACCACGTGATGCCGGCGCGCGAATTCGCGCCACGCCTGCCACGCCGCCGGATGGCCGTTGACGTTGCCGACGATCACCGCGCGGGTTGCCGACGTCACCAGCACCTCGGCACGCGCGGCGTCCAGGCAACCCGACCAGTAGTCGATCTCGCCGAGCACCGGTGTCGCACCGGCGAGGCTCACCGCGTGGGCGACCTGATGCCAGGCGTACGGCGAGGCGATCACCTCGTCGCCCGGCCCGATGGCGTGGGCGCGCAACACGAGCAACGCACCGAGCGTGCCGCTGGCCACCGCGATCCCATGGGTGCGACCGGCACCCTGGGCGAAACGCTGCTCGAAGTGTTCGACCATCGCGCCGCCGGACAGCCGCGGCTGCCGAAGCGCCGCGGCGACCAGCTCGGTCTCGACCTCGCCGATGTCCGGTCCGGACAGCAGCAGTCCCTCGGCCGGCAGTTCGAATTCGCCGGGTGGCAGCACGGATCCCGCGGGTGTCACCGCGGGTGCGTCGATCGATGTCGTCATGCGGATCTCAGTCGCCGGCCAGGCGCCGCGCCTCGACGGTGATCGGCAGCGTCGTGCCTTCAGCCATCTCGGGCAGCGCGAGCTGCCAGCCGTTGCCGAGTGTCACGTTGCCACCCCACAGGCCCGGCTTGTCCTGCTGGACGATCGGCTCTTCCAGGTCCTTCTTCGGCACGTAGGCGGACAGCGCGCCGGAGGCGGTCTTGCGGATCATCACTTTCATGAAGCGGACTCCAGGGTGGATGCAGCGGTCGGTTCGGCCGCGACCAGCAGCGGCACGATCGTGGTCTGTACCGCGGCCAGTGCGCGGTCGATGTCGGCATCGCGGGTGTCGCGGCCGAGCGAGAAGCGGATCGAGGCGCGCGCACGGGATGGCGACTCGCCCATCGCCAGCAGCACGTGTGACGGTTGCATGCCGCCGGCGGAGCAGGCGGCACCGGAGGACGCGATCACGCCGGCCCGGTCGAGCCGGTCGAGCACGAAGTCGCTGGGCAGTTCGCCGAAACGAAGACAACTGGTGTTCGGCAGCCTCGGCACACCGGCGCCGAAGACGACCGTGCCCGGGACCCGCTCGATCAGCGACTGCTCGAAGCGGTCGCGCAGCCGGTGCATCCGCTCGATGTCCTGCGCCAGCGTCGCGGCGAGTGTGTCACAGGCCGCGGCGAAGCCGACGATGCCCGGGATGTTCTCGGTCCCGCCGCGTCGCTGCCGCTCCTGGCGACCACAGATCAGAGGCGGCAACACCCGCCCCTTCCTGACCAGCAACGCACCCGATCCCTTCGGTCCGTGGAGCTTGTGCGCCGACACGCTGAGCAGATCGACACCGCTGCCGGCGAACGAGAACACGGCCTTGCCGGCAAGCTGCGTCGCATCGACATGCACACAGGCGCCGCGGGCACGCGCCAGCGCGACCAACTCGTCGATCGGCATGTACACACCGGTCTCGTTGTTGGCGGCCATCACGCTGACCAGCGCGACATCGTCGCCGATCGCCGCACGCGCCTGCGCCAGGTCGAGCCGACCCTGGCGGTCGACACCGATCCGGGTCACCGGCACGCCGTCGGATTCGAGCCGATCGGCCAGGGCGAGCAGGCCCGGATGTTCGACCGCCGACAGCACCAGCCGGCGTCGCGTGCCGCCGGACAAGGCGCGCAACGTGCCCAGGACGGCCAGATGATTGGCCTCGGTGGCGCCGCTGGTGAAGACGACCTCGGCCGGCTGGGCGTCGAAGAACGACGCGACACGGGCCCGCGCCTGGGCGAGTACGCCGCGTGCGAGCTGGCCATGGCCATGGATCGATGACGGATTGCCCCAGGTCCGCGTCAGTGCATCGATCATCGCGACCCGCACCGCCGGCGCCGGTTCGGTCGTCGCATTGTGATCGAGATAGACCGGGGCAACCGCGGTGTTCATGGCCAGAACACCCGGGACGGATCCGCACAGACCGCCGACAGCGCCTCGTCGAACGAGCCCGGTTCACCCTGCACCCGCCACTCGCCGGCTGCGTGGTCGCGTGTGTGCACCCGCCAGCGACCCCCGCTCAGCGGCACGAACCAGGCGATGTCGATCTCGCCTCCGGTCGGGTCGACGTTGCGCGAGCAGTTCGGACTGACGATCTTCCAGCCATCACCCTCGCGCACGACATGCGGACGGACGTATCGATAGCGGGCCCGATGCTCGATCGCGCGGGTGATGCGCGCGGCGACCAGGTCACCGACCGGGCGGATGACGGCCGGGCCGGCCGGCACACGCGACGATTCCGGCGACGACCCGGCCCCGTGGGCATGAACCCCGGGCAACGTGTGTTCGTCGCTCATGACCGACGGCCCGCTGCCCACTACATCGCCTCGATCCGGCCCGGCACGGCCGTCGGCGCCGCACGGCCCATCGGCACGATCTCTTCTTCGAGGCAGCCGAGCACGACCAGCCCGAAGTCGACCAGGTACAGCGGCACGTTCGCCTCGGCGTGATGGCCGACCTGCACGATCTCGCCGGGCCCGCCGGCGGCGATCAGCAGCGTGTCCTCCGGAATGTCCGGCAGGCTGCCGTCGTTGTACAGGTCGATGGCGGCGTGCACCGGTGTTCCCCAGTCGTATTTCGGCAGGCGGGGTTCGTTCATCTCGCGCTCCATTCGGTGGTCGACGACGGGAAGGACCGGAAGGCGATCCCCAGGCGGATCGGCGCCATCACCGGATCCTTGCGATCTCGGCCGCGCGGTCGGCGCCGAGGCGCTCGCGCAACTGCTCGGTGACTTCCGGGGGCAGGTGATCCAGCGTGCACAGTTCCTTGGCCCGCATGCCGACCTGCACACCGCGGTCGACGAACTCGACCGCGTAGATGTAGAACTGCTGCAGGAACGTGCCGATCGAGCGCACGTAACCGACCTCGCCGCGGCCGACCAGCATCTCGCCGATGTCACGGCCGGTGTAGGTGCCGTCGTTGCGCACGACGCTGCGGCAGACGACCCGTTCGCCGATCGAGAAACGCGGCGGATGGGCCAGCTCGACGGTGTCGTCGCGGGCGATGTCAGTCATCGGTCGATACCCCCTCGGGCGCCGTCCGCCGCCGGGCGGCGACATGGGCGACGATCACGTCCTCGTCGCCGTCGAACACGCCGAGCAGGCCGACCGGCAGGCGCTCGACGACGACGCGGCGAACCTCCGCCGCCGGATCGCCGGCAAGCCGCAACAGGCCCGGCATGCCGATCCGGCGCGCGACCTCGCGCCGCACCTGCGCGTCGGCGTCGGCCGCCATCGTCGCCAGCAGCGGCTCGGGCAGCCGCCGTGCGACGGTCGCGCGGACCTGGTAGTCCGGATCGGCGCGCATCGACGCGAGCATCGGCGCCTCGATCCGCATCGCGACCCGGATCCGCACCTCGCGATGCGGGTCGCAACGCAGGCGCTCGAGTGAGCGTTGAGGCACCCGGAGTGCCACCTGCAGCCTGACGGTTTCGTCCGGATCGTCGATCAGCGCGTGCAGATGGAACAGGTCGGCGTAACGCGCGGCGATGGCACGCACCTCGAAGTACGGATGGTCGAGGTGGTGCGAGGCCAGCGCGCGATGGCGATGGAAGAACCGGTCGATCCGGCGGGCGTAGGCGTCCTGCATGCAGCTGCGCCCGGGTTCACAGTCGCCGTCGGCGCGCAGTGCATGATGTGCACAAGCGCCGCAGTCGATCGGGCCGCCCCGCCAGTCGCGGATCGCGATGCCGCCGTCGGCGGTGACGCCATCGGCGGGCCAGCGTTGCACACCCGCCGGCACGGAGATCGTCGCGCCCAGTGTCGTGGTCATCGGCGCCTCATGTCGGCGACAGGCCGCGGCGCGCCTGCGCCCAGGCGGCCTGCCCGCGCACGAACGGCACCGAGCCGGCCTCCGGATCCTCGCCGACCAGCGAACGCACCCGCACCGCCTCGATCACCGAGCCGCCGACCCGGTCCTCCGGGTCGAGCGCCGACAGCAGCACCAGCGCGTCGCGCGCCTCGAGGCCGTCGTCCAGGCGCAGGCTCAGGTACGCGTAACCCTTGAGCAGGAACAGATAGAACCGGGTGCGGGCATCGTCCCTTGCGTCGGCGAGCGGGCGGCACGGCACCTCGCGCCAGAGCGTCGGCAACCCGAGCGCCCGCGCGGCGATCACCAGCGCGTGACACGCGACGTCACGCGCCGCCGCGAAGCGATGCCCATAGAAGTGGTGTCGATAGAACGCGATCAGGACCGCCGGATGGTCCGGCGCGAGCGACTGGGCCGACACGAGCGCCGCCCAGGCGCGTTCCGGATCGCTGCCGCGGCACGCGCCCGCCTCGACCAGTGCGGCCTCGACGGCGGCCGGCAGCCCTTGACCGAGCACCGCGTCATCGAAATCACCATCGAAACCGTCGCCGCCCGGCATCACGCCCCCGTCGGATGTCGACGTCAGTGCTTGGCCATCCGGCGCAGCGAGGCGACCGTCACGGTCGCCTCGGCCGGCGAAGACGCGTCGGCCGAGGTGCTGCAGCCACAGGCCGCCTGGTTCGGGTTGACGAACACCAGGCCGCTTTGGGTCGGTGTGTCGGTGAAGTCGACCGACACACCGTGCAGCAGCAGCCGGCTTTCTGCGGGAAGGAACAGCCGCAGCGAATCGCCGACGACCACCTCGGCATCACCGGCACGTGGCGTGGCCTCGACGGTGAACTCACTCGCGTAACCGGAGCAGCCGCCGGGAGTGACCGTCAGGCGGAATCCGCCGGTCGGGTGCTCGGAGAAGCGGACCATCCGGCGCATGAACTTCTCGGCGGCGGCCGAGACGGTGAAATCGGGAGCGGCGACCATCGTCAGACTTTCTTGATGCAACCGTCGACCGGGCACACCGCGATGCACTGCGGCGCGTCGAAGTGACCTTCACATTCGGTGCACTTCGCCGGATCGATGATGAACGTGCCGCCTTTTTCGCGGATGGCGACGTTCGGGCACTCGGGCTCACACGCCGAACAGGCGGTGCACATCGACGAGATGATCTTCAAAGCCATGGGTAATCTCCTTGGAAATGGATCGCGCGGTTCACGCGGCGGCCTGGGTCTGGCCGGTGAACGCACCCTGCCGGATGCGGGCGTCACCGCGCGGACGGTGTGTGATCTCGCCGGTGGCGACCCGGTCGCGATAACCGGCGAACCAGGACAGCGCCGCCTTCTCGATGAACTCCTGCGCGTATTCCTCGACCGGCTCGATGCCGGCGGCCTTCAGTTCGTCGCGCGGGCAGGCGCCGATCTTGGACACCAGCACTGCGTGGCAGTCGTTGATCGCGTCGACGATCGACGGCAGCGCCTCGTCCTCGCCATAGCCGCCCTGGCAGTACAGGTCGACACGGCGATGGCCGACGAAGACGGCACCGGCGGCACCGACCTCGAAGATCTGGAACTCGGTCGCGTGCCCGAAGTGCTGGTTGACCTTGCCGTGGCCTTCGGTGGCCACCGCGACCAGCAGCGTCGTGTCGGCCGGCAGCCCAGAAGGCACGAGCTGCGTGCTGATCGCGTCGACCGCCTGCTGGGCGGCGCTCGCCTGCAGCGCATCGATCATCGACACCTTGGCCGCGTGCTGCGCCTGGCGCTCGGACTCGACCTTCTGCTGGTAGTCCCTCCGTTTGTCGAGGTCGTAGACGATCGTCATCTCCTCGATCTTGTCGAGTGTGAATTCCTCGCTGCGATCCTCGCCGAGCAGGCCGACCGCGTCGGCGCGGCACTGCCGGCAGTGGCGCATCAGGTTGGCGCCGCCAGCGCAGGCATCCTGCACCATCTTCAGTTCCTGCGCGGACGGGCCGCGCTGGCCGGTCAGCCCGAACACCGTGCCGTGTTCGGCCTCGCTGATCAGCGGCATGATGTTGTGCAGGAACGCGCCGCGTTTCTTGACCTCGCGGTTGACCTCGATCAGGTGTTCGTCGTTGATGCCGGGGATCAGCACCGAGTTGACCTTGGTCAACACGCCGCGCGCGGTCAGCATCTCGAGGCCGAGCATCTGCCGCTCGTGCAGGATCTTGGCGGCCTCGTAGCCGGTGACCCGGCGGTGGTTCCAGAAGATCCACGGATAGATCTTCTCGCCGACCGCCGGATCGACCATGTTGATCGTGATCGTCACATGGTCGATGTTGTACTTGCAGATCTCGTCGACCATGTCGGGCAGCGCCAGCCCGTTGGTCGACAGGCACAGCTTGATGTCCGGCGCGGTCTCCTGGAGCTGGCGGAAGGTCTCGAAGGTCTTCTTCGGATTGGCCAGTGCGTCCCCCGGTCCGGCGATGCCGAGCACCGTCATCTGCGGGATCTCGCTGGCCACCGCGAGCACCTTCCTGACCGCCTGGTCCGGGGTCAGCTTCTGGCTGACCACGCCGGGGCGCGACTCGTTCGAGCAGTCGTACTTGCGGTTGCAGTAGTTGCACTGGATGTTGCAGGCGGGGGCGACCGCGACATGCATCCGTGCGTAGTGGTGATGTGCCTCTTCCGAATAACAGGGATGGTTCTTGACCTTCTCCCAGATCTCCGGAGGCATGTCGTCGGGCCCGTCGGACGACCCGCAGCTCGCCTTGCCGGCGGCCCCCGAGGTCGAACAGCCCGAGGTGACCGGCGGCGTCACCGGCAGGCTTACCGCGTTGCGCGACTTGCGCAGATCACCGATCGATACGAAGGATGTGTTGCTCATGCCGCTGGCTCGCTCGCAGTGAGGGGTCGTGCCCCTGCAATGCGAGAGCCGTGCCAGCACGTGACTGCTTGTGAATCAAGAAGTTGGCGTGTCGCCGACGATCACCGGCGCTGTGTCGTTTGCGACAAACCCGACATCGCGGCGCGCACCGGCACGAAAGTTCAGTGGAGCGGGCCTGACGACGGGCCCTAGGAGTTGCCCTCGAGCTGGGATCCCGCCCGCTGGATCAGCGCGGACCAGCGCTTCGCCTCGGCGGCCAGGAAATCGGTGGTCTCCTTCGGACTGGAGGTCATCACCTCGGCGCCGGCGGCGGCGAGCCGCGCCCGCATCTCCGGTTCGCGGATCACCTGGATCAGCGCCGCACTCAGCTTCTGCACCGCGGCCCGGTCCATCGATGCCGGGACCGCGATGCCCTGGTACGTGCCGGATTCGAAGTCCTTGACACCCTGCTCGGCGATCGTCGGCACGTCCGACAGCAAAGGCACCCGGCTGCGCCTGGAGACGCCGATCATCTTCAGCCGGCCGGCCTGCACCAGCGGCAGCGTCGCCAGCATGCCGTTGAGCACGAGCTGGGTGTTGCCCGCGGCAACGTCGGCGATGCTCTGCGCCCCGCCGCGGAACGGGACGTGCACGAACTTCATCCCGGAGGCGAGCGCGATCTCCACGGCGCCCAGGTGATTGGCCGATCCGACACCCGACGACGCGAGGGCGATCACTTTTCTGTTCGACTGCTCGACCACTTCCCGCAGGTTGTTCGCCGGATACTGGGGATGGGTCACCAGCAGGTGCGGCGAATACGCGAGCATCGTCGCGCCGACCAGCTGTTCCGGCTTGTACGGCAGATCCTTGAGCATCACCGCGTTGATCGCCATCGAACTCATGTCCGACAGCAGCATCGTTTGACCGTCGGTGGCCTGTGCCACCGCAGCCGCGCCGATCGCGCCGTTGGCACCGGTGCGATTCTCGACGATCACCGTCTGCCCGAGGGCGTCACCCAGCGGCTTGGCGATCAGCCGCGCGATCACGTCGGAACTGCCACCCGGCGGAAACGGCGCCACGATCCGCAGCGGTCGCTCGGGCCAGGCGGCCCATGCGGGCAGGGGCAGCAGGCCGGCGGCCAGGCCAGCCAGCAGAACACCACGTCGATCGGTCATCGTGTCTCCTCCGCGCCAGGGTTCGTGGTCGAACCGATCCCCGGCGTCCGGCGCCGGGCATGTCGACAGTTTCCCACGAGACGCCGCGGGCACGTCCCGCTCGCTCGCTGTGAGGGTTCCGCGCCTTCTCCCCGATGACCGTGCCAGCATGCACCCACCCGCAACCCCGACCCGACGCGACGACCCGCATGCCCCATGACGTCAGCCTGATCGCCACGATCGCCGCCGCTTTCGGCCTGGCGATGCTGCTCGGATTCGTCGCCGCCCGCCTGCGGATGCCGCCGCTGGTGGGTTATCTGCTCGCTGGCGTGATGATCGGTCCGTCGACCCCGGGTTTCGTCGCCGACGTGCATCTCGCGGGCCAGCTGGCGGAGATCGGGGTGATGCTGCTGATGTTCGGCGTCGGCCTGCACTTCTCGATCGACGACCTGCTGGCGGTGCGGCGGATCGCGGTGCCCGGGGCGATCGTGCAGATCCTGGTCGCGGTGGCACTCGGCGCGGGCACCGCAACGGCCTGGGGCTGGCCGGCGGGCGCGGCACTGGTCTTCGGGCTGTGCCTGTCGGTGGCCAGCACCGTGGTGCTGCTGCGCGCCCTCGAGGCCAAGGGTCTGCTCGAATCGATCAATGGCCGCATCGCGGTCGGCTGGCTGGTGGTCGAGGACCTGGTGATGGTGCTGGTGCTGGTGCTGCTGCCGGCGATCGGGGGCGCGTTCAACACCACGGGGTCGGAGGACGGCGGACCGGTGTCGGGTGTCGATCTGCTGATCGCGGTCGCGATCACGCTGGCCAAGGTGGCCGCGTTCATCGCGTCGATGCTGCTGATCGGCCGGCGGGTCCTGCCCCGGCTGCTGTGGTCGGTCGCCCGGACCGGTTCGCGCGAGCTGTTCACCCTCGGCGTGGTGGCCGCGGCCATCGGGGTCGCGTTCGGCGCCGCCGCCCTGTTCGACGTGTCCTTCGCACTGGGCGCGTTCTTCTCGGGCATGTTGTTGCGCGAATCCGAGTTCAGCCAGCGTGCCGCCGCCGAATCATTGCCGTTGCGCGACGCGTTCGCGGTGCTGTTCTTCGTCTCGGTCGGCATGTTGTTCGACCCGACGGTGTTGTGGATGCAGCCGGGCAAGGTGCTGGCGGTGGTCGCGATCGTGATGATCGGCAAGACGATCGCCGCAGTGCTGCTGGTGCTCGCCTTTCGTTATCCGCTCAACACCGCACTGACCGTCGGCGCGAGCCTGGCACAGATCGGCGAGTTCTCGTTCATCCTGGCCGGACTCGGCGTCGCGCTGAACCTGATGCCGGCCGAAGGGCGCAGCCTGGTGCTCGCCGCGGCGCTGATCTCGATCGCAGCCAACGCGGCGGTGTTCGCCGCGATCGAGCCGCTGCAGCGCTGGATACGACTGCGCTCGGCGCTGGCGAGGCGACTCGAGCAGCGCGATGACCCGCTCGCGCAGCTGCCGACGACGGTCGACCAGGCCTCGCTGACCGGACAGGTCGTCCTCGTCGGCTACGGTCGCGTCGGCCGGAGGATCGGCGCGACGCTGCGCGAGCATCACGTCCCGTTTGTCGTCGCCGAGGAGAACCGCGGCATCGTCGACGCGCTGCGCCAGGACGGCATCGCCGCGGTCAGCGGCGATGCGTCGACACCGGAGGTGCTGATCCAGGCGCACATCGCCCGTGCGGCGGTGCTGGTGATCGCGCTGCCGGATACGTTGCACGTGCGCCGGATGGTCGAGATCGCCCGCACCCTGAACCCCGGGCTGCTGGTGGTGCTGCGAACCCGCAACGAGGACGAGGCCCGGCTGATGCGCGACGAACAGCTCGGCGACGTGTTCCTTGCCGAACACGAACTCGCGCGCGGGATGGCCGCCCACGTGTTGACGCGGCTGCGCGGGCCGGCCGAGGGCCGGGCGCTGGCGGCGCAAGGCTGACCGCCACGCGCTGCACGTCCCGCTCGTGCAGAAACCCGGGTCGTGGCACTTGTGTCGGGCGGCGTGTGTGGTATTATTAATGCGAATCATTCGCGTTGTTAGGCATACTCCCGTCGTGTTTCCGAGTCGTGTTTCCGTTCTTGTCGTGCATCAACCCACCGCCCGTTCAATGGCCGACACCCTGTGACCCCTGCCCGTCGACCGAGTCCACCGGCCATCATCACGCCGGATCGCGCCGCCGACGTCGCGCTCGACATCACGAAGCCGACCGGCCCTGCGCCGGCATCTCCACGCATCCGCAGCGCCACCCTGTTCGCCGGTGGCGACGAACTGGTGATCCTGCACCGCGGCCGCGAGTACCGTCTGCGCATCACCCGGAACGATCGCCTGATCCTGAACGCCTGAACCTCGTCCCACCCCGCAAGCCAGCCCGATCGGACGCGCCTCGCCCGATCCAGCGAGCCAGCCCCGTGACTCCAGGAGCACTCCGTTGGCTTGCCATGTCCCTCACGCCGCCTTCGCGGCGACTGCCGAATCCGCCGCCCAGGAGAGCCGCGATGCGCGGACCCTCCCCGTCGGCTCCTCGCCACGCGCCGACACACTCGGCTCACTCGCAGCGCTGATGTTCTGCGCGGCGCCGCTGCCGCTGTTCGCGCAGACACCCGGCACGACCCCGCAGCCCACTCTCGCGCCGGTCGAAGTCCGCGCATCCGACGAGCCGAACGCCACCAGCTACCAGGGCGAGCGCACGACCGTGGGCCGCACACCCCAGCTGCCGAAGGACATCCCGCAGTCGGTCACCGTGATCCCCGGCGCGGTGATCCGTGACCAGGGTGGCGACACGCTGCGCAGCGCGCTGCGCAACGTGCCCGGCCTGACGATGAACGCCGGCGAGGGCGGGCGCATCGGCGACAACTACAACGTGCGCGGGTTCTATTCGTTCGGTGACCTGTACCTGGACGGCATCCGCGATGTCGCGCAGTACAACCGGGAGAGCTTCAACCTGGAGCAGGTCGACGTGCTTCGCG
>CADEEH010000050.1 GCA_902826305.1 uncultured Burkholderiales bacterium
TCGCTGCCGATCTATCCGGCCAAGGGCTACTCGGTGACGATGCCGGTCAAGGACCAGTCGATGGCGCACCAGGTCTCGCTTACGGATGACGAGTACAAGCTGGTGTTCTCGCGGCTGGGCGACCGGCTCCGCATCGCCGGCACCGCCGAACTGAACGGCTACGACCGGGATCTGAACCGGGTGCGTTGCGAGGCGATCGTGCGGCGCGTCCAACAGTTGTTCCCGGATGCCGGCGATGCGAGCCAGGCCCAGTTCTGGACCGGCTTGCGGCCGGCCACGCCGAGCAACGTGCCGATGGTCGGCCGCTCCAAGGTGAAGAACCTGTTCCTGAACACCGGCCACGGGACGCTGGGCTGGACCCACGCCTGCGGATCGGGCAAGAGCATCGCCAGGATCGTCAGCGGCCTGAAACCGGAGGTCGACTTCGCGTTCACCGGGCTCTGAGCCGATGGACCTGCGGTCCCGACGGATGCCCCGGCGGCGAGAGCGGCGTCGCGGCGCATGCCGCGTCGTTCACCGCCCCGGCCAGCGCCAGGCGGGCCGATCGAGGTCATCCAGCCCCGCCACCGTCGTCTCGCCGAGGTCCTTGTCCAGCACGAACGACCGGCAATCCTGCTGTTGTTCGAGGGTGGCGATCAGTCGGCTGGCATGCGACACCACGAAGACCTGCGATCGCTCGGCAGCGCTGGCGATCAGCCGTCCGAGGGCCGGCAGCAGATCCGGATGCAGGCTGGTCTCGGGCTCGTTGAGCACCAGCAGCGACGGTGGCCGTGGCGACAGCAGCGCGGCGATCCACAGCAGGTAGCGCAACGTCCCGTCGGAGAGCTCGACCGCCCGCAGGGGTCGCAGCAGGCCGTGTTGCCGCATCAGGGTCTCGAAGCGGCCGTCGCGTGCGTCGATCTCGATCGTCGCCCCCGCGAACGCATCGTCGACTGCCGCATCGAGCGCGGCGGCATCGCCGATCTCGCGGATCGTCTGCAGCGCCGCGGCCAGGTCGGCGCCGTCGTGGCCGAGCACCGGCGTGTGGGTGCCGATCCGGGGCTGGCGCATCGGCGCCTCGGCGTCGGTCCGGAAGTGGTCGTAGAAGCGCCAGGAGCGGATCTGCTCGCGCAGCGCCATCAGCTCCGGCGTCGCCGCGGGATCGGCGAGCTGCGCCAGCATGCTGTCGAAACTGCGCAGCCGATCATGCACCGTACGCCAATCGCCGTCCGGCTCGCGCGAGCGCACCAGCGGACCCTTGCGCTCGACCAGCATCGCGGCAGGGCGGGGTATCTGTCCGGCCCAGACGCATTCGGTCTTGATCACCGGGTCGAGTGCAAACGCCGATGAACCGGGGATCGGCAGACCGAGGTCGATCGAGTAGCTGAACTCGTCGCCGACGAAGCCGAGGCTCAGGCTGACCGGTTTTGTTCGTCGCGTGCCTTGCACCGGGGTCTCGCCGCGTCGCACGGACCCGGCGATCGTCTCCGGCCCGGCCCACAGCGTCGAGGCCAGTCCACCCTCGCGCGCCAGCGAGGCGATGACCCCGCCTTGCGCCGTGTCGGCGAGCAGGCGCAGCGCCTTGTAGACATTCGACTTGCCGCTGCCGTTGGCGCCGGTGATCAGGTTGCTCTGCTCGAGCGGGATCACGAGGTCGCGCAACGTCCGGTAGTTCTGGATGGCGAGGGTCTGGAGCATCGTCGTTCGTTCGTGAAGTGGGCGTCGGCCCGGCGGGGCGACACCGGATCACCAGCGGATCACCAGGCTGGTGCGGTTCCGTGACCTTGATTGGAGCACGAACCGCCGCAATCGCGATGCCGAGGGCCGTCGGCGGCTCCGGGACACCTGGCACGAATGCTGCTCGAGAGCGGATGCAGGATCTTTGGATCCAATGATGTGCGTCCGGATCCGGCGCTGCCGCCATTGCAACGACTATGACCCATGAACCTTCCACACGGTCTTGATCTCGACAGGCCCGGCGCCGCCGCACACGACGAGGCCTACGCCCATATCCTCGCCGCGTTGCGGCTCGGGCGCTTCCGTGCCGGCGAGCGGCTGATTCCCGAGACGATCGCCACCGAGATCGGCACCAGCCGCATGCCGGTGCGCGAGGCGTTGCGACGACTGGCCGCCGAGGGCCTGGTGACATTGCGTGCGAATCGCGGTGCCACCGTCAATGAACTGAATCTGCAGGACATGTGCGAAGTCTTCGAGATGCGCGCGGTGCTCGAAGGCCTGGCCGTGCGCCTGGCCGTGCCGCGGATGGGGCCGGCCGACCTGCGCCGGCTCGCGCAGCGCCTGGACGTGATGGAAGACCGCGCCGATCCCGCGACCGACTGGACCACCGCCCACCGCGCGTTCCACGAGGCGCTGTGCGCCCACAGCGCCAGTCCGCGCCTGATGCGGCAGATCGCCAGCCTGCACGCGGTCATCGAGCCGCACATGCGGGTCTGGGACGCGATGCCCGATCGACACGTCGGCACACGCGAACACCATGAGAAGCTGCTCGACGTGTTGCGTCGTGCCGATCCGCCGACCTGCGAGATCGCGATGCGCCAGCACGTGCTCGATACCGTGCCCGATCTCGTGCGGCACATGAACGCCGCACCGCTGCCCTGATCGCGCGACATGCCGACGCAGTCCCTCGCCCCCTCATCCGCCCGCCTCGATCACCTGGAGAGTTCCACGATGTCCGGACACGACCACAAGACCACCCTGGCCGCCGCTCTTGCCACCCGCTTCAGCCGCCGGAACCTGCTGCAGGCCGCCGGTGCCGGCCTGCTGTCGGCCGCCGCCACGGGCGTCACGCCGGCGATCGCCGCGCCGAAGAAGGGCGGCACGCTGAACCTGGCCTGGGTGGAGGCGATCGATACACTCGATCCGCACCTGACGTCGTCGGCCGGATCGATCAAGATCATCAACAACGTCTTCAACGGCCTGCTCAAGGTGGCCTACGACGGCAAGACCGTCAGCTTCGCGCCCGACCTGGCCACGACGTGGGACATGCCCGACGAGAAGACCCATGTGTTCAAGTTGCGTCCGGGCGTGAAGTTCCACAACGGTGATCCCTGCGACGCGGAGGCCGTCAAGTGGAGCCTGGAGCGCGTCAAGTCACCCGGCCTGAAGTCGCCCCATGCCTGGAAGCTGGAGCAGCTCGACGGCATCGACATCCTCGACCCGATGACCGTCCGCCTGCGCTTCAAGAAGCCGTTCGCGTTCCTGCCGGTCGCGCTGACCGGCAGCACCGGCCGCGCCGGCACGATCGTCAGCAGACGTGCGGTCGAATCGGCCGGCGCGGGATTCGGTCGCGCGCCGGTGGGGACCGGACCTTTCAAGCTCGCCTCCTGGAAGGAGAACGACGCGATCGAGCTGGTGCGCAATCCCGACTACTTCGAGGCCGGTCTTCCGTACCTCGACGGGGTCGTCATCAAGCTGATCAAGGAGCCCAGTGCCGCGGTGGCCGCGCTGATGTCGGGCCAGGTCGACGGTCTGTCCGTCTGTCCGTTCCAGTTCATCCCGCAACTCCGGAAAAGCCCGGCGGTCCAGGTCTTCGGCCAGGTCGAGGGCAACTACGCGTTCCTCGGCATGAACAACCGGCGCGAGCCGTTCAACGACCCGGCGTTGCGCCAGGCGGTGTCGTTTGCGATCGATCGGCAGGTCATCGTGCAGCAGAGTTATTTCGGCGAGGCGATCGCCGCCTACACCTGCATCTCTCCGCCGATGACCCAGTTCTACGATCCGGCGATCGCCAAGAGCGGGCGCGGCCAGTACTTCGACCTCGCCAAGGCGCGCGCGCTGCGTTCGAAGTCCAAGGTCGAGGGCGAGATCACGCCGTCGTACATCGTGACCGAGGGTTTCACCGGCTCCGGCGGCCTGGGTACACGCAATGCGCAGCTGATCTCGCCGATGCTCGCCCAGATCGGCATCAGGCCGAAGATCGAACTCGTCGACCGCGCGATCTGGCTGCAGCGGCGCAATGCCGGCGACTTCGATCTCTACGACGAGGCATGGGTCGCCGACCTGGACCCGGACGAGACGATCACGCCCGAATGGTCCACCGGCCGGCCGTGGAACTTCGTCGGCTACAGCAACCCGAAGTTCGACCAGGCGGTGCAGGCCGCATCCGACACCACCGACGTGCCGACACGCCGCAAGCTCTATGTCGAGGCCGAGGATGTGCTGATGGCCGATGCGCCGCTGGCGGTGCTGGCGCACATGAAGGTATTCAAGATCCTGTCCAAGAAAGTCCAGGGATTCGAATACGTTCCGGCCGACCTGCTGAACCTGCACACGGTCTCGCTGGCCTGATCCGGTGACGATGACGCCGCCGCCGCGGCCCCGGCGCTTCGCCGCGCCGCGCCTGGGGCGCGCGCTGGGCACTGTCGCGCAGACCGGGGTCGTGCTGCTGGTCGTCTCCGGGCTCAGTTTCGCGTTCCTGAAGCTGAGCCCGGGGGACCCGGTCGCGCTGCTGCTGGGTTCGGATTTCTCGCGCGAGTCCTACGACCAGCTCTACCATCAGCTCGGCCTGGACCGGCCGTGGCTGCAGCAGTACGCGCAGTGGCTCGGCCGCTTCGTGCACGGGGACTGGGGCAGCAGCTACGTCAGCCGGCAGGACATCTTCGAACTCGCCGTGCTGCAGGCGCTGCCGGTCACGCTGACGCTGGCCGCGCTGTCGCTGGTGGTGGCCCTCGCGGTGGGCATACCGCTCGGTGTGCTGGCGGCGGTCCGGCGCAACAGCTGGATCGATCTGCTGGCGAGCGCGATCGCGATCGGCGGCAACGCGTTCCCGAGCTTCTACCTGGGTGTGGTGCTGATCTGGATCTTCAGCGTCGGCTTCGGCTGGTTCCCGAGCATGGGATACGTCTCGCCGTGGGCCGATCCGGTCACCGGCCTGTGGCACCTGGCGCTCCCCGCGCTCACGCTGGGTGCCTGGTACGTCGGCCTGATCGCCACCGTCACTCGCGCCAGCCTGCTGGAGGTGCTGGAGCAGCCGTACATGAGCGCCGCCCGTGCGCGCGGCGAACCCGAGTGGCGGGTGGTCTGGGTGCACGGCATGCGCAACGTGCTGATGCCGCTGGTCACCGTCATCGGCCTGCAACTCGGCGGCATGCTCCGCGGCGCGGTGATGACCGAGGTGGTGTTCACTCTGCCCGGCCTGGGCATGATGATCACCGGCGCCGTGCAGACCCGCGAGTACCTGGTGGTGCAGGCCGGGATCATGATCACCGCACTGCTGTTCATCTCGGTCAACTTCGTGGTCGATCGTACCTATTCCGTGCTCGATCCGAGGCTGCGGACGACATGAGTGCCGTCTCCGATTCGCCGGTCGGGGAGCACACCCCGGCGGCTCGCCTGGCCATGCGTTCGGTGCGCCTGTGGCGGCTGCTGCGGCAACAGCGCAAGGCGCTGGCCGGGGGCATCATCGTGCTGGTCTTCGTGTTCGCCGCGGTGTTCGCGCCGCTGCTGGCCCCGTACCCGCCCACCGAACAGAACTTCGCCGATGCGATGCAGGGGCCGTCGGCCGCGCACTGGATGGGCACCGACTCGTTCGGGCAGGACATCCTCTCGCGGACGTTCTTCGGTGCCCGCTCGGCGCTTTGGATCGGCTTCAGCTCGGTGACTCTGGGCCTGATCGCCGGCGTGGCGGTGGGTCTTGTCGCCGGACTGCGCGGCGGACGTGTCGAGTGGCTGCTGATGCGTTTCGTCGACGGACTGCTCGCCTTTCCCGAACTGATCATGGCGATGGCCTTCATGGCCGTGCTCGGCCTGGGCATGGGCAACGTGATCCTCGCCCTGGCGCTGTCGTTCGTCGGGCCCTTCGCGCGCACCGTGCGGGCGGACGTGCTGCAGGTCAAGGCGCGGCCCTACATCGAGGCCGCGCGCCTGATGGGGGTGCCCGAGCGCGAGATCGTGTGGCGTCACGTGTTGCCCAACATCGCCTCGCCGATCCTGATCCAGGCCGGCATGCGGATATCGATCGCGATACTGCTCGCCTCGGGCCTGTCATTCCTGGGCTTGGGCGTGGTGCCGCCCACCCCGGACTGGGGACTGATGATCGCCGAGGGCCGCGGCTTCATCAGCATGGCACCCTGGATGGCCGGCATGCCCGGCCTGGTGCTGGCGCTGCTGCTGGTCGGGCTGAACCTGCTGGCCGAGGGCCTGCGCGACGCGCTCGACCCGCGCACCCGCGGCGTGTCGTGACCGGCGGCGACATCTTCCGTGCCGAGCATCTGACGGTGCGCCGTCGCGGTGTGGCCGTGCTCGACGACGTCTCGTTGCGCCTGCCCGCCGGGCGGACGCTGGCGCTGATCGGTGAAAGTGGTGCCGGCAAGTCGACGCTGGCGTATGCCGCGATGGGGCTGCTGCGGCCTCCCGAGGTGTCGCTGGAAGGCGGGATCCGGATCGGCGACACCGAGATCGTCGGCGCCAGCGAGCGCACGCTGCAGCCGCTGCGTGGCGCCCGCATGGGCATGATCTTCCAGGATGCCTCGGCGGCGCTGAATCCCTGTTTCACGGTGCTCACACATCTGGCCGAGCCGCTGCGGCGACACCGCGGGCTCGGGCGTGCGGCCTGTCGCGAGCGGGCGATCGAACTGCTGGCCAGCGTCGGCATCGCCGAGCCCGCCTCGCGGCTGTCGGCCTACCCGCACGAGTTGTCCGGCGGCATGCAGCAGCGGGTGATGATCGCGATCGCACTGGCCTGCGAGCCGCGCCTTCTGATCGCCGATGAACCGACGAGCGCGCTGGACGTCACGATCCAGGCGCAGATCATGGTGCTGGTGCTCGAGCGTGTGCGCGCGCTCGGCGCATCGGCGATCTTCGTGCTGCACGACCTGGCGCTGGCCACGCAGGTGGCCGATCGGGTCGCGGTGATGTACGCTGGCCAGATCGTCGAGGAGGGCCCGGCACGCGCGGTGATGAACGCTCCGAAACATCCGTACACGCGTGGCCTGCGGGCCAGTGCGATCGAGTTCGGCGCGCGACGGCTGGCACCGATCGCCGGTGTGGTGCCCGCGCTGTCGGCGATGCCGCCGGGTTGCCGATTCGCGCCGCGCTGCGCGTCGGCTTCGGCACGCTGCCGTGCCGAACGGCCGCCGCCGACGGTGGACGGTGACGCGCGCGTCGCCTGCTGGCATCCATGACGGGTCCGATGGCGGCCGTCCCGATCCCGGCAGGTGACACACGGCCCGAGCACTCGTCGTTGCCGCTTTTTTCATTGCTCGATGTGGAGAAGTCGTTTGCGATCGACGGCGGCCGGCGTCGGCTGCGCGCGCTGGACGGTGTGCGGTTGACCGTACACGCCGGCGAGTCGATCGCACTGGTGGGTGAGAGCGGTTCGGGCAAGTCGACGCTGGTGCGGGTGATGCTCGGCCTGGAGCAGGTGAGCAACGGGCGGGTGCTGTTCGGCGCGAACGACCTGTCGAGCCTCGACCGCGCGCAGCGCAGGCTGTTTGCCCGCGAGGTCGCCTGCATCTACCAGGACGCACGCGGATCGCTGAACCCGCGGATGACGGTGACCGACCTGCTGGCCGAGCCGGTGCGCCTGCACGGATTGCGCGAACGCGCCGAGCTGCCGGGCCGGGTCGACGAACTGCTGGCGATGGTCGGCCTGCCGGCCGACGTGCGTGCGAAGGTGCCCTCGGAGCTGTCCGGTGGCCAGGTGCGTCGCGTAGCGGTCGCGCGGGCACTGGCCAGCGAGCCGCGGGTGCTCGTCGCCGACGAGTCGGTGGCCGGGCTCGACGTGTCGGTGCAGGCGCAACTGCTCAATCTGCTGCGCGACCTGCAGCGCTCGCAGGGGCTGGCGATGGTCTTCGTCACCCACGATCTCGGCGTGGCCACCTACCTGTGCGAGCGGGTCGCGGTGATGTACCTGGGCCGCATCGTCGAGCTGGGCCGCACCCGCGAGGTGCTGGCCGCCCCGCTGCACCCGTATACGCGGGGACTGATGCGGGCGTTCCCGCGCTTCGATGCCCCGCTTGTCGTCAGCCTGCCCGGCGAGATCCCCAGCGCCGCGAACCTGCCGGCCGGTTGTCGATTCCGCTCGCGGTGTGATCGTGCCCGGCCGGACTGCGCGCTGGAGGACCCGACCCAACGGCTGGTCGGGCGGGATCGCCACCTGGCGTGTCTTCATCCGCTCGACGATGCCCCCGGTGCAGGTGTCGACTCGAGGCGGTTGATCGAGTCGGTCGACCGGGCCGTGGTGATCGAGCCGGATCGACGCGACCTTCCCGAAAGGCCATGATGCTGCACACCCTCCAGGCCACCGGCGGCATGCTGGTCGCCCCTCATCACCTGGCCGCGCAGGCCGGCCGCGACGTGTTGCGCGACGGCGGCAATGTGATCGAAGCGATGGTCGCGGCGGCCGCGGCGATTGCCGTCGTCTACCCGCACATGAACGCGATCGGTGGTGACGGCTTCTGGCTCGTTCACGAACCGGGGAGGGCGCCGGTGGCGATCGACGCCTGCGGCAGCGCGGCCGCGCTGGCCGATCGCCAGTGGTATCGCGGGCGCGAGACGTTGCCCACGCGCGGACCCGGCGCGGCGCTGACGGTCGCCGGCACGGTCGGCGGCTGGGCCCGCGCCTTGGCGCTTGCCGCGGACTGGGGTCCGGCCCTGCCGCTCGAGCGACTGCTGTCCGACGCGATCCGACATGCACGCGACGGGGTGGCCGTCTCGACCAGCCAGTCACGCCTGACGGCACAGAAGCTCGCCGAGCTGAAGGACGTGCCGGGCTTCGCGGACACCTTCCTGGTCGATGGCGCGGCCCCGGTCGTCGGCCATCGCCTGCGCCAGCCGGCATTGGCCGGGACATTGGAGCACCTGGCTCGTCGCGGGCTCGACGATTTCTACCACGGTGAGCTCGCGCATCGGATCGCCGCTGAACTCGCCCGCCTGGGCAGCCCGGTGCGCAGCGCCGATCTCGCCGCCTATCGTGCCGCGACCGTGGCGCCGCTGTCGCTGCGCCTGTCCGATTGCAGCCTGTTCAACCTGCCGCCGCCGACGCAGGGATTGGCGTCGCTGCTGATCCTGGGTGTGTTCGAGCGCCTGGGGGTGCGTGCGGGCGAGGGCTTCGATCATCTGCACGGGCTGGTCGAATCGACCAAGCAGGCGTTCCTGGTCCGCGACCGTGTCGTCACCGACCCGCGGCGCGTGCCGCGTGATCCGCGCGAGTGCCTGTTGCCCGAAGAGCTGGACAGGCGAGCTGCGGCGATCGATCGCCGGCACGCACGAGCCTGGCCGCAGCCGAGCGCCGCCGGCGACACCATCTGGATGGGCGCGATCGACCGCGAGGGACGGGCGGTCAGTTTCATCCAGAGCGTGTATTGGGAGTTCGGTTCCGGCGTCGTGCTTCGGGACTGCGGCATCACCTGGCAGAACCGAGGCTGCAGCTTCTCGCTCGATCCGGCGGCGCTGAACACCCTGGAGCCCGGGCACAAGCCGTTCCACACGCTGAATCCGGCGCTGGCGCTGTTCGACGACGGTCGGGTGATGCCCTACGGCACGATGGGGGGCGAAGGTCAGCCGCAGACCCAGGCCGCGGTCTTCACGCGGTATGCCCGTTTCGGCGCGTCGCTGCAGCAGGCGGTGAGTGCGCCGCGCTGGCTGCTGGGGCGCACCTGGGGGGACACCAGCACGACGCTCAAGCTCGAGAACCGGTTCGACGAGCCGCTGCTGCAGGCGCTGCGCACGGCCGGTCACGCGGTCGAGGTGCTCGACGAGGCGTTCAGCGACACCATGGGGCATGCGGGCGCGTTGGTACGGCACGCCGACGGCCGGATCGAAGGTGCGGCCGATCCTCGCTCCGACGGGATCGCCGCCGCGGTCTGACGGTGATGCCGGCGGAGGCGGCATGAATGGCGGGCAGCCTGCGGACCGTCCGATCGAATAATCGCGCTGCAGGATGACATCGGTGACGGGCTGTTCTACCATCGGCCAGCGATCCACCGACTGACCGCGGCCGGCAACATGCCGGCGCATCCGAGCGTGCCGATCGCGTCGATCGAGTCGATTGAGTCGATTGAGTCCGTCGGCCCGGCACGTCGGGTCATCCGTTCCACCAGGGCGCCCGCGGCCCGGGAACTCGCCTTCTTCATGTTGTCACCGGCCGGGCAGAAGATGTCCCGCGGCGGTCCGACCATCCCAGCGGTCGGCACGTTGCTTGCTCACCGGGGAAGGTGATGCATTCATCGCAACAAGACGGTGCGCCGCGATCGGCGCGCGTCGTTGCGGCAAAGCCCTCGGCATGCGGGGAGTTATGGCTGATCGTTCACCGACTACCGCCAGAATCGACGCCTCGGCCGCTGGCCACGGACGCGGCGTCGGCCCCCTTGCGGGGCGTGTCTTCGCACCACGTTGGGTGGCGAGCGGCAATGCCGCCCGATCCTTCGGCAAGACGCAGCAGGCGCAACCGACCCCACCAGGAGAACTCTGATGAGCAATCCCACCCGAGTCGCCGTCGCGACGACGAACCGTGCCTTCATCGACGAACATTTCGGTGAGGCCGACGAGTTCGCCGTCTACGACGTCGGTGCCGGCGGTCCGCAGTTTCTCGAGACCCGGGTCGTCGAACATTATTCGCGCGGTGAACACGTGATCGAGGACAAACGTGAGGTGGCGCTGCGTGCGCTGGCCGGCTGCGAGGCATTGTTCGCGGCACGCGTCGGCGACGGTCCCAGCAAGAAACTCCTCGATGTCGGCATCCAGCCGGTCGACGGGTATGCCCAGGAGCCGGTGGATGCGGCGCTGGCGCAATGGTGGCAGGGACGAACCTCCTGACCTCGGGTCGAAACCGGCACCGGAGGACGTCTTCTCGAACTGACACCAACCCATGATGGTTGTGGGGATGTGTCTCGCCGCGCCGGCCGCCCGCCGATCGCGCGGTGGAATTCTTGCGGGCGGCCCTGCCATCGGAATGTGCGCTGCCGTACAGACGAGGGTCGCGGTACGGGCGTAGCCTCGCTGGCATGGTCTTTCATACACTCGACGCCACGCCCCCGGCCTGGACCACGGCTTCTTACGGCCACGCGGCCCACACCTCCCCGGCCGAGTTGTCCGCGCTCGAATCCCATCTGCGAAGCTGCCGCGACCTGAGCGGGCGGTTCTTCTCCCTGCAATGCGGCGGCGAGGCACTGCACCGCTTCCTGGCCGGGCGCATCGTGACGACGTTGCTGATGGCCACGCTGCTGATCGGGGGCGCCTTATCGGTGTTCTAGTACGAGCCGAGCTGTCGGGCCTGGTGCCCGAAGCGTCGCCCGCGCTGGTGGACCTGCTCGACGGTGCACGAGGGCGTCTGGACGCGCCGATCCGATCCGAGATCTTCGGGCTCGAGCGCTTCGAGCAGCACGGCCGCAGTCTCGGTGAGTCGCACCGTTGTGCCGGCACCCGGTGGCACGCGGCGACCTTCTATCCACGCCTTCTCGGCAACATCGCCGCGCTGCGTGAGGCCCATCGGTACATCGGTGCTCACGCGGCGACGGGTTATGACGTCAGTCCGGCCGCCGAATGGCTGCTCGACAACTTCCACCTGATCGAGGCCCAGTTGCGGACGATCCGCGAGGGCCTGCCGCGGCGCTATTTCCGCGCGCTGCCGGTCCTCCAGGATCCGCCGCTGGCGGGCCTGCCTCGGGTCTACGGCATCGCCTGGGCGTTCGTCGCCCACACCGATGGTGCATTCGACGAGGAACTGCTGGTCGGCTTCCTGCTCGCCTACCAGCAGACGAGAGAACTGCGGCTCGGCGAGATGTGGGCGTTGCCCACGACGTTGCGCATCCTGCTGGTCGAGGCGCTGCGGCGCCTGGCCGAGCGTGTGGCGGCCAGCAAGGCGGCCCGCGAGGTGGCGAACCTGTGCTGCGACCGCCTGGCCAGCACCTCCGTGGCCGACCTCGATGCGCTGCTCGCGCTGCTGGAGCAGCGCGGCGTCGGCCGCGCGTTCCTGACCCAGATGGCGCTGCGCCTGCAGGATCCGCGCAGCCACGAGTCCGCCGACCCGCTGGCCGCACACCAGGCCTGGCTGCGCAGGGCGCTGCCGGATCCTGCCGCCGCCCAGGCGCAGCAGGCCGCCGACCAGGCCGCCGACAACCTGAGTGTCAGCAATGCCGTCGGCTCGTTGCGCGCCATCGGCGATGCGGACTGGTCCGACATCGTCGGCCGGACCAGCATGCTGATGCGCATCATGCTCGCATCGCCGCTGTTCGAGTCGGAGCACCTGGCCACCCGCGACCAGACGTTGCACGCGATCGAACGGCTGGCCCGGCGCAGCGGGCGGAGCGAACTGCAGGTCGCTCGGGCGCTGCTCGGGTGCATGCAGGCGGCCGAAGGCGACGAGGCCCTCGTGGCGGGGCATTGGCTGGCCGGAGCCGGGCGCCCCGCGCTGCGCAGCGCACTCGGGCTGCGTGCAAGCCTGGTCGCGACGCCGATACGGTCGCTGGCCCCGCGCCTGGTGTTGCCGGCCTACCTCGGCACACTGGCCGCGGGCACGCTCGGGCTGGTCGCCTGGATGTTGCTGCACCTTCATGACGGCGTGCCCGACGCGTGGTCGCTGCTCGCGGCCGTGCTTATGCTGTTCCCCGCCTCGGAGGCGGTGGTGGCCGTCATCAACCGTCTGATCAGCGAGTCGGTGCGGCCGCAGCACCTGCCACGCCTGGCGCTGGCCGCGGGCATCCCGGTGGAGAGCCGGGTGATGGTGGTGATCCCGGCGATGCTCACCGACCCGGTCGCGACCGAACGGCTGATGCATCGCCTGCTGCTGCACCATCTGGCGAACGACGAATCCCACGCCCAATTCGCGCTGCTGACCGACTGGGCCGATGCGGACAAGGCGTCACTCGCCGCCGATGCCGCGCTGCTCGCGCAAGCCGTGCAACAAGTCCGCGCACTCAACACACGGCATGACGCCGGGCGGGCCGCGGACGCGGCGCCCCGCTTCATCGTGCTGCATCGCGCGCGCCGTTTCAGCGAATCGGAGCAACGCTGGATCGGTTGGGAGCGCAAGCGCGGCAAGCTCGAGCAACTGATCGCGACGCTGGCGCTCGGCAACGCGGAGGCGTTCGTCGATCTCGGCGCCGAGTCGCGCATCGCCGCCGGCACGCGCTACGTGCTCAGCCTCGACAGCGATACGCAGCTGCCGCCCGGGCGGCTGCGTGAACTCGTCGGTGTCGCGGCGCATCCGCAGAATCAACCGCGACTGGATCCGGTCGCGCGCAGCGTGCTCTCCGGCTACGGCATCCTGCAGCCGCGCATCGCGACGCCGCTGCCGGCTGCGGACGCGCTGACCCCCTTTCACTGGATGTTCGCCGGCCAGAGCGGCATCGACCCCTACAGCGCCGCCAGTTCGGAGATCTACCAGGACGTGTTCGGCGAGGGCAGCTTCAGCGGCAAGGGCCTGCTCGACGTCGAGGCATTGCACGCCGTTCTCGACGGCCGCCTGCCCGAAGGCCGCGTGCTGAGCCATGACCTGCTCGAGGGGTCGCTGGCCCGGTGCGCGGCCGTCTCGGACATCAGCCTGATCGAGGAGTCGCCGTCGAACGCCGACCTGGCCGCCGCGCGTGCGCACCGTTGGATGCGCGGCGACTGGCAACTGCTGCCGTTCCTGCTCACCGGCAATCTGCCGCTGCGCGCCATCAACCGCTGGAAGATGTTCGACAACCTGCGCCGCTCGCTGGTCGCGCCGATGGCACTGGCGCTGCTGCTGCTGTCGCTGGCGGGACGAGGCGCGCCGCCGGTGGTGGTGCTGACGTTGTTGATGACGGCCTTCGCCGCCGGCCCCCTGATGGGCGCGCTGGCCGGTCTGCTGCCGAGCCGGCGCGACTTCGCTGCCGTGCATTTCTACCGGCTCGCGTTCGGCGAACTGGCCCGCGCGGTCCTGGGCGGGCTGTGGCACCTGGCCCTGCTGCTGCACCAGGCGCTGCTGGCTGGTGATGCGCTGGTCCGTACCGGGTACCGGATGTCGGTCAGTCGAAGACATCTGCTGCAGTGGACAACCGCCGCGACCACGCAGGCACGGCTGAGGACCGACCTGCCCGGTGTGATGCGGCGCCATGTCGCCGAACCGGTGATTGCACTCTCGCTGCTGGCCGGCCTGCTCGTGTCCGGCGCACACGCGCCCTGGTTGTCGGTGCTGCTGTGCGGCCTGTGGGCCTTGACGCCGGTGTGGATCTGGTGGTCGAGCCGCCCGCGGGCGGCCGATGCGGAGAAGATGCTGTCGCTGCAGGACCGGGCCTACCTCGAGGGCATCGCCCGCGACACCTGGCGATTGTTCGAACGCTGCGTCGGCGCCGAGGACCGGCACCTGCCGCCGGACAATCTGCAGGTCCTGCCGGAGGATATGACAGCCCACCGCACGTCGCCGACCAACATCGGCATGTACATGCTGGCCGCGGCCTGCGCCCGGCAGTTCGGCTGGATCGACACCGTCGAGCTGGCTTCGCGACTCGAGGCCACGCTGTCCACGCTCGCGCAGCTGCAACGTCACCGCGGCCACTTCCTGAACTGGTACGACACGCTGACCGGTGGTGCGCTGCTGCCGATGTACGTTTCCACCGTGGACAGCGGCAACCTCAGCGGCCACCTGCTTGCCGTGGCCGGGGCCTGCCGCGAACTGGCCCGCGACGACACGCAAGGCCCACGGCTCGATGCGCTGGCCGAGCGCTGCGAGCGGTTGGCCTGGGAACCCGAGTTCGGATTCCTCTTCCACCAGAAACGGCACCTGTTCCACATCGGATACCGCGTTGCCGAGCAGGAACTGGACGCGTCCTTCTACGATCTGCTGGCCTCCGAATCACGCCTGACCAGCCTGCTCGCGATAGCGAAGGGGGACGTGCCGGTGCTGCACTGGGCCGCGCTCGGCCGGCCGTTCTATGCGGTCGGTGCAACCGCCGGGTTGCGCTCGTGGTCGGGTTCGATGTTCGAGTACCTGATGCCGAGCCTGGTGCTGAAGGAACCGCCGGGCAGCGTGCTGAGTGATGCCTGCGATGCCGCGGTACGCGAGCAGATTGCATTCGGCAACACGCTCCGGGTGCCGTGGGGCATCTCGGAATCGGCGTATGCCGGTCGCGATCACACGCTGGCCTACCAGTACGCGCCGCAAGGCGTCCCCCGCCTCGCGCTGCGCCGCACGCCGCCCGACGAACTGGTCATCGCGCCTTATGCCACCGCACTGGCCGCGCAGATCGACGCCCGGGACGCTGCAGGCAATTTCGCGGCTCTCGAAGCACTCGACGCGCGGGGACGGTACGGCTTCATCGAGGCGCTGGATTTCACGCCGGGCCGGCAGGCCCTGGGCGAAAGCTGCACGCCGGTGGGTACCTTCATGGCCCACCACCAGGGCATGACCATCGTTGCGCTGGCCAACGTGCTGCTGGGCGGCGCGCCGCGCCGCTGGGGCATGGCGCACGCGCGCATCGAGGCGGTGTCTCCGTTGCTGCACGAGCGCGCGCCGCGCGAGGTCTCGACGCTGCACGCTCCGCCTGCCGGCACGCCGCCACTGGTCATGCAGCCGCGCCCACCCGGGCTGCTGCGCGAGGTCCTGCCCGGTGCGACCGCGATCGAGCCGACCCACGTCCTGTCCAACGGACGGTACAGCATCACGTTGCGCGCCAACGGTGCCGGCGAAAGTCGATGGGGCCGCTTCGGCATCACGCGCCGGCGCGACGATGCGTTGCGCGATGCCTGCGGCAGCTTCTTCTACCTGCGGCGGGACGCCCGGCAGCATCCGGTGTCCATCACCCAGCACCCGGCACCGGACCGCGCGGCGACCTACCGCAGCATCTACCATGCCGACCGCGTCTGCTTCGATGCGGACTGGCCCGACTTGCAGGCGCACACGACGGTCTGGGTGAGCCCGGAAGACGACATCGAGTTCCGCCAGGTCGAGTTGCGCAACCTCGGCGAGGGCACGCTCGAGATCGAGCTGATCTCGGCGTTCGAGATCACGCTCGCCGACGCGCGAGCCGACGAGGCCCACCCGGCGTTCTCGAACTTCTTCGTGCGCGCGCACTGGCGCGCCTCGCATCAGGCGCTGGTGTTCGAGCGCACCCCGCGCCTGGCCACCGAGCAGGGTCTGTGGGCGGCACACTTCCTGGCCGGCGGCGACCCGGCCGTGCTCGCGGTGCAGGTGCAGACCGATCGCCAGCGCTGGCTCGGGCGAAACCGCGGTGCGCAACAACCGCGTGCCGCCTTCGAGACACCCGGCGACGCAACGGCCGAGGTGGGCCGACCGTTGGACAGCGGACTCGATCCGGTCTGTGCGTTGTCCGTGCACCTGCGCATCGAGCCGAACGCCAAGGCGACGCTGACCTTCGCCACCGCCGCGTCGGACAACGGCGGTGTCCTCAGCGCCGTGATCGACAAGTACCGGCAGTCGAGCCACGTGCAACGTGCGTCGCTGATGTCGGCCACGCTCGCCGCGATCCGGTTGCGCAGTCTGTGCATCAGCGCCGAGAATTTCGCGGCCGTCCAGACCCTGAGCACGGCGCTGGTCCTGTGTGTCACCAGCCCGCGCTCGGCGGCCGAGCGCGCCGCCGGCCCGGCCGGCGAAGTCTGCGACCGGCGCCTGCTGTGGCGCTTCGGCATCTCGGGCGATCGCCCGATCGTGCTGGTGTCGGCCGGCACGGGCCAGGGCATCGGCCTGCTGCGCTCGCTCGCCCAGGCGCTGCGCATCTGGGCCTGGGGCGGCATCGCCTGCGACCTCGTCGTGGTGAACGCCGAACCCACGTCTTATGCGGTGGTGCTGCAGCAGGCGCTGGCGGGATTGCGCGAACAACACACGGCCGACAGCGCGGCACCGGCCGGATCGCCGAGCACCGCACTGATCGTGCTGCGCGCCGAGGAACTGTCCAACGACGAGTGGAGCACGCTGAATCATCTTGCGCGGGTGCGCCTGCACGCGGACGGGCGTCCGCTGCTGCACCACGTGCAGGAGTGGTGTGATGCCCACGAACAGGCCTTCGAGCGGCGCCACGCCACGTCGCGGGTCGCGGTGACGATGGCGCTGGCCGCGGCACCGGGCGAGGAACCGACGGCACCGATCGGCAGCTTCAAACCCGGGTCGGGCGAGTTCGCCTTCGAGGTCGGCGCCCGGCTGCGTCCGCAGCGCCCCTGGATCAATGTGCTGGCGAACGCCGAGTTCGGCGCGCAGATCTCCGAGGCAGGCGGCGGCTACACCTGGGCGCACAACAGCCGACTGCACCAGCTCACCGCGTGGTCGAACGACCCGGTCGCCGATCCGCCGTCGGAGTGGTTCCTGCTGCAGGACCTGCGTACGCGCGAGGTGTGGAGCGTGACCCCGTCGGCCTGGGGTGATGCACAGGCGGTCTACCGCGTGTCGCACGGCCAGGGCCACAGCGTGATCGGTCACCGCCGCGGCGAGCTGGAGGTGACGGCCTCGTGGTGTGTCGATGCCCAGACCGCGGTCAAGCAGGTTCGCCTGCGCCTGGTGAACCGCGGGCATCGGGTTCTGCACCTGCGCGTGATCGGCATCGTCGAGTGGATGATGGGCGCGCAGCGCAGCGACCGCGCGACGACACACACGGCGATGTTCCGCCAGCGTCTGCCCGACGGTCGGCTGACGGCCTTGTTGTGCACGCAGCTGGAGCGATCGGCCGGCTTCGGCAACGGTACCGCCTTCCTCGCGCTGGCCGGACCGAACGATGAGCCCGACGACTGGAGCTGCGACCGGCGCGAGTGTTTCGATGCACGGGGCCGGCTGGTGCTGCCCGATCACTTCGGCGAGCAGCGCGGCGGCGGCCTGGACCCGTGTGCGGCACTGGCAGCCGGGGCGACACTGGCAGGCGGCCAGGTCCACGAGCGCGTCTTCCTGATCGGCCATGCCGACAGCCCCGACGCGGCTCGTGCGCTCGTCACGCGAGCGGCGACACAACCGGCCCTTGCACGCATCGAGGCAGCGCAGTCGGCCTGGGACACGCTGCTGCAGGCGACCACCGTGAGCACGCCGGACCCGCTGTTCGATGTGATGGTGAACCGATGGCTGCTCTACCAGGCCGTCGCCTGCCGCCTGTGGGCGAAAGCCGGCTTCTACCAGGCCGGTGGTGCCACCGGCTTTCGCGACCAGCTCCAGGATGCGATGGCGCTCGGCTGGGCGGCGCCGCGGATGCTGCGTGCCCAGATCCTGCTGTGCGCCTCGCGCCAGTTCATCGCCGGCGACGTGCAGCACTGGTGGCATGCACCACAGGGTGCCGGTGTGCGCACACATTTTTCCGATGATCTGCTGTGGCTGCCATGGGCCTGCCTGCACTACCTGCGCGCCACCGGTGATGCGGCGGTGCTCGACGAGCGTGTGCCCTTCCTCGAGGGCGCCGGAATTCCGGCAGGCACCGAGGACATCTACGACACGCCGAAGATCAGCGCCCAGGATGCGAGCGTCTACGAACATGCCGCGCGTACGATCGACCGCAGCCTGGCCGTCGGTGCCCACGGCCTGCCGCTGATGGGCAGCGGCGACTGGAACGACGGCATGAACCGGGTCGGCCACGACGGCCGCGGCGAGTCGGTGTGGCTCGCCTGGTTCCTGTGTGCGCTGGTCGCCGATTTTGCGCCGATTGCGCGCGAGCGCGGCGAGACTGAACGTGCACACGACTGGGAAGCCGCTGCGCGGGGCTGGCGCGCGGCCCTCGAGAGCGGCGGGTGGGACGGCGACTGGTACCGACGCGCCTTCTTCGACGACGGCAGCGCACTCGGCTCGCAGGCCAATGCCGAGGCCCGTATCGACCTGATCGCGCAGGCCTGGGCCGTGCTGTCGGATGCCGCGCCGCCGGCCCGGCAACGCGAGGCGATGCGGTCGGCCGATGAACTGCTGGTCGACCGCGAGGCCGGCCTGATCCGCCTGCTCGATCCGCCGCTGGCGCGCGCCGTGCCGAGCGCCGGCTACATCCAGGCCTACCCGCGCGGCGTGCGCGAGAACGGCGGCCAGTATTCACACGCCGGCGTCTGGGCCGTGATGGCGCGAGCGGCGCTGGCCACCCGCGACCCGACGGCCGACGAGGCCGACGGCGATCTGGCCTACCGTTACTTCTGTCATCTGAGCCCGGCCCATCGCGCCGCTCATGCGACACAAGGGATCGTCTACGGCATCGAACCCTATGTGATGGCGGGAGATGTCTACTCTCAGCCGCCGCACACCGGTCGCGGCGGCTGGAGCTGGTACACCGGGGCCGCGGCCTGGATGCACCGGGCGGCGATCGAATCGATCTTCGGCCTGAAGCTGCGCGCCGGGAGCCTTTCCTTCACCCCGTGCCTGCCGTCGCACTGGCCGCGTGCCGAACTGACGTTGCACCGGGACGAGCGCACGATCCACTTCATCCTCGTGCGCGCCGATGCCGCCGCCGCGCTGGCCGAGGCCGGCCGGCACGATGCCCACCTGCTGGCCATCGGCGAGTCGCTCGACTGGACGTCGCTCGGAGCGCGGAGCTGCTTCGTATTGCCGCTCGTTCGGTGCGCCAGCGCACCGACCGCGGTGCGCTCGTACCCCACTGTCGGTGCCTGAGGATCGCGATCCGGGATCCGTCGTTTCGTCGTCGTCCGAATGGCCACACCATGACCCCACGCTGCAAGCTCACCACCGCGGTCGTCGCACTCGTTCCGGCTCGCCGCCGGGGGGATGTCGACGGCCGGAACGCCGTGATGAACGACATCGTCGTCCGTCCATGAACCGCCAGGAGGAGATCGACCGGTTGCGTCAACGCGTCGCGGATGCACGAAGCGACTGCGAGGCCTGGCGCAAGTCGGGTCCCGAGGACCGCTACCACGAGGCCTACGTGAACGCGAAGGCGCTCGAACTGGAGCTCGACGAGAAGCTGTTCCAGCCCGTCCGTCGACGGCCGGCCTGAGCGGGTGGCGCAGGGACGGGCGGTCAGACCGCGGGGCGATCCGGCAGCAGCCGGTCGTATTCGCGCTTGACCACGGCGTAACACTCGCAGGTCCGTGCTTCGAGGCCCGTGCGATCGAGCACCGAGATACGGCCGCGCGAGTAACGGATCAGCCCGGCCTTCTGCAGCTTCAGCGCGGCCTCGGTCACCCCCTCGCGGCGCACGCCGAGCATGTTGGCGATCAGTTCCTGGGTCATCACCAGTTGGGGACCTTCGAGGCGGTCCAGGCTCAGCAGCAGCCAGCGACACAGTTGCTGGTCCAGCGAGTGGTGACGGTTGCACACGGCGGTCTGCGCCATCTGCGTGATCAGCGCCTGGGTGTAGCGCAGCAGCAGATGCATCACCGGGCCGGCGCGGTCGAACTCGCTTTTCATCAGGTCGGCGCGCAGGCGAAAGCCTTGTCCGGCGCTCTGCACGACCGCCCGGCTCGGTGTCGTGCCGCCACCCATGAACAGCGAGATGCCTACCAGACCTTCACGGCCGACGACCGCGATCTCGGCCGAGGCGCCGTCCTCCAGCACGTACAGCAACGAAACGATCGCGCTGGTCGGGAAGTAGACGTGGGCCAGTCGGCTGCCCGATTCGTAGAGCACCTTGCCGAGCGGCAGTTCCACGGCTTCGAGGCGGGGCTGCCAGCGCTCCCATTCGGCCGGAGGCAGGGCGGCCAGAAGATGATTGGCACGGGGATCGTTGGTCATGGGAGGCGGCCGCGTGGTGCGCGAACGGAGAGGCGTCTGCATAGTACTGCAATGTCCTTCAGCGCACAGACGCAATCCCTTGCAAGCTCGACGATCGCAATCGTGGGGCCCGTCCCTGAAAGGAATGTGATGAGTCTGCGTTGGTTGGAAGCCGGCCCTGCCGCCCACAGGGCCGACTTCTGGGCCTACGGCGCCGCCGTTGCGTTGCTCGCACTCGCCTTGCTGGTGGCCGCACCGCAGGCGCGCTGGCCGTGGCTCACTGCCTGTGTCGTCGCAGGGGCTGCCGCGTGGAGCCTCGCCGAATACGTGCTGCACCGCCTGGTGCTGCATCGTCTGCACCCGTTTCGTCGCTGGCATGGCGAGCACCACGTCCGGCCCTCGGCGCTGATCGGTACACCGACCGCGATCAGCGCGACCTTGTTCGCGACACTCGTGCTCGCCCCGGCCTGGCTGCTGGCGGGCGCGTGGCCCGCCTGCGCCTTCACGCTTGGCATGCTCGCCGGATACCTCGCCTATGTGGTGACCCACGATGCGACCCACCATGCGGCACCGCCCGGACTGGCCGGCAGTTCATGGCTGCGCAATCGTCGTCGCTGGCATGCCCGTCACCACCGGCGCAACGCGGCTCCTGCCTGTTATGGCGTCACGAGCGGCTTCTGGGACCGCGTGTTCGGAACCGGTGTCGCGCTGAGCGCCTCGCGCGGCGCCCAGGGCCGCGCGCCGAAGCAGTGAAGCTGCGCACGCGGCCTCAGCGGACGATTGCCACGCGGCCTCAGCGGATGAGTGCCGCGTAACTGATCCTGTCGGCGGCATAACAGCTGCATGCCGCAGCCTCGAGACCGACGCGATCGCGCACCGTCAACATGCCGCGGCGGTAGGCGATCAGGCCCTTCGCCTGCAGCAGGCCGGCCGCGACCGTGACGCCGACCCGTCGCACACCGAGCATGCAAGCGAGGAGTTCGTGTGTGATGCGAAAGCTCTCGGCATGTGCGCGATCCTGGCTCATCAGCAGGCAGCGCGCCAGGCGCGGACCGATCTGGTGGAAGTGCAGACAGGCGCCTGCCGTCCCGAGCTGGCTCATTAGCACATGCAGATATCGCTCCAGGACCCGTTGCAGGGCGACGCTGCAGGCGAGCTCTCGGCGCAACGCGGTCGCGCCGATGCGACGCGCCGAGCCGGCACCCTGCACGAGCGCGCGCAGCGGCGCACGCGCGACGTGGAGGGCGAGTTGCGCACCGAGCATGCCCTCGCGGCCGATCATGCCGATCTCGATCGCCGGATGGTCGTCGACCGCGGCAAACAGCGAGACGAAACCCTCGAGAGGGAAGTAGGCGTGCCGCGCCGGCCGCCCCGACTCGTGCAGCACCTCGCCGTGTCGCAGGTCGACCAGCTCGCAGGCGGCAAGCAGGCGCCGCCGATCAGCGCCCGGCAACAGTTCGATCAGGTGGTTCTCGACGCCGGCCACGCGCGCCTCGTGTTGTGTTGGGAATGTGGAAACAGTTCCTCAGGCACATCATCGCGCCCGCGCGAGCGGTGGGTCTGTTCGGCATCGCTCATACGGCACGGGTCGTCAACGGGCGGGTGTCCGGCGCAAGGCCTCGACAACCAGGCCGAGTGCAGGCGAAGCGCTGCGCGTGGCGTAGTACAGGTGGTAGCCGGGAAAGGTCTGTGACCAGTCATCCAGTACCGTGACGAGACGCCCCGCGGCCACCTGTTCGCCGACGGCATCGTCGGGCAGCCAGGCCAGGCCGTGCCCGGCCACCGCCGCCGCCGCGATCATGTCGCTGGCATTGAAGATCAGTCGCCCGGTCACGTGGGCACGCAGGCTCTTGCCGCGACGCTTGAACTCCCACGGTAGCAGGCCGCCGTGCGAGGGCAGGCGCAGCGCGATGCAGTCGTGCCGGGTGAGGTCCTGCGGCTTGCGCGGCCGGCCGTGTCGCTTCAGGTAGCCCGGGCTGCCGACCACGACCAGCCGCATGTCCGGTGCCATCCGCACCGCGATCATGTCCTTGGCCACATCGCCACCCAGGCGCACGCCGATGTCGATGCGCTCGGACACGATGTCGATGAAGCGGTTGTCGCTGCTGATCTCGATCCTGATGTCCGGGTACTTCGGCAGCCACGGCAGCAGCCTGGGCCACAGAAGCGTCCGCACCGCGTGTTCGGTGGCGGTGATCCGAATCGTGCCGGAGGGCTTGCCGCGCAATTCGCCGAGCAGCGCCAGTTCGGCCTCGATGTCCGCGAATCGCGGCCCGACCGTCTGGTAGAGCCGCTCCCCCGCCTCGGTGGGCGCCACGCTGCGGGTGGTTCTGTTCAGCAGCTTCAGGTCGAGCCTGCGCTCCAGCGAGCGCACGGTTTGGCTCAGGGCCGATTGGGTCACCCCGATCTGCGCCGCGGCGCGTGTGAAGCTGCCCGCGCGCACCACCGCTGCAAAGGCGGCAAGATCGTCGAAACGTCCCATTGATTAGCCTGTCTACTGACTGCATGTCGGTCCAGCAGTCTAGTCATGCGCCGGGCCGGTGACTAGAGTTCGTGCATGGACACCAGCAAAACAAGCACCGACACGAAGACCCGCCAACTCGGCCGCAGCGGCCTTACTGTTTCAGCCCTGGGCATGGGCTGCATGGGCCTGAGCTACGGCTACGGCCCGGGCCTGGACCGGACCGCCGGCGTGCAGCTCATCCGCCAGGCTGTCGAACGCGGCGTGACGCTCTTCGACACCGCCGAGGCCTACGGCGCGCTCAACGAGGAGATGGTCGGCGAGGCGCTGGCGCCGGTGCGTGAACAGGTCGCGATTGCCACCAAGTTCGGCTTCAGGGACGGCAACACGAGCGCGGGCATGGACAGCCGCCCCGAACGCATCCGCGCGGTCGTCGAGACCTCTCTGCGCCGCCTGCGCACCGACCGCATCGACCTGCTGTACCAGCACCGCGTCGACCCGCAGGTGCCGATGGAAGACGTGGCCGGCGCGGTGAAGGAACTGATCGCCGCTGGCAAGGTGCGCCACTTCGGGCTGTCGGAGGCGGGTGTGGAATCGATCCGGCGCGCACACGCCGTGCAGCCGGTGACCGCGCTGCAGAGCGAGTATTCGCTGTGGTGGCGCGAACCCGAACAGACGGTTTTGCCGGTTCTCGAGGATCTGGGCATCGGCTTCGTTCCCTTCAGCCCGCTGGGCAAGGGCTTCCTCACCGGTGCGATGAGCGCCACGACCGAGTTCGCGACCGACGACTTCCGCAACGTGGTGCCGCGGTTCTCGTCGCAGGCGCGGCAGGTGAACCAGGCGTTGATCGATGCGTTGACGGCGATCGCTCGAGGCAAGGGCATCACCTTGGCTCAGGTGGCCCTGGCCTGGCTGCTGGCACGCAAGCCCTGGATCGTCCCGATTCCGGGTACGACCAAGCTGCATCGCTTGGAAGAGAACCTGGCCGCCGCGAAGGTCGAACTCGATGCCGGCGACCAGCAGCAGATCGCCGATGCACTGGGCCGCATCGCGATCGAAGGCGCGCGTTATCCTGCCGCGCTGGCGGGTCGCGTCGGCCGCTGAGATCCGAGAGCCCGACGACCACGGGAGACGACGATGAAGTTTTCGATAGCGCTGGCTGCCATGGTCTTCGTGATGACCGGGCCCTCGGGTGCGGCGGAATCCGAGCTCAACATCACCAGAGCCGGTACGCGACCGGTCAACGCGGCGCCCGCGCAGAATTTCACCGGCAGTGTGCAAGTGGAGATGCTCCATACACCCGTCGGCGCGGGGCGTGCATCGGCCGGCATCGTCAGCTTCTCACCCGGCGCCCGCACGGCCTGGCACAGCCATCCGCTGGGGCAGACCCTGATCGTGACGTCCGGCATCGGGCGGGTCCAGCGCTGGGGCGGTGCGGTCGAGCAGATCCGGGTCGGCGACGTCGTCCACATCCCGGCCAACGTCAAGCACTGGCACGGCGCGGCGGCCGACAGCGCGATGACACACATCGCTGTCACCGAGGCACTCGACGGCAAGTCGACCGACTGGATGGAGCAGGTCAGCGACGCGCAGTACGGTGCGTCGCCCGCGCCGGTTGTGGCCCCGGCCCCGGCACCGCCGCTGCAAGGGCAGAAGCTGTTCGGTGACATCGCACCGAAGTTCGCGCAACTGACCGACGAGGTGCTCTTCGGTGATGTCTGGGCGCGGCCCGGCCTGTCGCTGCGCGACCGCAGCCTGGTCACGGTGAGTGCGCTGATCGCGATGAACCGCCCCGATCAGTTGCGCGGGCACCTGGCGCGGGCACGCCAGAACGGCCTGTCGGACGCCGAACTGATCGAGGCGACCACACATCTCGCGTTCTACGCCGGCTGGCCCAGTGCCGTCACCGCCATTGGTGTGGCGCGCGATGTGTTCACGCAGCCGCGGCCCTGAGTCCTGATGCGCACTGGAGATCGACATGAAAGCCACGAACTCACTCGCAGGCAGCGCCGCGACCGCTCTCGCCGGCATCCTGCTGCTGGCGGCTTGCACGACCGGCGCTCCGGCGAGCGACGAGGCCTGGGGCCCGCAGTCGCCGCTGGTGATCCGCGAGCAAGGCAGCTTCGCTGTCGGTGGCACCGTCGTGCGCAGTGCCGGCACCTATGACCCGGCGAGTCCCGGTCCGCAGGGGCAGACCTTGCACGGCGATCACGCCCGGGTCTTCTACCAGGTGCCCACGAACCCGCGACCTTTGCCGCTCGTGATGTGGCACGGCTTCGGGCAGTCCGGCAAGACCTGGGAGACCACTGCCGACGGCCGCGAAGGCTTCCAGACCCTGTTCCTGCGCCGCCGCTTCCCTGTTTACCTGGTCGATCAGCCCCGTCGCGGTGGTGCGGCGCGCAGCACGGTGCCGGGTGCCCTCAGCGCCACGCCGGACGACCAGCGCTGGTTCAACATGTTCCGCCTCGGGCGTTGGCCGGACTTCTTCGCGGGAGTGCAGTTCTCGCGCGACCCGAAAGCCCTCGACCAGTACTTCCGGCAGATGGTGCCGGACACCGGACCGTTCGACGCCAAGGTCGTGACCGACGCCGTCTCGGCAGTCTTCGACCGGATCGGTCCCGGCGTGCTGGTCACGCACTCGCACAGCGGTGGCCTGGGCTGGACCGTTGCCATGAAGAACCCCAAGGTGAAGGCCGTCGTGTCCTACGAGCCCGGCAGCGGCTTCGTCTTCCCGGAAGGTGAATTGCCGGCCCCGATGCCGAGTGCCACCGGCCCGCTCGAAGGTGTGGCCGTGCCGATGGCCTCGTTCGCCGCGCTGACACGGATCCCCATCGTCGTCTACTACGGCGACAACATCCCCGTGGAGCCGACGAAGAACTTTGGCGAGGACAACTGGCGCGTGCGCCTGGCCATGGCCAGGCTGTGGACCGAGACGATCAACCGCCACGGCGGCAAGGCCTCGCTGGTGCACCTGCCGGACATCGGCATCCACGGCAATACACACTTTCCGTTCTCCGATCTCAACAACGGGCAGATCGCCGACCAGCTGTCGATGTTCCTGGCGAAGAACGGGCTGGATCGGCCTTGAAGTCTCCCCGTTCGACTGCCCGGCCGGAATGCCCGGTGTTCGGTGTCCAACAGACACCGGGTTGAGTCCGGCATACCATTCGCCGCTGGGATTGGAGGTCGTATGTGGCACACGATTGTGATCGGATCCGGCATCGGCGGTCTGGCTGCCGCCGCGGCGCTGGCGAGGCGCGGCAAACGCGTGCTGCTGCTCGAACAGCATACGGTGCCGGGCGGGCAGACGCAGACGTTTCGGCGGCAGGAATGGGTGTTCGCCACCGGCGTTCACTACGTCAGCGGTGTCGGACCGCAGGAGGGTCCCGAAGGGCAGTTCCGACGATTGCTGGAATGGCTTGGCGACGGCTCGCTTCGATTCGCGCCCTGCGCCAATCCGTACGACATCGTCCGTCTGCCCGGTTTCGAGTTCGGCATCCCGCATCCCGAGTCCGCTTATCGTGCGGCATTGCACGCGCGCTTCCCCGGCGAGACGGCGGCGATCGAGGGCTGGTTCCACGCCTGTCACGAAGCCCGCAAGGCCGGCGTCACCCTGATGGCGGCGCACAACCTTCCGGCATGGATCGGATGGGGCTTTCGTGTGCTGCGCGGCCGGCACGCCGACGAATGGTCCCAACGCACCCTGGCGGACCAATTGGCGGAGATCGCTCACCCGCAACTGCGCGCTGTGCTGGGTGCCCGTTGGGGCGACTACGGTGCACCGCCCGCAACCGCGCCGTTCATCGAACACGCCTGGGTGACCGGGGCTTACGACGGCGGTGCCTACTTCCCCGTCGGCGGACCGGCGCGTTTTGCCGAGACATTGCTGCCCGCCGTTCGCGACGCAGGCGGCGAATGCCGTCTCGGCGCCGATGTACGACGGATCCTCGTCGAGGATGGGCGAGCGGTCGGGGTCGAGGTGGAGGAGGGCGGCTCCGTGACGGTGCAGCGTGCCGAACACGTGATCTCCGACATCGGCCTCGCCGGCACGCTGGCCTGCCTGGACTCGTCGGTCGCAGGCGCGTGGCACCAACAGGCGAGCCCGCTCGTACCGGGGCCGGGCTGCGTGGCGCTGTATATCGGTCTCGAAGGCGACATCGCCGCTGCCGGTGCGTCCTCGGCCAACGATTGGATCTACGACAGCACGGACATCGATCGCCTTTGGCAGAAACCGGCGGACGAGGACGCACCGGGACTTTTCGTCAGCTTTCCGTCGTTGAAGGATCCGGCATGGCACGGACCGCCGACGGCCGAGGTGCTTGCGATCGTCGACCATGCGGCCTTCGCGCCCTGGCTCGATGAACCGAACCCGGGCGGCGACTACCTCGCGTTCAAGGACTGGGTGGCCGAGAGACTGCTCGGGCAGTTCAAGCGTCACTTCCCCAGGCTGGCGCCCATGGTGCGTTTCCACGAGGCGGCCACCCCGCTGACACAGCGACGTTTCGTGCGCGCGGTCGGCGGATCCATGTACGGCGTGGAGATGTCGGTGGAACGGCAGGGCAGCGATGCGCTCAAGCTCCGAACGCCGGTGCCCGGGCTTCTGCTTGCAGGCCAGGACGTGATGGGCCCGGGAGTGCAGGCGGCTTTCATGGCCGGCCTGATGGCGGCGGCGGCAGTCGAACCGGCGTTGTGGCGCCAGCTGGGCAAGTGACAACCGGCGTCGAGTCGGCCTGACGCGGCACCTCGGCGGTCATGGAAGCGCGCTTCTGTCTTCGCACTCCCGACCGACGCTGACTACACGCCGAGGATCGGGTGGACCATGGTCAATGCCCCTCGGCTGTCGGCAGCTCGCTGACGCAGGATCTTCTGGACGTTGCGAATCGCGAAGATGTGGAGGAAGTTCGTGACCCGCGCCCCCAGTGCCAACGCCGCACGCTCGTGTTCGTACAGTTTCGCCACGTCAGCGACCGGTTGTTGAGATTCCTCGGCCAGGAACGCAACGATCCGCGTCTGGTCGGTCTGGTTCCCTGCCGGTGCGGACATCGTTGAACCTGGATCACGAGTAAGGTTGGCAAGACCCTAACACGTTGCGGTCGACAGCATGATGAATTTCGGTTCGCGTTCGTCAGCGGCGGATCGCTGCCTCGATCGCGGCGACGTCGATCTTTCTCATCGTCATCATCGCGTCGAACGCCCGCCTGGCCTTGTCGCCGCCGGCGGCGATGGCATCGGTCAGAACCTTGGGTGTGATCTGCCAGGACACGCCCCACTTGTCCTTGCACCAGCCGCACTCGCTTTCCTGGCCGCCGTTGCCGACGATGGCGTTCCA
>CADEEH010000051.1:0-2752 GCA_902826305.1 uncultured Burkholderiales bacterium
GTCAGCACGAAGCGGTTGCTGTTGTAGATCGCCCCGGGGGCCAGCGGCTCGCCCGGCATCGCGAGCTCGTCGCCGGTGAAGAAACAGGCGATGCGGACACGGCGATGGACCTCGAGCGACGGCACGCCGACCGAGGCAGCGAGCCCGAGCGCCTGCGGTGTCAGTCGATCGCCGGCCCGAAGCACCGTGCTGCCGGCGGCGATGTCCTCGCCCCGGCGCCGGATCCATTCACCCACCGCCGGCAGGTGACGGAAGCTCACCCGATCACCGTCGGCCTCGGCCTGTTCCTGCATGATCACCGCGTCCGCGCCGGGAGGCACCGTCGCCCCGGTGAAGATCCGTGCGACGGTGCCCGGCTCGAGCGGCGAGCCGACATGGCCGGCCGGTATCCGCTGCGCGATCCGCAGACCGCGTGCCTCGGCCAGGTCGGCGACACGGACCGCGTAGCCATCCATCTGGGTGTTGTCCATCGGCGGCACGTCGATCGTGCTGGTGATCGGTCGGGCGAGCACCCGGTCGAGCGCCTGCATCGTCGACAGCGACTCGGTACCCGCCACCGGCGCGGCGGCGGCGAGCAGCTCCGCCAGGGCGTCTTCGTACGGGCGCAGCGCGCGCTGGTTCATTGCGGATGAGTGATGATGAACTCGACGATGTCGTCGGGCCGGTTCAGGTCGAACGTCGGCAACGACGCGGCCACCGGAGTATCGCTCGCGATCGCGACGATGTGCGGATCGCCGGGGTGCAGCAGGGGCTTGCCGAGCCGCGGCCGGTGCACTTCGATCTTCGCGATCGCCTCGTGTTTGTAGCCCTCGACCAGCACCAGGTCGCAATGCGACAGCCGACCGAGCTGCTCGTGCAGACCCGGCTCGGGTTCGCCGCGCAGTTCATGCATCAGCGCCCAACGCCGGGCCGAGGTGATCAGCACTTCGGTCGCGCCGGCCTCGCGGTGGCGGTACGAGTCCTTGCCGGGCTGGTCGACGTCGAAGCGGTGATGGGCATGTTTGATCAGCGACACCCGCAGGCCGCGGGCGACGAAACGGGGGATCAGCTGCTCGATCAGCGTGGTCTTGCCCGCCCCCGACCAGCCGGCGAAACCGAACACACGCGGCGGTGGCAGCCGCCGTTCCGGTGGTCCTGATCCCGCTGCCGATGCCGATGCCGATGCGCTCATGATGTTCATGATGCGGACCGGCAGTGCCCGGCGATGTACTGCTTCAATTGCGCCGCATCGGCCGGCATCAGCGTGAAGTGCTGCGCGCGACCGGTCATCTCGCGGAATCGCCCGGGCACGGCCGGCTCGACGCCGAGCGCCTCGTGGATCGTCTCGGCGAACTTGACCGGCAGCGCGGTCTCAAGGCAGATCATCGGCACGCCGGGCTCGCGGTAGGCGGAGGCGACCTTCAGGCCGTCGGCGGTGTGCGGGTCGACCAGCCGGCCGTGAGCGGCGTGGATCGACCGGATCGTCGCCAGGCGATCGGCATGGGTGCTGCGACCGGACACCATCCCGAATCCGGCGAGCCGTCCGAACGCCTCGCTGCCCGACAGATCGAACTCACCGCCGCGCTCGAGCGCCTGCCACAGTTCGGCCACGCGGGTCGCGTCGCGGCCGACCAGATCGAACACGAAACGCTCGAAGTTGGACGCCTTGCTGATGTCCATCGACGGGCTGCTGGTCTGGTGCGTCTGCGCCGCGGACCGCGTCCGGTAGCGACCGGTGCGGAAGAATTCGTCGAGCACGTCGTTCTCGTTGGTGGCCACGACCAGCCGTGACACCGGCAGGCCCATCGAGCGTGCGATGTGACCGGCGAGCACGTTGCCGAAGTTGCCTGAGGGCACCGCGAACGACACCGGCGAGCCGTCGCCGCCGGTGACCGCGAGCCAGGCCTTGAAGTAGTAGACCACCTGCGCGACCACCCGTGCCCAGTTGATCGAGTTCACGGCACCGATCGACCAGCGGTTCTTGAAGACCAGGTCACCGGCGAGCGCCTTGACCATGTCCTGGCAGTCGTCGAAGACACCGAGCACCGCGATGTTGAAGATGTTCGGTTCATCGAGTGTGTACATCTGCGCGCGCTGGAACGCACTCATGCGGCCGTGCGGCGACAACATGAAGACACGGACACCAGCCTTGCCGCGCATCGCGTATTCGGCCGCGCTGCCGGTGTCCCCGGAGGTGGCACCGACGATGTTCAGCTGCCGTCCGGTGCGCGCGAGCACGTGTTCGAACAGGTTGCCCAGCAGTTGCATCGCCAGGTCCTTGAACGCGAGCGTCGGCCCGTTGGACAACTGCAGCAGGTGCAGTCCCGGCTCGAGTTCGACCAGCGGCGTGATGTCCGCCGTGCCGAACACGTCGGCGGTATAGGTGCGGTCGACCAGGCTGCGCAAGGCGTCGTCGCCCAGGTCGTCCGCGTATCGGCGCAGGATCTCGAACGCGAGTCCGCGGTAGTCCAGGCCACGCCATGACGCGAGTGTCGCCGCATCGATCCGCGGGTACGACTCGGGCACCACCAGCCCGCCGTCATCGGCGAGACCGCCGAGCAGGATCTGCGAGAAGGTCTGCGGCGCCATGCCGCCACGGGTCGACAGATACCGCATCACTGGTCGGCTAATCGAGGTCTTCGAGGCGGATCCGCGTCACCTTGGAGAGCACCGTGCCGAGCCCCTCGATGCGGCCGATCGCGGTGTCGACCTGGCGCTCGATCGTCCGGTGGGTGAGCAGGATGATGTCGGTCTGGTTCTCGCCCTCGGCCGG
>CADEEH010000051.1:2852-28166 GCA_902826305.1 uncultured Burkholderiales bacterium
CGATCGTCCGGTGGGTGAGCAGGATGATGTCGGTCTGGTTCTCGCCCTCGGCCGGCTCGCGCTGCAGCACCGCGTCGATCGAAATCGACGCGTCGGCGAGGATCCGCGTGATGTCGGCAAGCACGCCGGGCTCGTCGGCGACGCGCAGGCGCAGGTAATACGCGGTCTCGACTTCGCTGATCGGCAGGATCGGCACGTCGGACAGCGACTCGGCCTGGAACGCCAGATGCGGCACACGATTCTGCGGATCGGCGGTCAGCATCCGGGCGACGTCGACCAGGTCGGCGACGACCGCGCTCGCGGTCGGCTCGGCGCCGGCACCCTTGCCGTAATACATCGTGTGCCCGACCGCGTCGCCCTTGACCAGCACCGCATTCATCGCCCCCTCGACGTTGGCGATCAGCCGGCGCGACGGTATCAGCGTCGGATGCACACGCAGCTCGATGCCGCTCAGGCGGCCGTTGTCGTAGCGCCGCCGCGTGATGCCGAGCAGCTTGATCCGGTAGCCGAGCTGCTCCGCGTACCGGATGTCCTCGCTCTGCAGCCCGGTGATGCCCTCGACATGGGCCTTGGCGAACTGCACCGGCACCCCGAACGCGATCGCCGACAGGATCGTCGCCTTGTGCGCGGCGTCGACGCCCTCGATGTCGAACGTCGGATCGGCCTCCGCGTAGCCCAGCCGCTGTGCCTCGGCGAGCACGGTCGCGAACGGAAGCCCCTTGTCGCGCATCTCGCTCAGGATGAAGTTGGTGGTGCCGTTGATGATGCCGGCGATCCACTCGATGCGGTTCGCGGTCAGTCCCTCGCGAATCGCCTTGATGATCGGGATGCCGCCGGCGACGGCGGCTTCGAACGCGACCATCACGCCGCGGCGCGACGCGGCCGCGAAGATCTCGTTGCCGTGCACGGCCAGCAGCGCCTTGTTGGCGGTGACCACGTGTTTGCCGTGTTCGATCGCATCGAGGACCAGCCGCCGGGCGATCGTGGTGCCGCCGATCAGCTCGATGACGATGTCGATCGACGGATCGGCGACGACGTCCAGGGCGTCGCCGACCACCGCGACGCCATCGCCGGCGATCGAGCGGGCGCGCTCGACGTTCAGGTCGGCGACCTTGACGATCTCGATGCGGCGGCCGGCGCGACGCTGGATCTCGGTGGCATTGCGCCGGAGGACCTCGAAGGTGCCGCCGCCGACCGTGCCGATGCCGAGCAGCCCGACTCGGACCGGGCCGAATTTTTCGATGGCCTTCTTCATTCGATGGGGCGGCTGGGGCCTGTCAACGTTGTGGGGGCGCTTCGCGCCGCTGCCTGCTCTAGGCGTGCAGTCGCCGATAGTGATCCAGGAAGCGGCCGAGGCGGCCGAAGGCCTCGGTCAGGTCGTCCGGATTGGGCAGGAAGACGAGGCGCAGGTGGTCCGGGTGCGGCCAGTTGAAACCGGTGCCCTGCACGACCAGCACGTGTTCGGCCTCGAGCAGCTCGAGGATGAAACGCTGGTCGTCGTCGATCGGATAGACCTTCGGATCGAGGCGCGGGAACATGTACAGCGCCGCCTTCGGCCTGACGCAGCTCACGCCGGGTATCGCGGTCAGCAGATCGTAGGCCAGGTCGCGCTGCTTGCGCAGCCGCCCGCCGGGCGCGACCAGGTCGTTGATCGTCTGGTAGCCGCCGAGCGCGGTCTGGATCGCGAACTGCGCCGGCACGTTCGCACACAGGCGCATCGAGGCCAGGATGTTCAGTCCGTCGATGTAGTCGCCCGCATGGCGCTTCTCGCCGGACACGACCATCCAGCCGGCGCGATAGCCGCAGGCACGGTAGTTCTTCGACAGGCCGTTCATGGTCACGAACAACACGTCGTCGGCGAGTGATGCGATCGACGTGTGGGATTCGCCGTCGTACAGCGTCTTGTCGTAGATCTCGTCGGCGAACACGATCAGCTGGTGCTCGCGGGCGATCGCGACCAGCTCCTTGAGCATGTCCACCGGGTACAGCGCACCGGTCGGGTTGTTCGGATTGATCACCACCAGCGCCCGGGTGCGCTCGGTGATCTTCGCGCGGATGTCGTCGAGATCCGGCAGCCAGCCGGCGCCCTCGTCGCACAGGTAGTGGCGCGGCGTGCCGCCCGACAGGCTGACGGCCGCGGTCCACAACGGATAGTCGGGCGCCGGGATCAGCACTTCGTCGCCGGCATCGAGCAGCCCGTTCATCGACATCACGATCAGCTCGGACACGCCGTTGCCGATGAAGATGTCGTCGAGCTGCACACCGGCGATCCGCTTCTCCTGCGCGTACTGCATGATCGCCTTGCGCGCCTGGAACAGCCCCTTGGAATCCGAATAACCGGACGCGTTGCCGAGGTTGACGATGACGTCGTGGCGGACCTCGTCGGGCGCCTCGAACCCGAACGGGGCCAGGTTGCCGATGTTCAGCTTGATGATCCGCAGGCCCTCTTCCTCGAGCTGCTTCGCACGGGCCATCACCGGCCCCCGGATGTCGTAGCAGACGTTGGCCAGTTTGGCCGATTTGACGATCGGCTTGAGCATCGGTTGTCGGGGCTTGTCCATCGGCGGGATCCGGTTGCGGGCCGGCGTCCCGGCGCAAACTGTTAATGTAGCACTATCAGGTACTTAGGGATGCCGCCCCAAGGTCGCTCGTCGCGCCGTCGGGCGCTTCGGAGCGCATGAAGCTGCATGCCGACAACCGCGACACGCTGAACACCGTCACCGCGTACGGCGAGGGCTGGATCGAGATCAACAAGCGCCGCTTCGAGGCACCGGTGCTGGTACGCCCCGAAGGCGAGGTCCGGCCATGGACGATCGCCGGTTTCGATGCCTTGCAGCCGGCGGACTTCGAACGGCTGCTGGAGAAGCCGCCGCAGCTGGTGATCCTGGGCACCGGTGCGAGGCAGCGTTTCCCACATCCGCGGCTGACCGCCGCGCTGACCGGCGCGCGGATCGGCGTGGAGGCGATGGCGACACCGGCGGCCTGCCGCACCTACAACATCCTGATGGCCGAGGGCCGCGACGTGCTGGCCGCGCTGCTGGTCGACTGAAGAAGCGCGTTGTGGATGTGCTATCGTCGATCTCACCACCGATGCGGGGAGCGCGTGGATCGATGACGGTCGAAGTCGGAAAGAAGATCGGCAAGCTCAAGGCCGCCAGCACCGGCGGCACCTTCGACCTGTCGGCGCACCTGGGCAGCAAGGTCGTCTTGTACTTCTACCCGAAGGACAACACGCCGGGTTGCACCACCGAGTCCTCGGAATTCGCCGCCCGGCACCCGGCGTTCTCGAAGGCCGGCACGGTGATCGTCGGCGTCTCGCGCGACAGCCTGAAATCGCACGAAGGATTCCGTGCCAAGCTGGCCCTGCCGTTCGATCTGGTCAGCGACGCGGACGAGGCCTGGTGCGAGCGCTTCGACGTGATCAAGATGAAGAACATGTACGGCAAGCAGGTCCGGGGCATCGAACGCTCGACCTTCGTCATCGACGCCGAGGGTCGCCTCGCGCGCGAATGGCGCGGGGTCAAGGTGCCCGGCCATGTCGCCGAGGTGCTCGAGTTCGTCAAGTCCCTCTGAGGCACGGCCCTTCCGCATGCCACTCCCGAAGGCTCCGAACAAACCGGCGACGCTGCTCGACCTGTCGACGGTCGTCCAGGCCAGCCCGCGACGCGGCCGCTCGCCCGCCAAGGCACCCGCGGCGACGGTGCCGGCCAACGATCCCGCTCCCGAGGCTGCCGAGGTTCGCGAGATCCGTGCCGAGCCGGTCGCCACGCCGGCCGCCCCCACGCGATCGTCCCGGGGCGGTGGCGGCAGGCAGGCCCCGGTATCGGCGATCCTGAAGCTGCCGGTGGTCCGCGAGGCGGAAGCGGTCGTCGTCGACACACCCGCCGCCGCCCGCGGCAGCGCGCCCGCGGCGCGACGGGACACCGGCACGGGCACCGCGCAGCCGGCTCGCGCGCCTCGCGCCGCGAGGCCTGCCACCACGCCGGCCCGTGCGCCCCGCCTGTTCGTGCTCGACACCAACGTGCTGATGCACGACCCGTCGAGCCTGTTCCGCTTCGCGGAACACGACGTCTTCCTGCCGATGATGACACTCGAGGAACTCGACAGCCACAAGAAAGGCATGTCCGAGGTCTCGCGCAACGCTCGCCAGGTCAGCCGCACGCTGGAGGCGATGATCGCATCGACCGACGGCAGCATCGACGCGGGCATCGCCCTCGCCTCGCTCGGCAGCCGCGAAGCGGGCGGGCGGCTGTTCTTCCAGACGCAGGCGGCCGCGGGCATGCTGCCCTCGAGCCTGCCGGTCGGCAAGGCCGACAACCAGATCCTCGGTGTGGTCCGTGCGCTGCAGGACCAGTTCCCGCAGCGTGAAGTCGTGCTGGTGTCCAAGGACATCAACATGCGGATCAAGGCGCGCACGCTGGGACTGCCCGCCGAGGACTATTTCAGCGACCAGGTCCTCGAGGACACGGACCTGCTCTACACCGGCCTGCTGCAGCTGCCCGCGGACTTCTGGGACCGGCACGCCAAAGGCATGGAATCCTGGCAGCAGGGTGGCACCACGTTCTACCGGATCAGCGGTCCGGGCATCGGGTCGATGGTGCTCAACCAGCTGGTGACCTACGACGGCGAGATGCCGCTGCTGGCGCAGGTCAGGGAACTCGACGGTCGCAGCGCGGTCCTGCAGACGCTGCGCGACTACACCCACCTGAAGAACGCGGTCTGGGGCATCACCGCACGCAATCGCGAGCAGAACTTCGCGCTCAACCTGCTGATGAATCCGGACGTCGACTTCGTGTCCCTGCTCGGGCAGGCCGGCACCGGCAAGACGCTGCTCGCGCTGGCCGCGGGCCTGGCGCAGACGATCGAGGGCAAACGGTTCACCGAGATCATCATGACCCGGGCGACCGTGCCGGTCGGCGAGGACATCGGCTACCTGCCGGGCACCGAGGAAGAGAAGATGCAGCCGTGGATGGGCGCGCTCGAGGACAATCTCGAGGTGCTCAACCGGACCGATCCGGCCGCCGGCGAATGGGGTCGCGCGGCCACGAACGACATGATCCGCTCCCGCGTCAAGGTCAAGGCGATGTCGTTCATGCGCGGGCGCACGTTCATCAACAAGTACCTGATCATCGACGAGGCGCAGAACCTGACGCCCAAGCAGATGAAGACGCTGATCACCCGCGCCGGCCCCGGCACTAAGGTCGTCTGCCTGGGCAACATCGCGCAGATCGACACGCCGTACCTGACCGAAGGCTCCTCGGGGCTGACCTACGTGGTCGACCGCTTCAAGGGCTGGGCCCACGCCGGGCACATCACCCTGCAGCGCGGCGAACGCTCGCGGCTCGCCGACTTCGCGGCCGACGTCCTGTAGAACGCTCTCAGTTCAACGTGCCGTCGACCGTCGGCGCCACGTCCTCGCGGACGAACGTGCCGGCATTGATGCGCACACCACCGGCCGGATCGGCCGCCGCGCCGTCGATCGTCGGACTCGCGTTGCCGTCACCGGTCTGGCGGATCGCCACCTCGACATCGGTGCCGCTCATCCGGTAAGACCGCAGCACGGTGCCGCTGGCGACCGCCTCGGCCACCTCGAGCCGCCAGGCCGCGCCGGCGGCATTGCTCAGCGACACCGCGCGGGCCGTCACACCCTGGAACGCGTTGCCGGCATCGGACAGATCGATCGAGAACACCGCCCCCGACCCGGCGAAGGTCAGCGTCGTCGCCAGCGTCGGATCGGCGAACGAGAAGCCGCCGTCGAACGTGGTGACGCCCAGCCGGGACGCGGCATCACCGACCACGTGGGTCACCGTCCCGTTGCGGATCGCTCCGCCGGCACCGATCCGGCAATGGACCAGCGTGATCGACAGGTGGTCACCGTTGGCCAGTGCCCGTCGCGTCAGGACCGGCTGGCCGGCCGCGTCCGTGTAGGTGATCGAGAAACTTCCCGCCCCCACGAGTGTGCCCGGCAGCGGCCCGAACGGACCATCGGGATCGTCGAGGCTGGAACACGCCCCGGTGGCGCCGTTGGTGAATCCGTCGCTGGCGATCGAGTAGGCGCGCAGCGATTCGTTGGCCAGCAGCGCGTTGGCATGGGCGAGGTCATCGCGCGCGATTGCCTGGACCGCCGCCGGCGACTTGTCGGGCACAGTCCCCGGCGCGGGCGAGCCGGCGGGTTTGGTGGTGTTGTCACCGCCACCGCCGCCACAGCCGGCGACGAGGAGCGTGAGGCCGAGCAGGCCGGCCATGGAGTGCGGTTTCATCGGGTTCCCGAACAGTTCGATTCGGGTGCCACGCTATCGCGCCCGCCGGCCGCGCGATGCGAACTAAGTCGCCGTGCAAAGAAAAACGCCCCGGCAAGCCGGGGCGTCCGTGGCGTCGGGACGACGACAGATCAGTTCAGCGAACCGGTGATCGTCTTCGGATCCGTGGGCAGCGTCGGATCGGTCTTCTTGAACGTGCCGGCGGTGAAGACCGGCGCCGTGCCCGGGTCGAGCTCCGGCGTCGCGTTCGCATCGGCCGCACCCGGGATGACGGTGACGGTCACGTCCGAGCCGGTGAGTTCCCACGAAGTCACCGTCGCCGGCGACGCAGCCGCATCGCTGGTGGCGAAGGTCCAGGCCGGGGTCGCCGACACCTTGGCGGCGTAGCCGTTGCTCGAGTCGGCATCGAGGTCGGTGATGTCGACCGTGTAGCTCTGCCCGCTGGTGCCGCTGGCCGGGATCAGGCGCGTGACCGTGCCGGCCGGCGTTTCCTTGATCGAGTAGTTCTGCAGCGTCAGCGTGCCGTCGAGTGCATTGGTGAACACGTAGGTGATCGTGCCGGTCCGGGTGGCACCGGTGGCGCCGATCCGGCAACCGTCCAGCGTCAGGACGACCGAGTCACCCGCGTCGACTGCGGCGGGATTGTTGCCGCCGTTGGTGCCGTTCGTGTGATCCCAGGCGAAGGTGCCGACGCTGCCGGCGACCAGGGTGCTGCAATTCGTCGTGCCGGCATCAGTGATGCCTTGGAAGCTGGCGATGTCGACGATCCGATACGCCTCGTTCGCGATGACCGCGGTGGCCTTGGCCACGTCGTCCTTGACGGTCACGATCTCGCCAGCGGTTGCCGCGCGCTCGGTCGGGGCCGGAGCCGGCGACGGGGACGGCGACGGGGACGGCGACGGGCTCGGCGCGGGCGCCGGGGCGGGGGTATCGTCTCCACCGCCGCCGCAGGCGGCCAGCAGCACGGCGGTTGTCAGCGCGACGGCAAGACTCTTGGATCTCATCAGTTTGACCTCGTAGGGTTTGAAACGGCTGTTCGGTGTCTATGTTCCTCGACGGCCGGCCGATCCTCCGGTCACGACCTTTCGGGACCCGCCGACCCGGGGACGGGGCGACTGGGGTAACGCACCGATTCCGCGCTCGCTGACGATCGGCTGTCCGGGCACGAACCAGACGGGCGATCGCGGGCGACCACGATTCGGGAGCGGAAAATTTAACACTCGCCCCGCCACTCATCGGCACCGATGTGGTGAACAAACCACTTTCCCGACGAGTGGTACGGATTACGTGGACGAATGGACACTCCGACAACACCTCGATGCGAGTTGCTCTCGTCCACGATGGCGACCAACACGCGTGCGCCGCGTGCGGGATATGCCCCAACCGCCACCGCCAGGTGTCGTTCAGTAACCGCCGCCGGCGGCAAAATTCTCGAATCGTGTCAGCGGACCGACGAAGGTCAGGCGCACGGTGCCGATCGGGCCGTTCCTCTGCTTGCCGATGATGATCTCGGCGGTGCCCTTGTCGGCGGAGTCCGGGTTGTAGACCTCGTCGCGGTAGATGAACAGGATCACGTCGGCATCCTGCTCGATCGCACCGGACTCGCGCAGGTCCGACATCACCGGCCGCTTGTTCGGTCGCTGCTCGAGCGAGCGGTTCAACTGCGACAGCGCGATCACCGGGCAGTTCAGTTCCTTGGCCAGGCCCTTGAGCCCACGCGAGATCTCGGAGATCTCGGTCGCCCGGTTCTCACCGGCCGAACTCGCCGACATCAGCTGCAGGTAGTCGACGATCACCAGGCCGAGCTGGCCGCAGGTCCGCGACAGCCGACGGGCGCGGGCGCGAAGCTCGAGCGAGTTCAAGGCCGGCGTCTCGTCGATGAACAGCTGCGCCTCCTGCATCTTCTCGATCGCCGCGGTCAAGCGGGGCCAGTCGTCGTCCTGCAGGCGCCCGGTGCGAAGCCGCTGCTGGTCGATCCGGCCGACCGAACAGACCAGCCGCATCGCGAGCTGGGTGGCGCCCATCTCCATCGAGAAGATCGCCACCGGCAGTCCCTGGTCGACCGCCACGTGTTCACCGATGTTCATCGCCACCGACGTCTTGCCCATCGACGGGCGGCCGGCGACGATCACCAGGTCACCCGGCTGCAGGCCGGAGGTCATCTTGTCGAGGTCGGTGAAGCCGGTCGGCACGCCGGTGACGTCGTTCGGATTGTTCTGGTGGTAGAGCTGGTCGACGCGCTCGACCACCTTGCCGATCAGGTGCTGCAGGTCCTGGAAACCGATGGTGCCGCGCGAGCCCTCCTCCGAGATCTGGAAGATACGCGATTCGGCCTCGTCGAGGATCTGGCGCGTGTCGCGTCCCTGCGGGTTGAGCGCGGTGGTCGCGATCTCGTCGGCGGTGGAGATCAGCCGCCTGAGCACCGCCCGATCGCGGACGATCTCGGCGTAGCGACGGATGTTGGCCGCCGACGGCGTTTCCTGGGCCAGCCGGTTCAGGTAGACCAGGCCGCCGACCTCGTCGGCGGTGCCCCCCGACTGCAGCGACTCGAAGACGGTCACCACGTCGGCCGGCTGCGAGCGCTCGATCAGGCGGCCGATCTGCTGCCAGATCAGCCGGTGGTCGTAACGGTAGAAGTAGTCGTCGCGCAGGACGTCGGCGACCTTGTCGAAGGCCGTGTTGTCCAGCAGCAGGCCGCCGAGGACGGCCTGCTCGGCCTCGATCGAATGCGGAGGGACACGCAGGGCGGCGATCGTCGGATCGCCGCCTTCAGCCTCGGCCATCGAAGAAGGTCAGGCCCGTCAGGCCGTCTCGCCGAGCACCGACACGGTGATGTCGACGACGACGTCGGTGTGCAGCGCCACCTGCACCTTGTGGTCACCGATGGTCTTCAGCGGACCCTCGGGCAGCCGCACCATCGACTTGTCGACCTCGTAGCCCTGCTTCTTCAGCGCCTCGGCGATGTCGAAGTTGGTCACCGAGCCGAACAGCCGTCCGTCGACACCGGCCTTCGCGGTGTGCTGCACCGTGAAGCCGTCGAGCTTGCCGCCGACGGTGCGCGCCGCGGCCAGCTTGTCGGCCTGGGCCTTCTCGAGGTCCGCGCGCCGGGCCTCGAATTCCTTGATCGCGGACTCGGTCGCCCGCCGCGCCTTGCCCTGCGGGATCAGGAAGTTGCGCCCGTAGCCTTCGCGGACCTTGACCACGTCGCCGAGCTGGCCGAGGTTGCTGATCTTCTCGAGCAGAATGACTTGCATCGCCGGTCTCCCGCTCAGTGGTTGTCGGTGTAGGGCAGCAGCGCGAGGAAACGCGCACGCTTGATCGCGTCCTGCAGCTGGCGCTGGTAGCGCGCCTTGGTGCCGGTCAGACGCGCCGGAATGATCTTGCCGGTGTCGGTGATGAAGTCCTTCAGCAGGTCGACATCCTTGTAGTCGATCCACTCGACCTTGTCGGCGGTGAAGCGGCAGAACTTCTTGCGCTTGAACAGCGCACTCTGGCCGGAACGGCGGGTCTTCTTGTCCTTGGAACCACGACGGACGAATGCCATTGTCTTATTCCTCGATCGATTCGAATTCAGTGACGTGCAGCAGCCATGACTTCGACTGGCGACGACGCGGCGCGATGAAACCGTGCACCTCGAGCGGCTTGCCGAGTGCGAGCCGCTCGGCACGCTGCGCGAGCCGCCCGGCGAACACCGCGGCGATCTCCAGCTCCACTTTGCGCACGGAGTCGGCTTCGTGCTGCTCCGAGCAGTGATGCAGCCGTGCGCTCAGGATCGGCACGCCCGCCGGCGTGAAGCGCAGCGCTTCCCGCCCGGCCAGCGTCGCCGACAGGTGCAGCCGGTTGGCGTCGGTCACGGACGCGCACGCGGATTCAGTTGGCGGCGGCCGCCGGTGCCGGGGAAGCCGCCGGCGCGGGCGCAGGTGACGGCGACGAATCGCTCGACGACGACTTGCGCGCCTCTTCCTTCTGGATCTGCTTCCACATCGGCGACGGCGTGGTCTCGGCCTTGCGCATGCTGACGATCAGGTGCCGCAACACGGCATCGTTGAACTTGAACGCGTGTTCGAGTTCGCCGAGCGTGGCCGTGCCGCACTCGATGTTCAGCAGCACGTAGTGCGCCTTGGCGACCTTCTGGATCGGATAGGCCAGCTGGCGACGGCCCCAGTCCTCGACCCGGTGCACCTTGCCCTGCTGGGCGTCGACCAGCGCCTTGTAGCGCTCGATCATCGCGGGCACCTGCTCGCTCTGGTCCGGATGGACGATGAAGACGATCTCGTAATGACGCATCGGTTCTCCCGTGTGTTGTTGATGGACGCCGCGGGCGCGGGGCCGTCGCGGCGGTTCCTCATGGTCTGGACGGCCGGGGCGCGGCGTCGATGCGCATCCGGCGAGGAACCCGAGATTATAACCCGTCCGAGGGCGGCGGGGAACCGGCCTGGAACACCCCGTCGATGTACGTCCGTTCCCGGCGTTCGATCGCGGCGACGAATGCGGCGGCCTCGGGACCCATCTCGCGAAAGGCCCCGAACCCGCGCAGCAGGAAATCGTGCAGCGTCGACACACCGGCCAGCCGCGCCGGCACCGACATCGTCTTCAGCAGCCCGCCGAGCAGCGGATGGCGGACCAGCTTGACCAGCCGGGTGCCGATCCGTTCGACCAGCGCCAGCTGCTGATGGCGATCCGCCAGCGAACTCGCCTCGCGGAACGCGGCCGCATAGGCCTCCTCGCTGATCGCCGCCACGTCACCTGCCTGCAGCCGGACCGCGACCTGCTCGTCGAGCCGCTCGGACAACGCGTCGAGTTCGACCGCGTCGGCCAGCGCGTCGAGTGCCTGCGCCGGCAGCGTCTTCGCCAGCGTCGGGATCACCCGCATCAGTTCGCCGTCGCGTTGCGAGAAGTCCTTCGCCCCATACAGGTCGTCGAGGAAGAAACGGGCCGCGGCGCGGTAACGGGGCTCGTCGAGATAGTCGCGATGTGTCCGCGCCAGACGGGCCGACTGCCACTGCTTGAGCGACCGGGTCCAGGTCGCCAGCTGACGGTCGCCGGCGATGCGCTGCCGCATCCGTGCCACCTCCTTCGCGGCTCGGGTCAGCCGCTCACCGGGATTCGTCGGGCTGTCCATCGGGCATCCATCCGTGATCGAGGTCGGCCTGGGCCGCCATTGTCCGCGAGGCATCCGCCCGTCGACAGTCTGCCGGCGATCGGATTAGGGCCTCGCCTCTAACCGTGGCCGCACGGTGACCCCGAGGGCATGCCGGCGGGAACTGCTCCTCTAGTATCGGGTACTGGAGACTCACGATACTAGAATCGACAGCATGGTCCAACGCCGCACGCTGCTCAAGGCTGGACTGGTCGGGAGCGCACTGCTCGCGCTCGGCGCGGCCGGGGTGCAACTGGCCGGCCGCGACCCGACGCGGGATCGCGCCACGATCCTGCGGGCCTTGGTCCCGGCGATCCTCGATCAGGCACTGCCGAGTGACGGCGAGCCGCGTCGGCGCGCGATCGAACGCGCGATCGCCGGCACCGGCACCGCAATCGACGGACTGGCACCGCCGGTGCAGCAGGAGATCGCGCAGCTCTTCATGCTGATGGCACTGGCACCGACACGGCTCGCACTGACCGGCATCACCGGCGGCTGGGACGAAGCGGGCACCGACGAGGTCGGGCGATTCCTCTCGCGCTGGCGGACCCACCGCCTCGCATTGCTGCAGACCGCGTATCTCGCGCTGCACGACCTGGTCACCGGCCCCTTCTACGCCGACGAGGCGAACTGGGCGGCGATCGGCTACGGCGGGCCGCCGCGGCTGTGAGCGGCTTTCCCGATCCGATCGCGGCCGGCCTCGCGCGCGGCTGGAAGGTGATCGACGCCGCGACCTCGCCGTTGCCGGAGGAGATCCGTTGTGACGTCGTCATCGTCGGCACCGGCGCCGGCGGCGGGATCAGCGCCGAGATCCTGGCCGACAACGGCCTGTCGGTGGTGATGGTCGAAGAAGGTCCGCTGAAGAGTTCGAGCCACTTCGAGGGCCGCGAGGCCGACGCCTATCCGCAGCTCTACCAGGAATCGGCCGCGCGCAAGACCAAGGACAAGGCGATCAACATCCTGCAGGGGCGCTGTGTCGGCGGATCGACCACCGTCAACTGGACCTCGAGTTTCCGCACACCGGCCTCGACCCTGGCGCACTGGCGCGACGTCTACGGACTGGACTCGTTCGACGGCGACACACTGGCCCCGTGGTTCCAGGCCGCCGAGCGACGGCTGTCGGTGTCGGTCTGGACCGTGCCGGCCAACGAGAACAACGACCTGCTGCGTCGCGGCGCCGGCCGCCTCGGCATCCCGGCCGCCGCGATCCTGCGCAACGTGAAGAACTGCTTCAACCTGGGCTATTGCGGCATGGGCTGCCCGACCAACGCGAAGCAGTCGATGCTGGTGACGACGATCCCGACGGCACTCGATCGCGGTGCAACGCTGCTGACCCGCACCCGCGCCCGCCGCCTGGTCTACGACGGACGCAACCCCCGGCGCGCGACCGGCATCGAGGTCGAAGGGCTCGATGCCGCCGGCCTGCGACCGGGCGGCCGCACGGCACGTATCCACGCTCGCCATGTCGTGCTGGCCGGCGGTGCGATCAACACGCCGGCACTGCTGCTGCGTTCGCAGGCGCCGGATCCGCACGGCCTGACCGGCAAGCGCACCTTCCTTCACCCGAGCGCGGTCTGCGCCGCGGTGTTCGACGAGCGGGTCGACGGCTTCGACGGCGCGCCGCAGACGATGTACAGCGACCACTTTCTGACCGAGCCGGTGACCGGCCCGATCGGCTACAAGCTCGAGGTACCGCCGATCCATCCGTTGCTGTTCGCGACCACCCTCCCCGGCTTCGGCGCCGAACACGCGACCCGGATGCGCGAGTTCCGCCACACCCACGCGCTGATCGCGTTGCTGCGCGACGGCTTCCACCCGGACTCGCCCGGCGGCCGGGTCGAACTGCGCGACGACGGCTCGCCGGTGCTCGACTATCCGTTGAACGCGTTCGTGTTCGACGGCATCCGCCGCGCGCTGCTGTCGATGGCCGAGATCCAGTTCGCCGCCGGTGCACGCGAAGTGCTCCCGGTGCACGAGACCGCCGGCGGCTTCACCGACTGGCCGAGCGCGCGTCGGGCATTGCAGACGATGCCGCTCGAGCCGCTGGCGACACGGGTCGTCTCGGCACACGTGATGGGCGGCTCGACGATGGCCGGTGACGAGCGGCGTGGCGTGGTCGGCCCGGACGGCCGCCACTTCCACCTCGACAACGTCTCGGTGCACGACGGGTCGCTGTTCCCGACCTCGCTCGGTGTCAATCCGCAGTTGTCGATCTACGCGATCACCGCGCGCATGGCCAGCGGCCTGGTTGCGGCGCTGACCAGGCAACCCGCCCGACCGTGGGGATCGGCATGATCCGCGCGCGCTGATCCGGCGAGACACGAATGCTGGCCACGCTGCTTCGCCTGATGGTCGGCGCCGAGATGGCCGCCGCCGTGCTGCTGGCCTGGCTGCTGCGCGTGGAGCTCGGCTGGCCGACGACAGCGGCGCTGGCGGCCGGGATCGCGACCCCGCTGCTGATCCACGCGCTGATCGTCGTCTCCGACTTCTTCATCACGTCGCGGGTCAGCGGCAAGCTGCCCGAGGTCGCGCGGATGCCGTTGTCGCGGGTCGCGAGGCTGATCGGGCGCGAGATCGTCGACTCGATCCGCACCTTCCAGTTCGCGCAGCCGTTTCGCGCCCGGCTGCCGGCGGCACCCGCCTCGCCACCCGATCCGGCCCGGCTCCCGGTCCTGCTGGTGCACGGCTACCTCTGCAATCGCGGCATCTGGCGCCCGCTGGCCGGCTGGCTGATGCAGCGCGGCCACGCGGTCGACGCGATCGACCTGGAACCGCTGTTTGCCGACATCGACGACTATGCCGACGCGATCGACGCGGCGGTCGGCCGCCTGAAGACACGAACCGGCGCGGCGCGCGTCGCACTGGTCTGCCACAGCATGGGCGGGCTCGCGGCGCGCGCCTACCTGCGGCGGCACGGTTCGTCGTCGATCGCCGAGGTGGTGACGATCGGCACGCCCCACGGCGGCACCGTGTTCGCAAACGTCGGTCGCGGGCTGAACGCGCGGCAGATGAGGCCCAAGGGGGAGTGGCTGAAAGCACTCGAGTCCTGCCACGACGCCGAGCAGCGGGCGCTGTTCACCGTCGTGTTGTCCTATCACGACAACATCGTCGCGCCGTTCGCCGCGCAACGGATCGAAGGCGCCCGGGTGCACGAGATCGCCGGCATCGGCCACATCTCGCTCGCGTACGACCCCGGCATCTGGCGCCTCGTCGCCGGCGCGCTCGACGAAGCCGCCGCGCGCTGCCGGGCAGCGACGGCTCAGAAGTGAATGCCGCGCATCAGCTGCTGGAACGCGATCTGGTCGGCATTCATCGGCGGCGGCTTGGCCCCGTCCTTCGGTCCCTTGGCCGCCTCCGAGTCCGGGAACATCCGGAACGAGGTGTTCATCGTGATCTGCATGATCTTGGGCATCAGCGCGTGCAGCACCTGCCCGGCGACCCCGAGCCGGGTCGCGATGCGCACCGGCTTGTAGACCAGCGCGTTGCCGATCAGGTCGGCGGCCTCCTCGGGTGACAACGTCGGCACGTTGTTGTAGAGCTTGGTCGGCGCGATCATCGGCGTACGCACCAGCGGCATGTTGATCGTCGTGAACGTGATCCCCATGTCGGCGAACTCGCTCGACGCGCAGCGGGTCCAGGCGTCGAGCGCGGCCTTCGAGGCGACGTAGGCCGAGAACCGCGGCGCGTTGGTCAGCACACCGATCGAGCTGATGTTGACGACATGCCCGCGCCGCTTGGCGATCATCGACGGCATCAGGCCCATCGTCACCCGCAGCGCGCCGAAGTAGTTGAGCTGCATCGTGCGCTCGAGGTCGTGGAAACGTTCGAAGCTCGATTCGATCGCGCGGCGGATCGAGCGCCCCGCGTTGTTGATCAGGAAGTCGACCCCGCCGTGGGTCTCGACCAGCCACTTGACCATCCGGTCGCAGTCCTCGATCTCGGCCAGGTCGACCGGGAAGGTGATCAGCTCGTTGCCGTCGGCGGCGACCAGTTCGCGGGCCTCGGCGAGTTTCTCCTCGTCGCGGCCGCAGATGATCGTCGTGGCCCCGGCGGCGGCGATCTTGCGCGCGGCGGCCAGCCCGATGCCCGAACTGCCCCCGGTGATCAGCACCACCTTGCCCCCGACCGTGCCCCGCAGCGTTCGGTCGATGAACAGGTCCGGGTCGAGGTGCCGCTCCCAGTAGTCCCACAACACCCAGGCGTAGTCGGCCAGCCGCGGCACCTCGATGCCGCTGCCCTTCAGCGCGGCGGTGGTCTCGCGGCAGTCGAACCGGGTCGGGTAGTTGACGAACTGCAGCATGTCGTCGGGCAGCCCCAGGTCCTTCATCACCGCGTTGCGGATCCGGCGCACCGGGGTCAGCGACATCAGGCTCTTCTTGACCCCGCGCGGGATGAAACCGAGCAGCGCGGCGTTGATCCGGATCGACATCGTCGGCGCGTGTGCCGCCTCGGCGAACGTGTTGAGCACGTCGCCGACACGCATCGGTTCGGGATCGACCAGGTGGAAACACTTGCCGTCGCCGGCCTTCTGGTGCGCGATGTGGTCCATCGCGTCGACGACGAAGTCCACCGGCACGATGTTGATCCGGCCGCCCTCGATGCCGATCGTCGGCACCCACGGCGGCAGCAGCTTGCGCAGCCGCTGGATCAGCTTGAAGAAGTAGTAGGGCCCGTCGACCTTGTCCATCTCGCCGGTGCGCGAGTCGCCGACGACCAGCGCCGGCCGATAGATCCGGATCGGCACCTTGCTTTCCTTGCGCACGATCGCTTCCGATTCGTGTTTGGTCGCGAAATACGGGTGGTCGAGCCCGTCGGCCTCGTCGAACATGTCCTCGCGAAACACGCCTTCGTACAGGCCGGCGGCGGCGATCGAGGAGACGTGATGCAGGCAGCCGGCCTTGATCGCATTGGCGAAGGCGACCACATGTCGGGTGCCCTCGACGTTGACCATCTTCTGCGATTCGGCGTCGGCGGACAGGTCGTAGATCGCGGCCAGATGGAAGAAGTGCCGGATCTTGCCCTCGAGCGGCTTGCGTTCGGCTGCCTTCATGCCGAGGTTGGGCAGCGAGATGTCGCCCTTGACCGGTACCGCGCGGGACGCGTCGACGCCCCAGTATTCGTACAGCGGCGCCAGCCGTTGTGCCGACGGATCGCGGACGACGAAGTGCACGACCGTGCCCCGCCGCGCGAGGATGCGCTTGACCAGGCGCTTGCCGATGAATCCGGTGGCGCCGGTGACCAGATAACTCATGCGATCTCCCCCGATGACCGACAGCGGCCGCGAAGGCGGCAACCGGCGATTGCTGTGTTGTTGCGCGCGATGATTGCACTTTCGTCGCGCCCGAGGCAAGCTGGCCGCGCTCGCCGCGCAGGCCGGCCTTTAGTGTGAACGCTCTAGGCCGAACGCCTAGACTGGTTACTGCGATGCAGCGGCATCCGACGCATCCTTGACGGAAAGGACGAACGATGGTCAAGAAACTGAAGGCGATGGCCGAGGGCAAGGACGACAACCAGCTCGCATCGGCGATCAAGGACTCGGCGCAGCAGATCTGGCTTGCCGGACTGGGCGCGTTCTCGAAGGCGCAGGAGGAAGGTGGCAAGGTGTTCGAGGCCCTGGTCAAGGAAGGCACCGGCATCCAGCGCCGGACGCGTTCCTACACCGAGGACCGGATCGGCGACGTCACCGGCCGGGTCAGCAAGGTCACCGGCGAGATCGCCCGCCAGGCGACCGAGTCCTGGGACAAGCTCGAGCAGGTGTTCGAGGATCGGGTGGCGCGCGCGCTCGGCCGGCTCGGTGTGCCGACCAGCCAGGAGATCAAGACGCTGATGGGTCGTGTCGACGCACTCAACGCCAGCGTGCAGTCGCTCGGCGGCAAGGCCGCGCGCGGCGCGAAGAAGGCGACCGCCGCGGCGAAGACGACACGGGTCCCCCGCAAGGCGAAGGCCGAGGCCGCACCGGCCAAGGCCGCAGCGCGCAAGCGCACACGCAAGGCGGCCTGATCACGACCGCTCCCGGGCCCTGAATGCCTCGCGTGGGCGCTGCCGCCGGCGGGGCGCGGCGGGCTCGGGCCGGCCGGCGCCGGGTCGGGCTCGCGCTGGCCGGTGGCGGCTTCCTGGGCGCCGCCTATGAACTCGGCGTGCTCGCGGCACTGTCGGAATCGATCGACGGCCTGGACCTGACCCGGATGGACGCCTACGTCGGCGTCAGTGCCGGCAGCTTCATCGCCGCGGGACTGGCCAACGGGGTCACCCCGCACGAGATGGTGCGCATGTTCGTCGAGGCGGAGGATGCCGACAGTCCGCTCGACCCCGAACTGCTGCTCAGGCCGGCGTTCTCCGAGTGGCTCGATGCACTCGCCGCGTCACCAACCGTGATGATCGAGGCGATGCGGGCCGGCTGGCGCAGCATCGGCCGCGGCCCGCAGGCGATGTTGTGGCGCTCGATCGAAAAGGCGGGAGACCTGCTCCCCGACGGCATCCTCGATGCGGCCCCGGCCGAGCGACGGCTGCGCCGGCTGTTCCAGGCCGCCGGTCGCAGCAACGACTTCCGGCGGCTGGACCGGCTGCTGCGGATCGTCGCCACCGACATCGACACCGGCCGTCCGGTCGAGTTCGGCGCGGCCGGATTCGACGACGTGCCGATCTCGCGCGCGGTGATCGCCTCCAGCGCGATACCCGGCCTGTTCGCGCCGGTGCGCATCGGCGGGCGCTACTTCGTCGACGGCGCGTTGAACAAGACGCTGCATGCCTCGGTCGCGCTGCGCCAGGGCGTGACGATGCTGCTGTGCCTGAACCCGCTGGTCCCCTACGAAGGCGAGTCGCCGCCGCACGAACGCCGGATCGCCCGCTCGGGCCTGCCGACGATCCTCAAGCAGACGATCCGGACCGCGATCCGCTCGCGGATGAGCGCGGGCATGGAACGCTACGGCGTCGCCTATCCGGACGCGCGGGTCGTGCTGTTCGAGCCGCACCGCGACGACGCGGCGACATTCAGCACGAACATCTTCAGCGTCACCGGCCGGCGCCGGCTGTGTGAACACGCGTACCAGCAGACGCGCCGGGATCTGGTCGCCCGCAGCGCCGAACTGTCGCCGGTGCTCGCCGAACACGGCATGGCACTGAACCTGCGCGTGCTCCACGACGAGGGCCTGAAGCTGGTCGCCGGGATGCCGCGGCCGCGGCCGTCGCGCAAGCGCAGCCTGGGTGCCGCGGTGCTGCGCCTGAGCCACGCACTCGACGACCTCGAGCGCAGCGTGCGGATCGGCCGCACGTCGGCGGCGCCGGCACGCGGCGCACGGCCGGTCGCGCGGACCGGGCGGAGCTGACGTGCAGCGCAAGCCGCCGCGACGTACGCGCGAACGCATCCTCGAGCGCTCGCTCAGGCTGTTCAACGATCTGGGCGAGCCGAACGTGACGACCAGCGCCATCGCCGACGAGATGAACATCAGCCCGGGCAACCTGTACTACCACTTCCGGAACAAGGACGACATCGTCAACGCGCTGTTCGATCGCTTCGAGGCCGAGGTCGACGGACTGCTGGAGGCCCCGCGCGACCGCCCGGTGACCTTCGAGGACGCGTGGCTGTTCCTGCACCTGCTGTTCGAATCGATCTGGCGCTTCCGGTTCCTGTATCGCGACCTGAACGACCTGCTGTCGCGCAACCGGCGGGTGGAGATCCACTTCAAGGCGATCATCGACCGCAAGACGGTCACCGCCCAGCGGCTGTGCCGCGGCCTGGTCGCCAGCGGCGAGATGCGCGCCGGGCCCGGCGAGATCGACGCACTCGCACACAACATGGCGCTGGTGGCCACCTACTGGCTGTCGTTCGAGTACATCCGCCATGCGCGCCGGTTCAACGATCCGCGCTACCAGGCGGACGCGATGGCCCGCGGCGCGTACCATGTGATGGCGATGGTGGCGCCCTACCTGAGCGAGGCCGGTCGGACGCTGTTCGAGCGGCTCGCCCGCGAGTACCTGGAGGAGCCGTCGAACCGGTGAGGTCCGGCCAGGCGGCGTGCAACGACGAGGCGACGAGAGACGAGGAGACGACGATGGCCAAGTGGACCGCATTCCCCCATGCCGACAAGGCGTACGACTACACCGAAGCGACGCTGAAGAAACACTGGGCGCGCCTGCACCGCGGCGACGCCGAGCCGTTTCCGAAGGACAAGCAGGTGATCGAGGCCTGGATCGCCTACCACGCGGGTGATTTCCAGGCGGCGTGCGAGGGTGGGCTGGCCGCGGGGCTCGCCGGCTACAACGTCGCCAACAAGGCGGCCAACATCTACGCCAACTACCTCGAGAAATCGGACAAGAAGAAACTCGAGATCTACCAGCAGGTCAGTGCCCGCTGCGAGGAGCTGCAGGCCAAGGACAAGAAGAACGCCAATGCGTTCTACCTGCACGCCTATGCGCTCGGCCGCTACAGCCAGGGGATCTCGGTGACCAAGGCACTGGCCCAGGGCCTGGGCGGCAAGATCAAGGACGCGTTGCAGGCCACGTTGAAGCTGCAGCCCAAACACGCCGACGCACACATCGCGCTGGGGACCTTCCACGCCGAGGTGATCGACAAGGTCGGTGCGATGATCGGCGGGGTCACCTACGGCGCCAAGCGCGACGAAGGGATCAGGCACTTCAAGACCGCGCTCGAGTTGAACCCGGACTCGGCGATCGCCCGCGTCGAATACGCAAACGGGCTGGTGATGCTCGACGGGAAGAAATCGCTGAAACAGGCCGAGCAGCTGTACGCCGAGGCGGCCGAATGTGAGCCGGTCGATGCGATGGAGCGGCTCGACGTCGAGATGGCAAAAAGCGAACTGGAGTGAAGCCGCGCGCGGGCGCGGGCGCCCGTCTCGCCGCGCGCCGGAGGATCAGGCCGCAGGCTTGCGCAGCACCGCGGAGATCACGTGTGAGCGCCCGCGGTGCGCGGTGCCCTCCTCGAGCATCAGCACGCCGTTGCGCGACGCCAGCACCAGCCAGTCCTGGAAGGCATCGACCAGTGTCTGCGGCGTGTAGAGGTTGTCGGCCACACCCGGGCCGCCGGTCTTGAACTCGAGCTGCTGCAGGCCGTATCCCTCGATGATCAGCAGTCCGCCGGGCCGCAGCGTGGTCGCGATGCCTTCGAAGATCCGACGCCGCAGGTCGGGACCGGCGAACTGGAAGAAGATGGCGACGACGGCGTCGTAGGCGTCGGGCTCCCACGTCCACTCGGCGATGTCCGCACGACGGGTGTCGATCCGGACACCCGCCGCGGCCGCCATCGCGACCGCCTTGTCGACGGCCACGCCGGAGAGGTCGAAGGCGGTGACGTCGACACCGGCGCGCGCCAGGTGAACCGCGTTGCGGCCCTCGCCATCCGCGATGCACAGTGCGCGTGAGCCAGCGGCGATTCGCCCGGCGTGTTCGGCGAGCCATCGGTTCGGCTCGAGTCCGAACAGCCACCCGTCGGCCTGCGCGAAGCGGCGGTCCCAGATCGAGCGGGCGTCGGTGAATTCGGCCATCGGCGAAAGCGATCGGTTGCTGAGTCGCCCCGAGGGTAGCGCAAATCGCGTCGCGCCGGTCGTCGTCGCTGTGTCATGAGTGGTCGTTCAACCCGCCTGCATGAATCCGATGTCGATGCCCGGTCCGGCCTCGAAGTTGACCAGGTTCGGCAGCACGGTGCGCAACGTCGCCAGCGACAAGTCCGGGGCGAACCACTTTGCGAGCGTCGCCGCGTACTGGTCGACCGACAGCGACGGAATCCAGCGCCCCTGGTGCTCCCACGACTGGCGGCCCGCGTCGTCCGGGCCGCCGAGCTGCAGGCTGGGATAGGTGCCGTATTTCTGCCCGCCCCGCACCGCGCCGCCGAGGACCAGGTGTTCGTTGCCCCACGCGTGATCGGTGCCGCCGCTGGAGTTCGGCTTGAACGTGCGGCCGAAATCGGATTCGGTGAAGGTGGTCACCTGCGATTCCAGGCCGAGCGCCTTGAGCGCCTGCCAGAACGAGCCGAGCGCCGCGCCGGTCTGCGTCATCAGCTTGCCGTGCACGGCGAGCTGGTTCGCATGGGTGTCGAAGCCGCTCAGCGACACGAAGTACAGGTGCCTCGAACCGCCGACCGTCGACCGGTTCTTCAGCATCTTGGCCACCTGGTAGAGCTGGCGCGACAACGGCGTGTTGTTGTTGCCGGCCAGGTGGTTGAAGGCCGCCGAGATCTCGCCGTTGGCGGGATCGGCGCTGCCGCCGGCCGGCGACTGGCGCAGGATCGTACCGAGCCGCGACGAGGTCTCGAACCCCTTCTGCTGGATCTCGCCGAAGCGACCGTGCAGCCACTGCTGGCTCGCGGAACGGGCGAGTGTGTCGATCGCCGCGCGCCGTGCGGTCTGCTGCGGTCCGGACCAGTCAAAGCCGTAGAGCCCGAGTTCCGCGCCCGGGCCCGGCAGCACGAGTTCCTGCGCGAGGTTCGCGGCGCCGAAGCGGGAATTGCCGGCGAACGACATCACCGGCCCGGCACCGAGTGCCTCCATCAGCCGACCGCCCCAGCCGGTGCGCACCATCGTGTCGGTGGTCGCGTTCTCCCACAGCATCTGCTGGTCGGAATGTGAGAACAGCTTGTCCGGCACCTTGCTGTTGTCCGACGAATCGCGCCAGTCGAAGTACTGCGCCTGTGTCATCGGCCGTGCGAGCGGGCCGACGTTGAACACCGGCGCCAGCGCACCTTCCGCCCACGCCGGGGCCAGCGGCGCGAGGCCGGGATGCAGGCCGTGGTCGGCGTCGAGTGCGACGATGTCGCCGCGGGCGAGCGCGAGATTGCGCCGGGTCGCCGCGTACTGCGCGTGGGCCGCGCTCGCCACCGGCGGGATCGTGTTCAGCCCGTCGTTGCCGCCGTACAGGAAGACACACACCAGCGCCTTGAATCCACCCGACTGGGCCTGGGCGGGCCCGGCCGCGACTAGTGCGGCGCCGGGGCCGAGCGCCAGCAGCGAGCCGCCGGCACGGAGGAATTCGCGTCGTTTCATCCGAGGTATCCCAGGAGGTCGTGTAGCCTCATCGCTGCACCTGGTAGTGGGGTGACGACAGGATCAGGTAGGCCGCCGTCTTCACCCGCTCGCGTTTCCAATTCGAGCGGATGTTGTCCTGGCCGAGCCAGGTGTCGGTCGATTTCCATTCGTTCATCGCGGCGACGATCGCCTGCTTGTCGGCGGCGCCCAGGCGTCCATCGACCAGCAGCGTGTCGAGACGGTCGACGACCTTGATCGAATCGGCGGCGGGATCGTTGATCAGCGCCTCGAGCCGTGCGTAGTCCAGTCGCGTGCCGGTGGCGGCGGTGACCACCGGGTTCGGCGGCAGCCCCTCGCCCCGGTTGTACCACCAGTACACCAGCGAGTTGGCGAAGTTGAAACGGGCCAGCGTCGTGTTCGCGTTCTCGATGCCGAACTGCGGCGCGACCAGCGCGGTGCCGCTGACCGGGTAGTCGGGCGGATAGAAGTTGAAGACCGAATCGGCGTTGAACAGCGGCTGGCCCAGGTCGCGCGCCTGGCCCCACAGGCCGAGCCGCTCGCCGTCGCTGACGCCGTCGAAGGCGCGGATCGCGCCGACCATCATCACCACCGGTTCGCGCAGCTTGCCGTAGGTGGCGCCGGCCGCGTACGACACGTCGCGGGCCTCCTCGTCGAGCAGGATCGCCGCGATGGTCGCCTTCATGTCGCCCTTGACGCCGGTGCCGATGCCGCCGTACGCGTCGTTGAAACGCCCCGCGTTGAACGCCGCGGCGACGCGGCCGACGTAGGCCGGCGACGGATTGCTGGTCACCAGGAACTGGATCAGCTGGCGGCCGATGAAGGGACCGACGTTCGGATGGGCGATGATCGAGTCGAGCACCGACTGCAGGCCCTGCTGCGGCGTGCGGTTCGCCGGCGCCTTCACGCCCGACAGCAGCGTGCGTTCCTGCGTGTCGTGGCGACTGGCGACCGGAACCATCGGACCGCGGAAATACTCCGGGTTGGTCCAGGTGTTGCAGCCGCTGCACCAGGGATCGACCCCGCCGCGCGGATAGGTCCAGCCGGTCAGCGCGAACGCGTATTCGCGCACGGTCGCGTTGTCGTAGGTCGCCAGGCACTTGCCCCCGGCGACGGTGCCGTCGATGTTGAGCCGGCAGGTGCCGATCGAGAACAGCTGCAGCAGCTCACGGGCGTAGTTCTCGTTCGGATCGTCGGCATCGTTGTTGACCATGTTCAGGTACTGGCCCATGAACGGCGACAACGTGACGTTCTGCAGGATCGTGCGGAAGTTGTCGAACGCGCCGTCGCGCAGCATCTGGTGGTATTCGGCGAAGCCGTAGGCACCACCCAGGTCCTTGCCCGACGTGACGAAGATCTGACCGAGCGAGAACGCGATGCGCTGGCGCAACTGGTCACGGTTGGCGACGGCCTGGCGGAAGAAGTCCCACTCGAGCGGCACACTCGTGTACCAGTCGCGCCAGCACGCGTCGACGTTGCCGCCTTGCGCCGCGCAGAAATCCTGCTGGCCGCTGGTGTGGACCTGATCACGCCAGGCGTTGGCGGGCAGCGTGTAGACGTAACGCGACGCCGGCTCGGCGAACTGTTCGAGCAGGTACTTGCGCGCGCCCTTGGCCTTCACCGCGTCGACCAGCGCAGCGTTCGGGCCGAACGTCGCCTGCTGCAGCAGACGCGTGGCGTCCTTCTCGCTGGTCGGCCGGTCCGGCTGGCCGACGTCGATCGTGGTCGGATACGGATTGCCGGCGGTGTCGACCTGCGCGGCGGCCTGCTGCGAGGCGGAGCCGCCGGATGACGAGGAACCACCACCGCCGCCGCATCCGGCCGCCAGCCAGACGGTGCTCACCAGCACGCCCGCGATCCGCGCGACCCGCTGTCCAGGGCTACGAAACATGCCACCTCGCGATGTTCAGCCGCCCCTGGTTGGCGGAACCGCGCGGGTGGTCATGGCCACCCGATCGAGCGATATGGGAGGGATTATTCGAGGTTCGGCGCGCTTTCGGCCCGCCCCGCCGACCGGCGGTCAGGCCCCGGGCACGTGTGGTCGTCGCGACCCGCGCCGCGGGGCCCGCAGGCGCGGTTCAGCGCGTGAAACCCAGCGGTCGCGCGTAGCGGACTTCGGGCTTGACGCCGTGTTCGCGTTCGAGCTGGTCGATGAAGGTCGACGGATCCGGCTCCTCGCCGAACAGCACGTACTGGCGTTTGACCGCCGCGAAGTCGCCCGGGGTCACCAGGCCGAGGCGGGCCAGGCGATCACCCAGCTCCCGTGTCATCCGGCTCGCATCGCCGCCGAGTGCCTCGGCGACGAACATCCGCTCGCGCTGCTCGCGGGTGAGCGGCATGAAGCGGATCTTGAACGCGAAGCGGCGCAGCGCCGCCTCGTCCAGGCGGTCGAACAGGTTCGTCGTGCAGATGAAGATGCCCTCGAAACGTTCCATGCCCTGGAGCATCTCGTTGACTTCGCTGACCTCGTAGTTGCGCACCGCGGCCTGCCGGTTCTGCAGGAAGCTGTCGGCCTCGTCCAGCAGCAGCACCGCACCTTCGGCCTTCGCCTCGGCGAACATCCGCGCCATCTGCTGCTCGGTCTCGCCGACGTATTTGCTCATCAGGTCCGAGGCGCGCTTGATCATCAGCGGCTTTTCCAGCGTCTTGGCGATGTGCTCGGCCAGTGCGGTCTTGCCGGTCCCCGGCAGGCCGTAGAAACACAACGTCGCCTGCGGCCGGTTCGACAACGCGTCGATGATGCGCTCGACCGGATGGCGGCTCTCGACGTTGAGCAGGCTCAGGTCGTAGTGCGTGACCAGCGTGCGGAACTCGGTGCCGCTGTCGCGGTTGCCCAGCGCCTTGTCGGCACGTTCGAGCTGGCGTTCGATCAGCGCCTCGACCGCCTCGTCGACCTCGTCGCGGGTCAGCCGAGCGAAAC
>CADEEH010000052.1 GCA_902826305.1 uncultured Burkholderiales bacterium
CGAGATGCACCAGTCCTGGATGTTCTGCAGCCAGTGGTTGTAGGTGGTGGTCCAGTTCTCCGGGACGAAGCGGATCGATCCGTCGGCGACCACCGCCAGCGCGCGCTCGGTGATCGACGCGCCGCCCAGGATCGAGTCGGGCGGCGAGGCCCGGCTCATCGCGACGAACCACTGGTCGGTGAGCATCGGCTCGATCACCGCGCCGGTGCGGTCGCCGCGCGGGATCACCAGCCGGTGCGGCTTGACCGAGTCGAGCAGGCCGAGTGCCTGCAGGTCGTCGACGACCCGACGGCGCGCATCGAACCGATCCAGGCCACGGTACGCCGCCGGTGCGTGCTCGTTGATCTTCGCGTCCAGCGTCAGCACGTCGATCATCGGCAGGCCGTGGCGCTGGCCGACCGCGTAGTCGTTGAAGTCGTGGGCCGGTGTCACCTTGACCGCGCCGGTGCCGAACTCGCGGTCGACCGCCTCGTCGGCGATCACCGGGATCAGTCGGTCGGCCAGCGGCAGCCGCACCGAGCGGCCGACGAAGCGGGCATGACGCTCGTCCTCCGGATGCACCATCACGGCGGTGTCGCCCAGCATCGTCTCCGGCCGCGTGGTCGCGACCACCAGCGAACCGTCGCCATCGGCCATCGGATACCGGATGTGCCAGAGGTGGCCGTCCTCCTCCTCGCTGACCACCTCGAGGTCCGAGACCGCGGTCATCAGCTTCGGATCCCAGTTCACGAGCCGCTTGCCGCGGTAGATCAGGCCCTGCCGGAACAGGCGCACGAACACCTCGCGCACCACCGCCGACAGGGTTTCGTTCATCGTGAAATACTCGAGCCCCCAATCGGTGGACGCGCCCAGGCGCCGCATCTGGCCGGTGATCGTCGAGCCGGACTGCTGCTTCCATTGCCAGACCCGATCGACGAATGCCTCGCGGCCGAGGTCGTGTCGGGACACGCCCTGGGCCTCGAGCTGGCGCTCGACGACGATCTGGGTCGCGATGCCGGCGTGATCGGTGCCGGGCAGCCACAACGTGTTGTCCCCGGCCATCCGGTGCCGCCGGGTCAGCGCGTCCATCACGGTCTGGTTGAACGCGTGGCCCATGTGCAACGTGCCGGTCACGTTGGGCGGGGGCAGCTGGATCGAGAAGGAAGGGGCGCCGGGGCGACGGCCGGCGGCGAAGTGGCCGCGGCTTTCCCACAGCGGGTACCAGCGCGCCTCGACGGCGGCCGGTTCGAAGCTCTTGTCCAGGGTCATGATCCTTCCCGCGGTCCTCCACGCTGATGCATGATCTCCGCCTGGACCCGGGTCAGCTCCTCGGTGACCGCGCGTGCGACCACCTCGCGGATCAGCAGCGCGAGCTGATCCTGCAGCTCGCTGGCGATCGAGCGGCTCGCGCGCTCGAGGATCACGTCCAGGCTGCGATGCAGCTGGCCGTCGAGCAGCACCTCGGAACGGCGCAGCAGCCGTTCGAGCACGTTCTCGCGCACACGTAGCGTCAGTTCCGGCCAGTCGATCTCGCCGATCGACTGCGGCAGCTCCTTGCCGCTGTAGCGCGGCAGCTGCACCACCTCGGTCAGCATCGGGATCGCGTCGGCCTCGTTGGCCGCGCCGAGCTGGTCGAACGAGATCGACGGGTCGGCATCGCCGGTGCGCACCAGCGGCTCGGAGATGGGGCCGTCGAACTCCTCGGGCATCCACTCGGTCAGCCGGTCCCTCTGCGTCGGGCGGGGTGCCGCCTGCGCCGGCGGTTCGGCCGGCTTGCCGGCGCGGTGCGACTCGAGGAACTCGGTGGGCACATCGAACTCGGTGTGCGGTGACAGGTCGTCGTGTTCACCTTGGCTCATCGGCCTCTCCCCGCGGCGGCCGGGCCCAGATCGAACGATTCGATCGGATAGCCCCGGTCGCGATAGAAACGCCAGCGCTCGCGCGCCGCGTGTCGGTCCTCGTCGTCGGTTGTCACGATCTCGATCAGCCGTTCGAACCGGCTGAAGTGTGTCGGCGGTGCGCTGCCGAGATTGACCATCACGTCGTGATGCGCGGTCTCCGCACCGTCGCCGGCCAGCAGCACCGGCGTGGCCGCGGCCAGCGGATCGGCGGCGTCGACGTGCGGGATGAAGTCCAGCGGCGAGAATGTCCACAGCGCCTGATCGAAGCGCGCCCGGGATCCGGCATCGGCGTCGACGACCACGACCTTCTGGCCGGCGCGATAGATCTTGCGCACCAGCCGGCAGGCATAAGTGATCTTGTCCGGCGCGTTCAGGTGGAAATCGACGCGGGTCATCGGCTGCAGGTCACTTCGCGTGGCCGGCGACGAAGCGGGTCAGCAGCGGCACCGGCCGGCCGGTCGCGCCCTTGTTGGCACCCGACTTCCACGCGGTGCCCGCGATGTCCAGGTGAGCCCATCGATACGCCTTCGTGTAGCGCGCCAGGAAACACGCGGCGGTCACCGAACCGGCCGCCCGGCCGCCGATGTTGGCCATGTCGGCGAACGGCGACTTGATCAGATCCTGGTACTCGTCGTCCAGCGGCATGCGCCAGCACGGGTCGTTCATCTCGCGCCCGGCCGCGAGCAGTTCGGCGGCCAGGTCGTCGTCGCCGCTGAACAGCCCGCTGTTGTGGTGGCCGAGCGCGATCACGCAGGCGCCGGTCAGGGTCGCGATGTCGACGACGGCCGCCGGCTTGAAGCGCTCGACATAGGTCAACGCGTCGCACAGGATCAGGCGGCCTTCCGCATCGGTGTTCAGGATCTCGATCGTCTGGCCCGACATGCTGGTGACGATGTCGCCGGGCCGGGTCGCCCGGCCGCTGGGCATGTTCTCGCAGGTGGGCACGACACCGATCAGGTTGACGCGCAGACCGAGCGCGGCGACCGCCTGCACGGTGCCGAGAACCGAAGCCGCGCCGCACATGTCGTATTTCATCTCGTCCATCTCGGCGCCCGGCTTGAGCGAGATGCCGCCGGTGTCGAAGGTGATGCCCTTGCCGACCAGCACCACCGGCGCCTGCCTGGCCCCGGCGCCCTTGTAGTGCAGCACGATCAGCTTGGGCGGCTGCTCGGATCCGCGCGCCACCGCCAGCAGCGAGCCCATCTTCAGCGCACGCATCTGCTTCTCGTCGAGCACATCACACTTGAGCTTGTGTTCGCGGGCGATCCGGCGCGCGGTGTCGGCCAGGTAGGTCGGCGTGCAGATGTTGCCGGGCAGGTTGCCGAGGTCCTTGGCCAACGCCATGCCGTCGGCGATCGCCGCGGCGCGTTCGGCCTCCAGGCCGGCCTCGCGATCCTCGTCGCGGCCGACCAGCATCGTCCAGCGCGACGGCCGCGGACCCTTGTCCTTGCCCTCGTCCTTGCGACTCTTGAGACTGTCGAAGCGGTACGCACTCTCCGCGCCGATCAGCACCTGGCTGCGGATCTTCCAGCCCAGCGCGCGGCCGGTGACCTCGACCTCGTGCAGCAGCGAGGCGGCGTCGTCGGCGCCGGTGCCGGCGACATGCCGGATCGCGGCGCGGGTGGCTTCGAGGAACGTGCGTGCGGCCACCGGCTTGCCGTCGCCGAACGACACCAGCAGCACACGCGGCAGGCGTTCGTCGTCGAGCGCGACCAGCAGCGTCGCCCCGGCCTTGTCGGCGAGGTCGCCGCTGGCGATCGCCGCCTCCACGCGCCGCCTTGCCGCGGCGTCGAGCAGTCGCGTCGCCGCGTCGGCCTGGCCGCCCCGGACCGGGACCACCAGGCAGGCGGTCCGGATCCTGTCGCCTGCGGCAACCTTCGTGCTAAATTGCATCGCGATTCCTCGAGTGCCCCTGGCTGGCCGCGGTCGGGCCGAACAGCGGGTTGATGGTTGATCCGGAAGCGGGCCGCTCACGGTCCGTATGTCCCGGCAGTCCCGCGCTGCCGGCATCCATCGGCGGATTATATAAGCGCATGATCTTCCGGAAGTCGCTCCGGCGCGACCTGTCGAGTTCCGCGGGCATCGTCTTCGCGACCCTGTTCACGATCATGGTGACCACCACCCTGATCCGGCTGCTCGGCCGTGCCGCCGGCGGCAAGGTCGACACCGCGAGTGTGCTGCCGCTGATCGCGTTCCAGTCGCTGAACGTGATGCCGGTGCTGCTGGTGCTGACGCTGTACGTGGCGGTGCTGATGGTGCTCACGCGCGCCTACCGCGATTCCGAGATGGTGATCTGGTTCGCCAGCGGGCAGAGCACGCTGGCCTGGGTCCGGCCGGTGCTGTCGTTCGCCGTGCCGTTCGTGATCGCGGTGTCGGCGATCGCGTTCCTGGGCGCGCCCTGGGCCAACCGCGAGTCGGCCGAGTACAGCAAACGCTTCGCGCAGCGCGAGGATGTGTCGCGGGTGGCGCCCGGCCAGTTCCGCGAGTCGGGCGGCGCCAACCGGGTGTTCTTCGTCGAGTCGTTGTCCGAGGACCAGGCGCAGGTGCGCAACGTGTTCGTGAGCCAGACCGACGGCGAGCGGCTGATCATCGTCGTCTCGGCCGGCGGCTACATCGACAATCGGCCCAACGGGGATCGCTTCCTGGTGCTCGACAAGGGCCGGCGCTACGACGGTGAACGCGGCAGCGCCGAGTTCCGTCTGACCGAGTTCGAGCGTTATGGCGTGCGCATCGAACCCAAGGTCTCGGACCTGGCCGACGACTCGACGAAGCTCAAGAGCACGTTCGAGCTGCTGGTCGATCCGTCGCCGCGCAACCTGGGCGAGCTGCTGTGGCGGATCAGCCTGCCGATCTCGGCGGTCCTGCTCGCGCTGCTGGCGATTCCGCTGGCCGCGTCCAATCCGCGCGTCGGCCGCTCGATCAACCTGCTGGTCGCCCTGCTGGTCTACGTCACCTACAGCAACCTGCTGTCGCTGATGCAGGGCTGGGTCGCCCAGGGCAAGCTGCGCTTCGAGGTCGGGGTCTGGGTCGTGCACGCGGTCCTCGCGGTGATGGTCGCCGTGCTGTTCTGGCGTCGGATGCGGCTGGCGCGGCCGGTGCTGCGCCGTCTCATCGGGCGGGCGCCGGCATGAGGCCCGGCGCGTCGCCCGCCGCGCCGATGCGGATCACATGAGCACCCTCGGCCGTTACCTCGGGCGCGAGATCGCCGGCGCGGTGCTGTTCGTGCTGATTGGTTTCCTGGCCCTGTTCGCGTTCTTCGACTTCATCGACGAGCTCGAGGAGGTCGGTCGCGGCGGCTACCGGCTGCAGCACGCGCTGGCGTTCATCGTGCTCGGGCTGCCGAGCCACGTGTACGAACTGATGCCGATCGCGGCACTGATCGGCACCATCTATGCACTCGCCCAGTTCGCGTCGAACTACGAGTTCACCGCGATGCGGGCGGCCGGGCTCGGGCGTGCACATGCACTCGGTGAGCTGGCCAAGGTCGGTGTCGTGCTCGCGCTGGCGACCGCGCTCGTCGGCGAGGTGCTGGCCCCGCCGGCCGAGCGGCTGGCGCAGAGCCTGCGGCTGTCGGCGCTCGGCACCACGGTCTCGGGATCGTTCCGTTCGGGGCTGTGGATCAAGGACGCGGTCAGGGATGGGCAGGGTGCGGTCGAACGGCAGCGTTTCGTCAACGTCGGCGAGCTGCTGCCGGACACCCGGCTGGCCAAGGTCCGCGTCTTCGAATTCGACCGCGAGTTCCGGCTGCGCCAGATCCTGCTTGCCGAGGGCGGCCGCTTCACGCCGCCGCAGGCCTGGACACTCGAGGGTGTCGAGGCGCTCGAGTTCCGCAACGACGCGCGTGCGCGCGAACTGCTGACGGTGGCGGTCGACCGGCGCCGGTATCCGTCGATCAGCTGGACGTCCGAGCTGACCCCGGACATCGTCGGCGTGCTGATGATCGATCCGGAGCGGATGTCGGCGTGGTCGCTGGCCCAGTACGTGAGCCACCTGCGCGACAACCAGCAAAGCGCCGAGCGGTACGAGATCGCGCTCTGGCGCAAGGTGGTCTACCCGGTCGCGGTGCTGGTGATGATGGCACTTGCCCTGCCGTTCGGTTACCTGCAGGTGCGCGCCGGCGGCATCGGCTACAAGGTGTTCGCCGGCATCATGCTCGGTGTCGCGTTCCACTTCCTGAACGGACTGTTCTCGCACCTGGGCTTGCTCAACATGTGGTCGCCGTGGCTGGCGGCGAGCATCCCGAGCATCGGCGCGTTCCTGATCGCGCTGGCGATGCTGGCCTGGGTGGACCGGGCGCGATGAACGCACCGAACCCGGCGCCGGTCCAGGCGATCGTGCTCTTCGGCCACGGCGGGCGCGATCCGCGCTGGGCCGACCCGCTGCGGGCGATCGCCGCACGGGTGCTCGCCGACCGACCCGCCGCGTTGTGTGAGATCGCATGCCTCGAATTCCTGGAGCCGGACCTGCCGACGGCCTGTCGTGGCCTCGCGGCTCGCGGCGCACGCCGGATCGTGATCGTGCCGGTGTTCCTGAGCGGCGGCGGACACGTGCTGCGCGACCTGCCGGGCCTGGTCGCACAGGTCACCGGTGAACTGCCGGCGGTGACGGTCGAGGTCAGGGCACCGGTGGGCGAACGGCCCGACGTGATCGCCGCGATCGCGGGCAGTTGTGTGGCCGACCTCTGAGCCGCAGCGGAAGCGCGGACCCGGGCAGCCGGCTTCAGTACAACGACGCGCCGCCCCGATGCGGGACCGCACCGTGGATGTTGCAGTGCACTATGAAACGTCATGGGCATTAGTGCGCGCCGGGCGCCGATCCCGCCTAGACGGGCCTCGCGAAGTTGGATACGATGCGCCCATCTTGTCGCTCGGCACCCGCTGCCGGACGCAGGAGATCGAGGAGGAGGAGAGGCAGCGATGCTGCCGCTTTTAGGGCGCACAGCGATGTGCGCCTTTTCTTTTGCAGGACACGACGCTGGTTGCCTCTTCCGATCGCTGGTTGCGCTGGTTCCTGATCGCACTCGGGGTCAATCTCGCGGTGCGTGTCCCGCTCGCGGCCTGGCTGCCGTTCACCGGTGACGAGGCGTATTTCCACGCCTGGGGGCTGAATCCCGACTGGGGGTTCTACGACCATCCGCCGATGGTCGGCTGGTGGCTGGCCGCCCTCGCGCCGCTGGCCTCGGCTCTCGGCGAATCGACGCTGATCCTGCGCCTGCCGGCGTTGCTCGCGCCGCCCCTGATCGCGATCATGGTCAGCACATGGCTCGCGCGATTCGATCGCGGGCTGGCGCTGGCCGCCGGTGCGCTGACGCTGCTGATCCCGCTCAATGCGTGGAACGTCGCGATCACGACCGACGTGCCGCTGATGATCTTCGCCTGCGCGGCGGTGGTCGTCCTGCTGACCGCGATCGAGACCGGCAGCCGTGCCCGCTACCTGGCCGCCGGCGTGTTGCTCGGCGGCGCGCTGCTGTCGAAGTACTTCGCCGGCATGCTCGCACTCGGCATGGCCGCCGCGCTGATCGTGCGCCCGTCGCGCGAACGCCTGGTCGGCCTGCTGCTGCTGATCGCCGGTTCGCTGCCGGCGGCGCTGGTGCAGATCGGATGGAACTCGGCCAACTGCTGGCCGAACGTGATGTTCAACCTGGTCAATCGTCACGACAACGCGGGCTGGTCGCTGACCACGCCGCTGGTCTACCTGGCGTCGCTGGTGTACGTGCTCGGCCCGGCGGTGGCGATCGCACTCGTGCGTCCGGCCGCGCCGTCGCATGGATTCGGCGTCGACGGCTCGCGCGAGGCGATCGGCGCGCTGCGCTGGATCGTCGGCGTGCCGTTCGGCCTGTTCGCGCTGCTGTCGGCGGTCAAGACGATCGGGTTGCACTGGCTGGCCGGTTTCGCGGCCCCCGCGGTGATCCTGTACGCGCTGATGCGACACAGGCGCGGCGCGCAACTGACCGCGGCGTTGCGTTTCGCGGCCGCATTCGCGCTCGTGCACTACCTGCTGATCATCGGGCTGGCGCTGGTGCCGCTCGAGCGGTGGCACGCGTGGAAGTCGTATCCGAGCCTGGTCTGGACGCTGGCCGGCGGCGACGTCGCGCGGGCGATCGAGCCGTCGATCGGCGATCGTGCGGTCGCCTCCAGCGGTTATTCGCCGGCGGTGACCCTCGGCTTCAACCTGCATCGCTACGTGTTCGTCTTCGGTCCGGGATCGAGTCACGCGCGCCACGACGACATCCTGACCGACTTCCGCGCGCTCGCCGGCCGCGACATTCTGATCGTGCGCAAGGACGCCGACTACTCGGCTGCGGACTACGAGCCGTACTTCGAACGGGTCACCTATCGCCAGCTGCCGGTTCGCGGCGCGACGATGCACCTGATCGAAGGTCAGGGCTTCCGCTACGAGATCTATCGCGACCGCGTCCTCGACGAGGTCCGGCGGCGCTGGTACGCGCTGCCGGCGTGGCTGCCGGCGGGTCCGTGTTACTTTTGTGATCGGTACTTCCCCGAACGGTCGTGCCACCGTTGAGATCACCAACGCCGAGCCGGCCGGATCGATGAACCTGCAACAGTTGCGCTTCGTGCGGGAGACCGCGCGCCAGCACTTCAGCCTGACCCGCGCGGCCGGTGTGCTGGGCACGTCGCAGCCGGCGCTGTCGCGCGGCATCCTCGAGCTCGAGGCCGAACTCGGGGTCGACATCTTCGTGCGGCACGGCAAACGCATCCTGGGACTGACCGACCCGGGCAAGTCGATCCTGGGCAAGGCCGAGCGGGTGCTCGCCGAGATCGACGGCATCGAGAAGGTGACCGCGGATTTCCGCGCCCGCGACGCCGGCGAGCTGAGGATCGGAACGACCCACACACAGGCGCGCTACGCGCTGCCCCCGGTGGTGCGCGAGTTCCGGCGCCGTTATCCGGCGGTGCGGCTGACGCTCCTGCAGGGCAGCCCGAAGCAGATCACCCAGCAGCTGCTCAACCGCGAGGTCGACTTCGCGATCGCCACCGAGGTGCCCGAGGACCTGGACGAGATCGCGATCCTGCACGCGTTCGAATGGGAACACGTGATCCTCGTGCCCAAGCGCCATCCTCTGGTCGGCCAGACGCCGACGCTGGCCGCGCTGGCACGCCACCCGCTGGTCACCTACGTGCCGGAGTTCACCGGTCGGCGCCGGATCGACGCCGCGTTCGAGCGCGCCGGGCTGCGTCCGGACGTGGTGCTGGCCGCGATCGATTCGGATGTGATCAAGACCTACGTCGACGTCGGCCTGGGCGTCGGCATCATGGCCGGCATGGCCTACGATGCGACCCGGGACAAGGGGCTGGAGGCGATTCCGGCAGGCAGCCTGTTCGGCATGAACCAGACCCGGCTGGCGGTGCGACGCGACGCGTTCCTGCGCGGATTCGCACTGGCGTTCATCGAACTGTTCGCGCCCGACGTCGACCGGCGGGCGCTCGACCGGCTGTTCGGCGCGCGACGAGGAGATTCCGGATGAAAGTCTGCATCGTGGGTGCCGGGGCCATCGGGGGCACGATCGGGGCTCGGCTGGCGCGTGCCGGCAACGAGGTGTCGGTGCTGGCGCGCGGGGCCACGCTGGCGGCGATCGGCCGCGACGGCCTGGGGCTGATCGACGGGCCGGACGGCGGTCGGCGCTGGTCGGTGCCGGTACGCGTGGTGGCATCGGCGGCCGAACTCGGCGCCCAGGACGTGATCGTCCTTGCCCTGAAGACACCGGCGATCGCCGACATGTTGCCGCTGCTCGCCCCGCTGCTCGGCGAGGGCACCTGTGTGCTGACGGCGATCAACGGGATCCCCTGGTGGTACTTCCACCGCGAGGGCTCGGCGGCCCAGGGCGAACCGATCCGCTGCCTGGATCCGCAGGGTGCGATGCTGGCCGCGCTCGACCCCGACCGGATCGTCGGTTGTGTCGTGCATCTGGCCGGCGAGGTCCGCGAGCCGGGGGTCGTCCATCACACCGCCGGGCGACGGCTGATCCTGGGCGAGCCGGCGCGAGGGCGCAGCGACCGGGTGCAGCGTCTCGCCCACGCGTTGGCCGACGCCGGGTTCCAGGCCGATGTCACCGACGACATCCGCTTCGAGATCTGGACCAAGCTCGTCGGCAACCTGTCGTTCAACCCGATCGCCGCGATCACCGGCTACCGGATGGACCAGATCTGCGCCGACGAGGACGTGCTCGACGTGATCCGCGCGATGATGGATGAAGGCAAGCGGGTGGCCGCCGCGTTCGGGGTCGAGGTCCGGATCGGCAACGAGGCTCGGATCGACATGGCGCGTGAACTGGGCGCGGCCCGGATCTCGACGCTGCAGGACTTCGAGGCCGGCCGGCGCCCGGAACTGGAAGCGCTGCTGCTGGCGGTGATCGAGCTCGCGGGTCGTGCCGGCGTGCCGGTGCCGACGATTCGACAGGTGACGACGCTGGCCGAGGCGCGGGCGCGGCAACTGGGCATCTATCCGTAGCACTCGCCGACCACGGGGGTTTGGGCGGCGGCGGGGCGGGAGCGGTCCGGCGGCGGGTTTCATCCGGACGGACTAGGGCTTGCCCTAGGGCCCCCGGGCCGCAGGCACGACCGGAATCGCGGGCGGGGCGTCTAGAATCTGGCTTTTCCGAGGGTCGTGGAGACTTCATGAAGAAAATGCTGATGGCCGCCGTGATGGCCACCTGTGCGACGCCGGCGCTGGCCGACGTCACCCTCACCGCTTCGAGCTGGCTGCCGCCGACGCACACGCTGTCGGTGTCGCAGGCCAAGTGGTGCGAAGACGTCGCCAAGGCGACCGCCAACCGGGTCAAGTGCAACATCCTGCCCAAGCCGGTGGTCGCGCCGCCCGGTACGTTCGACGCGGTCCGGGACGGCCTGGCCGACCTGTCGTTCAGCGTGCACGGCTACACGGCCGGCCGCTACGTGATGACCACGATGGCCGAGCTGCCGTTCCTGGGTGATTCGTCGGAGTCGCTGTCGGTCGCCTACCAGCGCATGTTCGAGAAGCACCTGGCGAAGTTCAACGAACACAAGGGACTGAAGGTGCTGACCGTGTTCACCCACGGCCCCGGCATCATCTTCAACACCAAGCGGGCGATCACCTCGATCGGGGACATGGAAGGGCTCAAGTTCCGTGTCGGCGGTGGCATGGTCAACGAAGTCGGCAAGGCCCTGGGCGCCAACGTGACGCTGCGCCCGGCCACCGAGGCCTACGAGCTGCTGTCCTCCGGCGTGATGGACGGTGTCCTGTTTCCCGCCGAGTCGATCGAGTCGTTCAAGCTCGAGAAGCTGATCAAGCACCGGACGACGTTTCCGGGCGGCCTGTACAACACCAGCTTCGCGTTCGTGATGAACGAGGGCACCTGGAACCGGATCGGCAAGCCGGACCAGGAGGCGATCATGAAACTGTCGGGCGAGACCGCGGCACGGATGTTCGGTCGCGGCTGGGATTCGGTCGACCGGCGGTCGTCGGCGTTCATGCAGGCCAACGGCGTCGTCAACACGATGGCCGACAAGAAGTTCGTCGACGACGTCCGGGCGAAGACCACGCCGCTGGAGGCCAAGTTCATCGCCGACGCGAAGGCCAAGGGCCTGACCAACGCCGATCAGGTGCTCAAGGAGTTCCGGGCCGAGGCATCCAAGTAGCGGGATCGCGCGCGACCGGGTTCGCGCGCGGTGCACAGGGCGCCGGCAGCGGCGCTGTCGGCGGTGCCTGACCGGAGTTGCGGTTGAAGCGGATCGAAGGGGGCCTGGGGCTGGTCGCGGCCGTCGCGCTGTTCGCGATGATGGCCCTGACGTTCGTCGACGTCGTCAGCCGCAAGCTGCTGAACGCCTCGATCACCGGCAGTGTCGAGGTGACCGAACTGCTGATGTTCGTGCTGATCTTCGTCGGCCTGCCGCTGGTGTCGCTGCGCGGCGAACACGTGCTGTTCGACCTCCTCGATCACTTTCTTCCGGCCGCGTTCAAGCGCATGCAGAACGCGATCGCGCACCTGATCAACGCAGCGCTGGTGGCCGGCGGCGGCGTGCTGGTGTGGCAGCGTGCGATGCGTTCGGCCGAACAGGGCGACATGACCGCGCAGCTCGAGATCGGCTTCGCGTCGTTCCAGTACATGGCGGCGATCGCGCTCGGGATCACGGCGCTGATCCACCTGATCCTCGCGACGCGAAGGCCGGCCGAGGTCGCCGACGACGGCGTGGAAGGCATCAGCGGTGTTTGAGTCGATGCTCGGCTTCGTCGCGATGTTCGCGCTGATGACCCTGCGCGTGCCGATCGCTTTCGCGATGGCCGCCGTCGGCCTGGTCGGCATCGGCCTGATCCGTTCCTGGCCGGCCGCGTTCTCGTCGACCGCCACCGAGATCCTGGACGTCGCCAAGTACACGCTGTCGGTGGTGCCGCTGTTCATCCTGATGGGCAACTTCGTGACCCGCGCCGGACTGTCGCGCGAGTTGTACCAGGCGGCCTACGCGTTCCTCGGCCACCGCCGCGGCGGCCTGGCGAGCTCGACGATCGTCGCCTGCGCCGGATTCGGTGCGATCTGTGGTTCGTCGATCGCGACCGCGGCGACGATGGCGCGGGTCGCGATGCCGGAGATGCGCCGCTTCCACTACAAGGATTCGTTCGCGGCCGGCGCGATCGCCGCCGGCGGCACACTCGGCATCCTGATCCCGCCGTCGGTGATCATGGTCATCTACGGGATCATGACCGAACAGAGCATCGGTGCGCTGTTCGCCGCCGGCATCGTGCCCGGGATCCTGGCCACGCTGCTGTACGTGCTGACCGCCGCGATCGTCACCGCCCGCCGTCCCGAGCTCGGGCCCCCGGGCGAACGCACCGACTGGCCGGGACGGGTGGCCGCGCTGAAGGCGATCTGGGGAGTGCTCGTCCTGTTCGCGATCGTGATGGGCGGCATGTACGGCGGCTGGTTCACGCCGACCGAGGCCGCGGGGGTCGGCGCGTTCGGCGGCTTCCTGTTCGCGCTGGCGCGCGGCCGGATGACGCCGACGATGCTGCGCGAAACCCTGGTCGAGTCGGCGCGGACCAGTGCGATGCTGTTCGCGATCCTGATCGGCGCGTCGATCTTCGCCAACTTCGTCAACTTCACCAGCCTGCCGTCGGACCTGCGCGATTTCGTCACCCAGTTCGACGTGTCGCCGCTGGCGGTGGTGATCGCGATCTGCGTGATCTACGTGATCCTCGGCACCGCGATGGAAGAACTGTCGATGATGCTGCTGACGGTGCCGGTGTTCTTCCCGCTGATCCAGCACATGGGGCTGGACCCGATCTGGTTCGGCATCCTGATCGTCTGTGTCGTCGAGATCGGCATGATCAGCCCGCCGGTCGGCATGAACGTGTTCGTGTTGCGCAGCGTGCTGCCGGACGTGCCGACCGGCGCGATCTGGCGCGGTGTGATGCCGTTCCTGCTCGCCGACATCATCCGGCTGGGGCTGCTGATCGCGTTCCCGGCGATCGCGGTCTGGCTGCCGAAGCTGCTGAAACTCTGATCCGGGGCCGCCTCAGCGGCCCTCGAGCAGCGCGATCGTCGCCTCGAACAACGGACTGGCCGGGTCGGCGAGTGCCTCGCAGACGCGCAGATGATCGCGTCCCGGCATCGGCACGTCGGCGCGGAACGCCTGCGACCAGCGCTCGGCGATGAGCCGGGTCTGACGCTTGAACTCGCTGCTCTCGATGCCGCCGACCGCGGTCACCAGCGGCGCGTCGGTCGCCGGTGTCATCGACGCCGGTGACAGCCGCCGGGCACTCGTGACGTCCAGCTTCAGGTCGACGTTCAGGAACGAGGCGCGCCGGATCGGCTCGAGGTCGAACAGGCCGCTGATTGCGACCCCGCCCTTGACCAGGTCGGGCGGCAGGTCGGAGGACCAGTCGGGGAAGCGGGCGGCGAGCATCATCGCGGTCAGGTGCCCTCCGGCCGAATGCCCGCCGACGACGATGCGGTTCCTGTCGAAGCCGAGGGAACCGCCATGCCGCCACAACCAGCCGAGCGCGGCCAGGTTCTGGCGCACGATATGTTCGATCGTCACCTGCGGCGCGAGTGCGTAGTCGAGCACCGCAACCGACACGCCGCGTTCGACGAACGGCGGGGCGATCCACGAGAAGTCGCTCTTGTGGAACGCGCGCCAGTAGCCCCCGTGGATGAAGACGAACAACGATGAACCGGGGCCGGCCGAAAACAGATCGAGCGCGTCACACTCGCCGTCGCCGAAGCGCAGGTCGAGTTCACCTTGCAGCCGGTCGCGCACCCGTTGCGCATCGTCGGTCCAGCGCGCGAACACGTCGGCCGCATCGGGGATCATCGCCCGCGCGTTGTATTCGCGATTGCAGAAAGCCTCGGTCAGGCGCATGGCGGGTCGGCGGCCGGAAAGCCGCTACTGTACCCCGGACCGACTTGCCCGCGAAGCGGGACTCAGAAGGTTTCCCAGTTGTTGTCGCTGGTGACCGGCTCGGCGCGCGGTTTCGCGGCTTCGGTCGTGTGACGCGCCGGCGTCGGGGCCGTCGGGGCGGGGGCCACGGTCTTGCGGGCCGGGGTCGCGCGCGGTGTCGCGGGCCGGACACTCGTGGCGGGTGTCGGCGCCGGAGCGACGGCGGCACGGACGGCACCGGACTTGCCGGCAGCGCTGCGCATCGGGACCGCGCCGACCGCCGGAGCCAGCCCATGGTCGACCTTGAACACACTGACCATGTCGATCAGCTGGTTCGCCTGCTCCTTCAGGTTCGCCGCCGCGGCTGCGCTCTGCTCGACGAGAGCGGCATTCTGCTGCGTGGTCTGGTCGAGTTCGTTGACGGCGCCGCTGACCTGTCCGATGCCGGCGGTCTGCTGGATCGTCGCCGCGCTGATCTCGCCGATCATGTCGGCGACGCGTTTGACCTGGGCGACGATGTCGGTCATTGTCGACCCGGCGTCACCGACCAGTCGCGAGCCGGCTTCGACCTTCTCGACGCTGGTGTTGATCAGCGACTTGATCTCCTTGGCGGCGTCGGCGCTGCGCTGCGCGAGGGTGCGCACCTCGCCGGCGACGACGGCGAAGCCGCGGCCCTGTTCACCGGCGCGTGCCGCCTCGACGGCGGCGTTCAGGGCCAGGATGTTGGTCTGGAACGCGATCCCGTCGATGACGCCGATGATGTCGGCGATCCTGCGCGAGCTCTCGGTGATCGCGTCCATCGTTGCGACGACGTCGCCGACCACCTGGCCGCCGCGCTCGGCGACCGCGCTCGCGGACTCGGCGAGCTGCGCGGCCTGACGCGCGGTGTCGGCATTGCTCTTGACGGTTGCGTTCAGCTGCTCCATCGACGATGCCGCCTGCTGCAGATTCGACGATTGCTGCTCGGTCCGGTGCGACAGGTCGGCGTTGCCGGAGGCGATCTCGGCCGAACCGGTCGCGATCGAATCGGAGGCGCCACGCACCCGGCCGACGATCCGCGACAGGTTCGCCTGCATCGCGGCCAGCGAGGCGAGCACGCTGCCGGGCACGGCCCGGTCGGCGCCGCGGATGTCGCTCAGATCGCCGTCGGCGACCCGGCGCGCGATCGCCCCGAGTTCCGCCGGCTCGGCGCCGAGCTCACGCGTCAGGCTGCGGGTGATCCAGGTCGCCAGGGTGATCGCGATGCCGATCGCGATCACACAGACGGCGAGCAGCAGGTTGCGGCTGAACGCATACGACGCCGCCGACGCGTGGACGTCGACCTGCGCCCGCTGCTCCAGGAAGTTCACGTAGGCGTTGACCGACTCGATCAGCGCGGCCAGCAGCGGGCGGCATTCGCTGTTCATGCGGGTGATCGCGTCGGCGGTCTTGCCGGCCATCGCCAGTTCGACGATACCGAGCGCGACCGGCGCGTATCGGGCCTCGATCTTCTCGAACTCCTCGAACAGCCGCCGCTCCTGCGCGGGGATGTCCGCGGTCTTGTCGAGCAGCACTTTCAGTTCGCGCACGTCGGCCAGAACCTTGTCGTGTTCCCGCTTGACGATCGCATGTTCGGCCTGGCGGTCGGCGGCATCCGCCACCAGCACCAGGTTGCGGGCGCCGATCGCGCGCTGGTTGGCCGCGCGCAGGATGTCGGTGGCGAGGGTCTGCCGGGCGACGGTCTGCTCGACGAAGGAGGCGTACTGGTCCCGCAGTTGGCCAAGCGACCGGAGCGACAGCCCGGAGACGAGAGCGACGAGCACCGCAAGCGCGCCGAAGCCGATCGCCAGGCGGGCACGGACGGTCTGGCTGGGATGATTCATCTGCGATTACCTGTGACGATGTCCTGAGCGCCTTCGCTTCCGGTGGCAAGGCGGCGATTCGATGTCGCCGGCCGTCGACCGTCCGTTCGGGTCCGCTGCACCGGGAATTATCGGCATCGCGATCCCGGACTTGAATCGGGAAAAGGGCGGGGAAAACGGCCGATCCCGTATCACCGGGAGCCACCGGTTCACACGGCGCGATGACCGGCCGGTGTAGGGCTCGCTGCGACCGACGGCCGCAGCGGGGGTCGGCACGATCGGATCCGACGTATAATCACGCGCTTCGGGGCGGTAGCTCAGCTGGGAGAGCGTCGCGTTCGCAATGCGAAGGTCGGGAGTTCGATCCTCCTCCGCTCCACCACCGAATCCGAGGCCAACCTGACCGGTTGGCCTTTTTCTTGGGCCGGATCAGCGGTCTTCTCCCGGACGAGGCGCCATTGCGCCCCATGCACCGTTCCGCGTTACCCGCTCCCCGCTCCCCGCTCACCGCTCACCGCTCCCCGCTCACCGCTCCCCGCTCACCGCTCACCACTCACCACTCCCCGTTTTCCGGGCCGGCGGCCGACGATTCATTGATCCGTCGCGTGCATGAATCCATCGGAAGGTTGCACTTCACGAACCACCCGTGTCGGTCGACGATGACGGCATCAGAGCCGCGAAACCGACCGCAAACCGGGAGACCCGCGATGAACCGAGCACTCGCTGCGACGATCATGTCGGCAATTGTCATCGCCACGAACGGCATGGCCCACGCCCAGGCCTACCCGACCAAGACCGTCACCGTGGTCGTGCCGACCGCCGCGGGCGGGGGCAACGATGCGATGGCACGTGCGATCGCCCAGAAGATGGGGCCACTGCTCGGCCAGACGATGATCATCGACAATCGCGCCGGCGGCAACGGCGCGATCGGCACCGAGATGGTGGCGCGTGCGACGCCCGACGGACACACGATCCTGTTCGGCTACATCGCGACCCATGCGATGAATCCGGCGCTGCAGAAGCTGCGCTACGACCCGGTCGCCGACTTCGCGCCGATCGGCCTGGTCGGCTATTCGCCGACGCTGATGGTCGCGACGGCCGGTGTCGCGGTGCGCGACGTGAAGGACCTGGTGGCGCAGCTCAAGGACAAGCCGGACAAGTTCACCTACGCCGGAGCCGGCAACGGCACCGCGCCACATTTCGCCGCGGAACTGTTCAAGATCAATGCCGGCGTGTCGATGGTCGGTGTCCAGTACAAGGGTTCCGCGCCGGCGATCAGCGACACGATCGGAGGCCACGCGGAGTTCATGTTCCCGAGCCTGTTCACCGCGTTGCCGCACGTGAAGTCGGGAAAGCTCAGGCCGCTGGCGGTCGCCGGCCCGAAGCGCTCGGCGCTGCTGCCGGACGTGCCGACGTTGCAGGAGGCCGGCGTCGGCGGCGTCGAAGTCCAGCAGTGGTACGCGTTCTTCGCGCCGGCGAAGACCCCGCCGGCGGTGATCGCCAGGCTCAACAAGGCCCTGAACGAGGTGCTCGCCGACAAGGAGATCGCGGACCGGATCGGTGCCCAGGGCGCCGACGTGGCCGGCAGCACACCCGAGGAACTGACGGCGCTCGTCAAGTCGGAGCTCGCGAAGTGGAAAACGGTCGTCCAGCAGGCGAAACTGACACCCGAGTGAACACCGGGAGATACCGACGATGAGCACCACCACCGATCCGTCAGCCACCGCCCAGGATGCCCGCGCCTGGATCGGTCGCAGCGAGACCCTCGCCGATCGCATCACCGCCGCCCCGGTGCTGGCACTCAACGCCACGCTGGATCGCGACCCGATCGATGCCGCCGATGGCACGCCGCTGCCGCCGCTGTGGCACTGGCTGTACTTCCTGCCGCGTCACCGGCAGTCGGAGATCGGTCCGGACGGCCATGCCAGGCGCGGCGGGTTCCTGCCGCCGATCGCGCTGCCGCGGCGGATGTGGGCCGGCGGCCGATTCGAGTTCCGCTCGCCGGTGCGTGTCGGTGACCGGGTGACACGGACGTCGACGATCGATGACGTGAGCGCGAAGTCCGGACGCACCGGCGCGCTGGTCTTCGTCAAGGTCCGCCACGAAGTCCGCTGCAACGACGAACACGACCCGGCGATCGTCGAGTTCCACGACATCGTCTATCGCGAGGCGAAGAAGAGCGGCGATGTCGATCCGCCGCCGCAGGTGGCGCCCGCGCAGGCGCCATGGCAGCGGACCGTCGTTCCCGATGACGTGCTGCTGTTCCGCTATTCCGCGCTGACCTTCAACGGCCATCGGATCCACTACGACCGGCGCTACGTGACCGAGGTCGAAGGGTATCCCGGCCTGATCGTGCACGGACCGCTGATCGCCACGCTGCTGACCGACCTGCTGCGCCGTCACGCACCGGAGCGCGAGGTGGCGACGTTCGCATTCCGGGCCGTCCGCCCGACATTCGACCTGAACCCGTTCCGGGTCAGCGGCGAACCCCGGGCCGACGGCGCGACGATCGCGCTGTGGGCCCAGGACCACGACGGATGGCTGACGATGGATGCCACCGCCACGTTGCGCTGACCGGATCACTTCCAGAGGTCTCCCATGCCCGCATCGATCATCGATTCGCAGATCTTCGGCGGCATCTTCTCCAGCGACGAGATGCGCCATGTCTGGTCCGACGAGAACCGCACGCAGAAATACCTCGACGTCGAGCGTGCGCTGGCGATCGTCCAGGGCCGCCTCGGCCTGATCCCCCGCGAGGCCGCCGACGAGATCGTCCGTCACTGCTCGATCGACAGGATCGACATGGACCGCCTTCGCCAGCAGACCGAACGGATCGGCTATCCGGTGCTCGGCGTCGTCTCGCAGCTCAACGCGCTGTGCCGCGACAAGCTCGGCGAGTACTGCCACTGGGGCGCGACCACCCAGGACATCACCGACACCGCGACCGTGCTGCAGATCCGCGAGGCACTGGTGATCGTCGAGCGCGAACTGGGCGCGATCTCGGCGGCGATGGCCCGGCTCGCACGCACGCACCGCGACACACCGATGATCGGCCGCAGCAACCTGCAGCAGGCGATCCCGGTCACCTTCGGCTACAAGATGGCCGGCCTGCTGTCGGCGATCGAACGCCATCGCGAGCGGCTGGCCCAGTTGAAGGAGCGGGTGCTGGTCGGTGAATTCGCCGGTGCGGCGGGCACGCTGGCCTCGCTGGAGAACGGGGCGATGCAGACCCAGGCGGGCCTGTGCGCCGAACTCGGCCTGAAGCAGCCGCTGATCGCCTGGCACACGATCCGCGACAACATCGCCGAGGTGGGCGCGTTCCTCGGCCTGGTCGGCGGCACGCTCGGCAAGCTGTCGATGGACGTCAAGCTGATGATGCAGACCGAGGTCGGCGAGGTCTACGAGCCGTACCACCACGGCCGCGGCTCGAGCAGCACGATGCCGCAGAAGCGCAACCCGATCGCCAGCTGCTACATCCACGCGGCGATCAGCGTCGTACGCCAGCATGCGGCCTCGCTGATGGACGCGATGGTCGCCGATCACGAACGGTCGACCGGACCTTGGGAGATCGAATGGATCGTGCTGCCGGAGGCGTTCTGCCTGATGGCCGGCGCGTTGCGCCAGTCGCGGCTGGTGGTCGAGGGATTGCAGGTCGACGCCGCGGCGATGCGACGGAACATCGACCTGACGCAGGGCCTGGTGATGAGCGAGGCGGTGATGATGGGCCTGGGCCCTCACATCGGCCGCGAGTACGCACACGACCTGGTCTACGACCTGTGCCGGCAGGCGATCGACGAACGCCGGCCGCTGCTGGATCTGCTCGCCGCACATGCCGAGATCAACCGGCATGTCGATCGGCCTGCGCTGGCCCGGATGCTCGATCCGGTCAACTACCTCGGCCAGTCCGGCGTCATGGTCGACCGGGTGCTCGCGTCGCTGGGCTGAGTGGCGCCTGCTCGCGCCGGTGGCGCCGCGCGGGTGCACCCTCGCGCGGGCCGCCGGCAGCGGCAGCCCGCGGTGGCAGCCCGCAGTGAGACCGCGCAGTGACCGCCCGCAGCGAGACCCCCGGTCAGCGGCGCCGGGTGCGTGCCGGCGCCATCGGTTTCATGTCGGCGACGAACTCGTACAGATGCCGGGCCGCCGGCGACAGGCTGCCGTCGCGGCGACGGATCAGGCCGATGCGCCGGGTCACGACCGGACCATCGAGCGGCATGCCGACCAGCAGCGGGTGATCCGGCCCGGGCATCGCCAGCGAAGGCACCGCGGCCACGCCCAGGCCGGCCTCGACCAGGCTCAGCATCGTCGTCACGTGTTCCGTCTCGTAGATCACCTCGGGCCGATCCGGCACGCGAGCGAGCGCGTGATCGAGCAGGAGCCGGTTGCCCGAGGATTTCGCCACCGAGATGAAGTCGTAGCGCGACAGGTCCGCCCAGCTCGCGCGCTTGCGCGTGGCCAATGGATGGTCGCGACGGCAGGCCGCGACGAACCGTTCCTCGAGCAACGGCCGGAAGTCGATCCCGGGCTCGGAGCTGCCGATGAAGTTCAGCCCGAAATCGGCCTCGCCGCGGACGACCGCCGCGAGCACGTCGTTGGCGCCGGCATCCTGGATCCGGATCCGGACCTTCGGATATCGCTCGCGGTAGCGATGGATCACCCGCGACAGGAAGTAGTAGACGGTCGACGGCACGCAGGCGATCCGCACTTCGCCCAGCCGTGAGCCGGCCACGCCGTGCAGCTCGAGCAGCGTCTCGTCGAGATCGTCGAGCAGGGTCGTGATCTTGCGTGCGAACTCGCGGCCGACGGCGGTCAGGTTCACCCGCCGCGTGGTGCGTTCGAGCAGCCGCACGCCCAGGGCCTGCTCGAGCTTGTCGATGCGTCGGCTGAATGCAGGCTGCGAGATGTGCACAGCCTCGGCCGCCTTGCGGAAACTCGACAGCTGCGCAACCGCGCGAAACGCGATCAGGTCGTCGAGGTCGAAGTTGATGGCCATGGCGCAGCCGGTAAGGTAGTCGCTGTCCGGTGCATGCGCAATCCGGTCGCGTGGATCCGGCCTCAGCCGTCGGTTGCGTTCTTCTTCGCGCCGCGGGCATTCATCGCGATCAGTCCGACCTGCAGCGCGACCAGCGCCCAGGCCTGGGTGTGCCATCCCCACGCGATCCACAGGACGTTGCTGGCGAGGAAGACCCAGAAGCCCCAGGCGCGCCGGGATTCGAGCGGCGAAGCGACCAGCCAGGACGCCATCAGCGTCACCGCCATCGCCGGCCATTGCAGGGCATCGAGCCAGTTCATCGTCACCCGTCGCAGTCTTCGATCGTCCCGATGCCGACACGAGGTGGCGGCGCGGCCTCCGGTCGAGGATACTAGCGTCCTGCCCCTCCCGCACCGATGCCCGCAGACGGCATGGAGCCGACCGGATACTGGGAACGACCTCGATGCTGCGCACGCCGCCCGACTTCGAATCCGCGATCGATCTGGCCCTGGACGACGACGCGATCGCCCATGTCTTCGTTCGCGACTCGCTGGTGCAGTTCGCCGACTCGCCGGGCGGACTGCCGTGGCGGTTCTATCGTGAGGTGGGCCTGCGGCCGGCTCGGGTGCATCCGGTGGGTCGTCTGGACGGCCGCTCGCACCTGGCGATCGCCCTCGAGGACACCGCAACCGCCGAGGACCTGCCGCCCGCGCTGCGCGCCGGTGGCCTGCGCTCCTGGTTCGGAGCGGTCGACGATGCGACGCTGGCGATCGCGATGCGTGCGGTCCAAGTGCTCGAATGGGACCGCACCCACCGCTTCTGCGGCGCGTGCGGTGGACCGACGGAGATCATGGCCGGCGAACGTGCGCGTCGCTGCGCGGCGTGTGGGTTGGCCGCGTATCCGCGGATCGCGCCGGCGATGATGGTGCTGGTCACGCGCGGGCGCGAATTGCTGCTGGGTCGCGGCATCAACTTCCCGCCGGGTCGCTACAGCGCGCTGGCCGGTTTCCTCGAGGCCGGCGAGACGATCGAGGAGACGGTGATCCGCGAGGTCCGCGAGGAGGCCAACGTCGAGGTCACCGACCTGCGCTATTTCGGCAGCCAGAGCTGGCCGTTCCCGAATTCGCTGATGATCGCATTCCGCGCCGAGTACGCCGGCGGCGAGATGCGGCCCGATCCGGCCGAGCTGGCCGACGCGCAGTGGTTCACGCCGGATGCGCTGCCGCAGCTGCCGCCGAGGATCAGCATCGCCCGTGCGCTGATCGAGGCGACGGTCGCCGAACTGGGCGGCTGAATCGGGAGTTGTCCTCCGAGGACCGTCAGGTCCGTGGGCACTTCCTGCAGACCGTGCGGCGGGACGCCTACGCCGCGGCGGCCAGCGCTTCCTCGACGAAGTGCAGCCGGTCGTTGCCCCAGTACATCGTGTCGCCGACGAACATCGTCGGCGCACCGAACACACCACGGGTGATCGCTTCATCGGTGGCCGTCTTCAATGCGTCCTTGACCTCGGCCGAGCCGATCATCGCCACGAAGTGGTCGGCGTCCAAACCGGCCGCGGTCAGCACCGAAGCGATCTCGGCCGGGTCGTTCATGTCGCGTGGATGCACCCACATCGCATCCATCACCGCGTGCAGGTAGCGCTCCAGCGGCTGTGGCCCGCGCATCGCCATTCCGGCGGCACCCCGCATCAGCGCCAGCGTGTTGATCGGGAAGTGCGGATTCATCACGAACGGCGCGTGGTAACGCGCGGCCCAGTGGGCGATGTCGGTTCTTGTCCAGCGCGCCTTGGCATCGACCTCGATCGGGCTCCGGTTGCCGGTCGCCTTGAAGACCGCGCCGAGCAGCATCGGCCGCCAGAGCAGCCGCGCCTGCGTGCGGGCGCAGATCCGCGGCAGCTCGACCCAGGCGAGGTACGAGTACGGACTGCCGACATCGAAGAAACACTCGACCTGTTTCACCATCGTTCGAGCCAGGGCCTCAGGTCCAGTTCGTGGGTCCACGCGCTTCTCGGCTGGTTGTGCAGATGCCAGTAGTTCTCGGCGATGTGGGCCGGATCGAGGATGCCGGAGCTGTCCTTCAGCGCGTAGCGATCCGGGAATCGTTCACGGATGAATTCGGTGTCGATCGCCCCGTCGATGACGACATGGGCGACGTGGATGCCCCGCGGCCCGAGTTCACGCGCCATGCTCTGGGCGAGCGCACGCAGCGCGTGTTTGCCGCCGGCGAACGCGGCGAAGGTCGCACTGCCGCGCAGCGACGCCGTGGCGCCGGTGAACAGGATCGTGCCGTGCCCGCGCGGCACCATGCGCCGGGCGACTTCGCGGCCGGTCAGGAAGCCGCCGAGGCAGGTCATCTCCCAGACCTTGGTGTAGCGGCGCGTGGTCTCCTCGAGGATCGAGGCCGACACGTTGCCGCCGACGTTGAACACCAGCACCGCGATCGGGCCGATCGTCGCTTCGATCCGCTCGACCAGCGCGACCACGTCGTCCTCCTTGCGGGCATCGGAGGCGAAGCCGTGGGCCTGGCCGCCATCGGCGCGGATCGAGTCGACCAGGGCGGCCAGCTTGTCGCCGCTGCGGCGGGTCACGCAGGCGACCAGGCCGCCGCGTGCGAAGCGGCGCGCGATCGCCCCGCCGGTCGCATCACCGGCGCCGATCACCAGCGCGACCGGCGTGCGCGGGTCGGCCGGCGCGGCGGCGGCTTGTGCCTCGGACATCGGCCGCGGCGATCAGCCGTCCGAATCGGGCACGAACTTCAGGGCCACGCCGTTGTTGCAGTAGCGCTTGCCGGTCGGCTGGGGTCCGTCGTCGAACACGTGGCCGTGATGGCCGCCGCAACGTGCACAGTGGTACTCGGTGCGCGGCAGGATCATCTTGAAGTCGGTCGAGGTGCCGAACACCCCGGGCAACGTCGTGAAGAAACTCGGCCAGCCGGTGCCGCTGTCGAATTTCATGTCCGACGTGAACAGCGCCAGGTCACAGCCGGCGCACAGGAACCTGCCCTTGCGTTTCTCGCGATCGAGCGGGCTGGTGCCGGCGCGTTCGGTGCCGTGGTCGCGCAGCACGTGGTACTGAGCCGGCGTCAGGCGTTTCTTCCATTCGGCGTCCGGCAGCTTGAGCGGCTCGATCGCCGGTGTGCTTGCCGCCGGCGCCGGCGCGGCGCCACCGAAGCGCGGGAAAACGCTGAGCACGGGGAGCAGCGACAGGACTCGGCGTCGGATCTTCATCGGGTACCTCGGGTTGGAAGGGGGCTCGGGGTGGTCGGCGCGAGACGGTCTACCTTTCATCATACCGCCGCGCGTCGCGGCGGGCGCGGATCACAGGCGGTGCGCACGAGTTCCGGCGGAAACGGTGCGATCAGTGCTCTCAGGTCGTCCGCCGGCCCACGTTCGAGCCACCGCTGCACGTCGTCGTCGGCCAGCAGCACCACCGAGCGCTTCTCGTCGCCGGGTGCGTGGAAGCGGTTCATCACCGGATGCGGGTCGGCATTGATCGTCAGCATCGAGAACGACGACACGATCTCGCCGCTCGGCGCGCGCCAGCGTTCCCACAGGCCGGCGATCGCCATCGGCGCGCCGTCGGCCCGTTCGATCCGCCAGCGCACCGCCTTGCCGGTCTCGTAGTTCGGCTCGAAGAACGCGTCGGCCGGCACGATACAGCGCTGCTGCTGTCGCCAGGGATCGCGAAAGCTCGGCTTCTCGGCAACCGTCTCCAGCCGTGCGTTGTAGCACTGCCGGTAGTTCTTGCCGTCGCGCGACCAGCGCGGGATCAGCCCGAACACCGCGAGTTCGGCCAGGCGTTCATCCGCGTCGGCGCGGACGATCGGTGCCAGGTGCCCGGGATACGCATCGTCGACGTAGTCGGCGCGCAGTGGCCAGGCACCGAAGAACTCGTTGAGCCGATCGGCACGGGTCGGCGTGTAGTTGGCACACATGGCGACAAGACTAGCAGGCGGCCGGCACGCCCGTAGCCGGGTCGTTCAACGCGCCGGCAGGTGGCGGCCGAAGAAGCGCAGCACGTTGCCACCCATCACCTGGGAGACCTCACCATCGGCCAGGCCGCGCGCGCGCAGTGCCATCGTGATCTCGGCCAGCCGCGCCGCGTCGATCGGCAGGCGGACCGTGCCGTCGAAGTCCGACCCGAGCGCGACATGGTCGATGCCGGCGACTCCGATCGCGTGCAGGATCGCCGCGGCGATTGCGTCGACATCGGTGCCGCAGACCGCCTCCGGCCAGAAGCCGATGCCGATCAGTCCGCCCCCACGGGCGATCGCGCGCAGGCGCTCGTCATCGAGGTTGCGCCGGTTGTCGCAGGTCGCACGCACGCCGGTGTGGGTGACCAGCACCGGACGCTTCGCCGCGACGAGCACCTCGTCGATCGTGGCCGGCGACGCATGTGCGAGGTCGACGATCAGCTCCATCGCCTCCATCCGCTCGAGCCACCGCCGGCCGGTCGGCGTCAGGCCGCCGCGGACCCGTCCATGGGCCGATCCGGCGATCTCGTTGTCGAAGAAGTGGGTCGGCGCGATCACCCGGTAACCCGCGCGGGCGAGGGCGTCGAGCCGTCCGATGTCGCCTTCGAGCGCATGCGCCCCTTCGAGCGTCAGCACCGCGCCGAGCACGCGACGACCGGCTTCGTGATCGGCGAGCAGCGACCGCAGGTCCTCGCGTGTGCGCACGATCCGCAGCGCACCCGCCGAAGCCTTCTCCAGTTCGTGCAGGCGCCCGGCGAGGTACAACGCACGCTCGAACAGGCTGGCGAGTGTTCGCAGCGGCCAGCGATCGGCCAGCGCGAGGATCGTGATCATGTCGGAGTCGTCGCCGTTGTCCTCCAGGTTGGCGAAGAAAGGCACCTTGGTCACCACCGAAAATGCCTGCAGCACCACGCCGCCTTCCTGCAGGCGCGGCAGATCCGCGTGACCCGTCGAGCCGGCGCGGGTCAGGTCGCGACCCCAGAGCAGGGTGTCGGCGTGCAGGTCGGCGATCGGCAGGCGGCGATGCAGCGCCAGCACGGCGGCGGGCACCGGCCGCGTGGCGGGCGCCGGCGGCGGGTTGAGCATACGGTCCGCGATCCGGGGCGCCGCACCGAAGAATCCGACGAGCAGCAGGAGCAGGCCGGCGGCCCACGGCAGCCACCGCCGTCGATTGCGACGGCGCAGCGCGGGGGCAGCCACCGTCATCGCGGCTCCAGGTGCGGCGAGGCCTTGAGCCGTTCGACCAGGAAGTCCGACAGGATCCGCACCCGGGCCAGTCGACGCAGGTCCGGATGGGCAAGGACCCAGACCTGCGTGTCCAGTGCCTCCGGCGGCGGCGCCAGACGGACCAGGTCGCGGTCGTTGTCACCGACCATCGTCAGGAGCATGCAGGCCCCCAGGCCCGCGCGGACGGCGGCGAGCATCGCCGGCAGGCTGTCGAAGCGCGCGATCACCCGCTCGGCATCGACATGCTGGCGCATCCAGCGTGCCTGCGCCAGATGCGACAGCGCTTCGCCGGGTCCGATCCAGTCCAGCACGTTCCAGTCGTCGAATGCCCCGGGGTGCAGGCCGGGTCGTCGTGCCTGCAGGCAGGACTTCGAGGCATAGGGCGCGAAGCGCAGCTTGCCCACCCGGCGCCCGACCAGATGATCGGGTGGCGAGTTCGATGGGCGGATCGCGAGGTCGGCCTCGCGTTCGCGAAGATTCAGGAAGGCGTTGTCGACGACCACCTCGAGTCGGATGCCCGGGAAGCGGGAGCGGAACTCGGCCAGATGAGGCATCAGCACGACACCGGCCAACGTCTCGGTTGTCGTCAGACGGACCACACCCTGCGGCCGGTCGTCGAGGCCGGCGAGCCGCTCGCACGCCTGCTCGATCCGTTCGCCGACATCGCCGAGCAGGTCCCGCAACTGTTCACCGGCCGGGGTCATCGCGTAACCGCCGGCCCGGCGGTCGAACAGCCGGATGCCGAGTTCCTGTTCCAGCGCCGCGAGGCGCCGCAGCACGGTCGAGTGGTTGACACCAAGTGCCGCAGCCGCCCGCGCGAGGGAACCGGCGCGGGCGACCTGGAGAAACGAATGCAGAGCCGACCAGTTCATGATCTGCATTTTTGCATAAGTTGCTGTGCGTCTTCACCTCTTGAGCATCGTGAGCCGCTCGTCTAACTTGCTGCCGCCTGGGATCGGACCGGCACACGTCCACCTGTGCCCGTCCGGTCCCGGGTCCCCCTCCAGAGTCCGATGAGGTCATCGATGAAGAGATCCCTGTTGTTCATCGCGGCGCTGTCGTTCGCGTCCGCCGCCGGCGCCCAGTCCGCGACCTACAAGGTCGAACCCACACACACGTTCGTCAACTTCGAGACGCTGCACTTTGGCACCTCGACCAGCCGCGGCCGCTGGACGAAGAAGGACGGCGAGATCACGCTGGACCGGGCCGCGAAGACCGGCACGGCGAAGATCGTGATCGACATGGCGTCGATCGACACCGGCGTGCCGGCGCTCGACAAGCACCTGCGTTCCCCCGACTTCTTCGACGCCGAGAACCATCCGAACGCGACCTTCACCGGCAACACCTTCAAGTTCGACGGCGACAAGCTGTCGGAAGTCGTCGGTGAACTGTCGATGCGCGGCAAGTCGAATCCGCTGGCGCTCAAGGCCGTCCGCTTCAATTGCTACCAGAGCCCGATCCTCAAGCGCGAGGTCTGCGGCGGTGATTTCGAGACGACGATCAAGCGCAGCCTGTGGGACGTCAACTACGGTGTCGCCAACA
>CADEEH010000053.1 GCA_902826305.1 uncultured Burkholderiales bacterium
CGGCGATCAGGATCGCCTGCTTCATCTCGTCCTGGCCGACGATCGCGGAGAAAGGGAATGTGAGCGCCATGCCGCTCAGTATCGCTCATCACGGGAAACGGCCGTCACGCCGGTGGTGTCACCCCGGGCAGCGATTCGTCGCGTTCGCGACGATGCGACTGCAGTCCCCAGCGCCACAGGGCGTCGCTCGGCAACGGCAACACGAGCATCCAGTGCTCGAGCGCGCCGGCCGCGAGCAGCGTGCCGATCAGCGCCAGCGCCACCGTCTCGTACGGGCCGGTCGGCACCTGGAGCAGGTGCCACCAGACCGCGCCGGCCGCGCCGGTGGTGAGTGTCACCGAGAACGGAAACAGCACGTTCATCGGCCGCTGGCGGAAGTAGGTCTTCATGTACGCCAGGTGCGGCGGCAGCATCTGCTCGCCGAGGTTGCGCACGCCCAGGAACACGTTCAGCTTGGCGCTCTGGCGCATCACCCAGAGCATCATGTAGGTCCAGACACCGACCCGGTTATCGCCGGGGCCGACGCAGGCCATGACCGCGATCGCGAGCACAATCAGCGCGAACTCGTGGTACAGCACCGCCTGCACCGCGTAGCTGGTGCGCCGCCAGCCGCGCGCCCCCGGCGGGCAGGCGACGCGGCGCGGACCGGTGACCACACCGAGCAGGAAGGCGACCTCCTGCCACGCCCACACCAGCAGCGCACAGGTGAAGGCGCAATAGGCACCGGCCATGCTCAGGTCATGGCGCGTGTGCACCAGGCCCCAGAGCGCGGCGCCGGCGAGCACCGTCGCGCCACGCATCGTCCACGGGAACGTGCGCGGCGGCAGCCCGTCCAGGTACAGGATCACTCCCGTGCTGAACCACCACGCGAACAGCGCGAAGGCGACGGCCAGGGCGATGGTGCCGGTCACTCGCGGGTCAGTACGCGGGCGCGATGTGGATCTGCTGCGGCAGCGCGTGACTGCGCGTCGGCCGCAGGTACAGGCGGGCGAAGGTCAACGCGGCGCCGGCCGCGCACCCGGCCTGTCGCAGCTTGCCGATCAGTCCGCCACGCGCCTTGGCCGCGTCGAGCCCTTTCTGCCACTCGACCAGCCGCGCCAGCCCGGCGCGGAACGCCGGGTGGTCGGTGTCCAGCGAGAGCGGGAACACCTGGCGCGAGATCTCGGTGGTGATCCGGAACACCTCGTAGTCGTAGTCGTCCGCATCGAGACCCATCGCCGCGTGCATCTCCGGCCGGGTGTGGTCGCGCACGAACATCGTCGCGTACACGGCGAGCAGGAAGAAGCGGATCCACAGCTTGTTACCTCCGCGCAGCAGGTGCGGGTTCGCGCGCAGCATCAGCGCGAACGACTCGCCGTGGCGGAACTCGTCGTTGCACCAGCGCTCGAACCACCGGAAGATCGGGTGGAAGCGCAGCTCCGGATGACGCTCGAGCTGGCGGTAGATCGTGATGTAGCGGGCATAGCCGATCTTCTCGGACAGGTAGGTCGCGTAGAAGATGTACTTCGGCTTGAAGTAGGTATAGGCCTTGGTCCGCTTCAGCTGGCCGAGGTCCACGCCCAGGCCGTAGTCCTTGAGCGCGCTGTTGATGAAACCGGCGTGGCGCGACTCGTCGCGGGCCATGAAGGTCATCAGCTTCTTGATCTCCGGATTGGTCGAATGCTTGCGGATCTCGTTGTACAGCACACAACCGGAGAACTCGGAGGTGAGCGAGCTGACCAGGAAATCGAGGAACTCCTGCCGGAGCGCCGGCGGCAGTTCGCGGATCTCGTCCTTGAACTGCTCGTCGCGCTGGAAGTGGTCGTGGTTGTTGTCGCCCTCGTATTCGGCCATCACCGCGTCCCACTCGGCGCGCACCGGCGTCACGTCCAGCGTGTCCATCGCCTGGTAGTCGGTGGTGTAGAACCGCGGCGTGAGCAGCGTTTCGGCGCGGGCGCGGGTCATCGCGTCGGCGGGTTTCTCGATCGGGCTGGCCATCGCTTCCATGATGTGTCTCCTCTTTCGGCGGCCGTCAGCGGGCCGCGGCCTGTGTGTCGTCGGCGGTAACGAGCAAGCGCGCGAAAAGCGCCGAATTGCCGGGCCCGAAGGATTCGAGATCGACGCGCCGGCCGGTCGACGGGTCGCTCAGCGTCAGCCGGCCGTCGGCGTGAGCGGTCAGGCGGAACGGCGGCTGCGGTCCGACCTGGGCCAGGCGGCGCTCGCGGGCCAGCGCCCGCAGCGCGCCGCGAACGAAGTTCTCCTGGCCGGTGGGGATCGTCCTCACCACGCGGGTGCCTTCCCGGACCTCGATGCTGCCGTCGGCCCGATCCACGAACTGCAGCATCCGCTCGGCCATCACCGGCGCGCGGCTCTCGCTGCTGATGTCGACGCCCGACAGCCGCACCGTGGCGACCGTGAGCAGCGTCGCGCAGATCAGCGCGACGCCGCCCAGCAGCGGCCCGCGCGGGATGTGCAGGTTCTCGTGGGTGTGCGCGGACATCGCTCGTCTTCCTTCAGGCGGCGTGCGGCGAACGCGCCGTCGTCCAGGTCCCGGCCGGTTCACCCTGCGGCCGGGTGGCCGCCGGTTCGACGACGGTGCGCTGGTCGGCCTGCAGCGAGGCGATCAGCGCCTCCGACAGCATCCGTGCGACCGGCTGCACATCGGGCAGCGCACGCAGCATCGGCTCGGTGCGGGTGTATTGCCATGGACGCATGTGCGGCCACAGGTGCAGCGCGCCGATCCGGTCGTCGTCGCCGAGCCTGATCCCGATGTCGCCGCTGCCGTCGTCGTTGGCCCGCAACTCGGCGGCCTGGATCCGCGCCAGCGGCAGGTTGAACGTCAGCGACAACACGATGCCGATGCGCATCACCAGCCGCTGATCGGTCAGCGTATACAACGTCGTGCGCGCGACCAGCCAGGCCGTCAGCACGATGAAGCCGAGCGCCAGCACGGCCGGCGGGATCGTCCAGCCCGCCGTCACCAGCGCATCGAGCGCACTGCCGCCGTCGGCGACGGAGGTGATGCCCCGCCAGGCGGCCAGCAGCGCGAAATAGCCGGCGAACTTGCGCCAGTGCAGTCCGCGCCGCGCGAAGACGCGCCAGTCGGGCGCGCCCTGCCACAACAGCCGCTCTCCGGCCGGCAGGACCTCCGGCAGCCCCGGCTGCGGCTCGAAGTCGTGCTCGGACGCGTGCAGTTGCCGACTCACAGCAGCGGCTCCTGACGCGACGGATGAGCGTACAGCTTGCCGGCGCCGTAATACGCGCAGATGCGATCTTCCTCGGCGCGGGTCACCTGGTCGGGATTGCGCAGCCCCGGCACGTCGGCGAAGTGACCGCCCAGGATCGAGGCGACCAGCACGCGACGGGTCTCGACCTTGACCGCGGTCATCGGCACCAGCACGCGACGCCCGCCGGCCACCTCGAGCTCGACGTAGCGGAAGATCGCCTCGGACCGGTCGACCCACAGGTCGGTGACGACACCACCCTTGACCCAGTCGGCGCCGTAGACGGGCATCCCGCGCGGATCCGGATCCTCGTGGGCGACGCCGAAGTCGGGCGCGGCGCGCAAAGGCACGATCCGCGGACCGCCGTCGTCGTAGGCCGTGTCGACGACGTCCTGGCGTTTGCTGAACGAACCCGGCCCGACACCGGCGAGCATCGGATTGCCGACCGGCTCGATCGGCGCGCCGCGAATGTTCGAGGTCGGCTGGCCGCCCGTCAGCGTCTCCAGCGCGGAGTTCGGACCCGGCGCGTAGCGCACCTCGCCGCTGGCCAGCCTGAAGGTCTTGGCCGGCGGCACCGGCGGCCAGCCCTGCACCACGACACGTGAACCGGGATGACCCTCGAGCGGGTAGCCCTCGCGTTTGTCCTCGCGATGCAGGTAGTAGACCAGGCCGGCGAAGAAGATCCAGAACATGTACAGCACGACCTGTGCGACGTCGATGTTGGCGGTGATGGCTCCAGTCGACATGTGTGTTCTCCTCGAAACGTGCAGTCGAATTCGTTCGTGGGCGTTCAGCCCGGAAATTCGGCCAGGCCGAACGGTGCCGGGGCGGCATCCCGGCGCGCCTGGCCGACCGGTGCCCGACGCACCAGCGGACCGAGCGCGATCAGCGTCGCGAACAGCAACGCGATCTCCAGGTGATAGACGACGCTGTAGCCGGTGGCCGGGTGCGCCAGCACCGGGCCGAATGCCCCCGACATCGCCAGCGCGGAGACACCGTCGCGCAGTGCGCCGCCCAGGGCGATCGCGAGCCCCGCGCAGGTCGCCTGCACCGCGCCCCAGGCGCCGAGCGCGAGGCCGTGGGCGAGGTCGCCGCCCACCGCCTCGTGCTGGTCGAGTGTCATCACTTCGGTCAGCGTGGCGACGCTGAACAGGCCGCCGCCGAGTCCGATCAGCGCCGCCCCGGCACCGAACAGCAACGGTGCGCGCAACGGTTCGGCGAACACGATCGCAGCGAACGCCCAGACACCGATCAGTGCGCCGAGCGCGGCCAGCCGCACGGCATCGCGACCGCGGCGCAGCTCGCGCGCGGCGATCGCGAACGCGACCAGTGCACCGAGCGCGGTGAGCGAGGTCAGCAGCGAGGTGGTGCCGACCGCCAGGTTCAGGATCTGGCCGCCGAACGGCTCGAGCAGCACGTCCTGCATGCTGAACGCGGCCGATCCCAGCCCCACGGCACACAGCAGCCGCCGCGCCCGCGGCACCGACGTGAACCCGTGCCAGGCCTCGGCGAACGACGGCCGCGTGCGGTTCACCGGCGACGGCCGGCGCGCCTCCTGCTTCCAGAGCGCGATCCCGTTCAGCAGCATCGTCACCAGCGCCGCCCCCTGCACCACCTGGATCAGCCTGAGCGGGCTGAACTCGGCCAGCAGCAGTCCGAGCACGAAGCCGCTGCCGACGATGCCGGCGAGCAGGCTCACGTAGAGCAGCGCGACCACACGCGGGCGTTGCGCCGGCGCGGCCAGGTCGGTCGCCAGCGCGAGTCCCGCCGTCTGCGTGGTGTGCAGACCGGCACCGATCAGCAGGAAGGCGAGCGCGGCACCGGCCTGGCCGACCCAGACCGGCCCGGTGCCGTCACCCGACAGCACGAGCAGCGCGAACGGCACGATCGCCAGCCCGCCGAACTGCAGCAGCGAACCGAACCAGATGTAGGGGACCCGACGCCAGCCGAGCGCCGACGCGTGATGGTCGCTGCGATGGCCGACCAGCGCTCGCAGCGGGGCGAACGCGATCGGCAGGGCGACCATCAGCGACACCAGCCACGCCGGCACATCGAGCTCGACGATCATCACCCGGTTCAGCGTGCCGTTGAGCAGCGCCAGCGCCATGCCCACCGAGACCTGGAACAGCGACAGTCGCAGCAGTCGGCCGAGCGGCAGCTCCGCGCTGGCCGCGTCGGCGAACGGCAGGAACCGCGTGCCGACGCGCCGCCACAGGCCGACCCCGAGCTGGCCGATCACCTTCTTCATCCGCCGCGGCTCCAGTGCGCGGCCTGCGAGGTGTAGAAGCCGCTGGCGACGCGCCGCGTATCGACGCCGCGCCAGTCGGACAATCCGGGTTCGGCGGCCATCAGCGCAGCGAACTCGGCGGGTGCGACCGGCACGATCGCCGGCGCCCGGTCGCCGCGCGGGAACAGGCGCCCGAGCGCGTGCATCGCCGCCAGTGCCGGCGTGCGCGGGGCGAAGGTGAACACCATCGAGCGGCGCGTGCGCGCGGCCAGTCCGGCCAGTGCCCGCACGGTGTCGCGCGGCTCGTAGTGGATCAGCGAGTCCATCGCGACCAGGTGGTCGAATTCACCGAGCGCCGGATCGAGCATGTCACCGGAGCGGAACTCGATCGACCCCGCGCCGAGGGCCGCGGGCAGGCGCTCGCGCGCGAGCGAGACCAGCGTGGGCGACAGGTCGATCGCGACCACGTGGGCACCGCGCCGGGCGGCCTCGACCGCGAGCGCACCGGTGCCGCAGCCGGCGTCGAGCACACGGGCACCACTCAGGTCGGCCGGCAGCCAGTCGAGCAGCGTCGCCCGCATCCGGTCGCGCCCCGCGCGCACGGTGGCGCGGATCCGCCCGACCGGGGCGTCCGAAGTCAGCCGGGCCCACGCCTGCGCGGCGGTGCGATCGAAGTAGGTCTCGATCTCGCCGCGGCGCTGGGTGTAGCGGGCAGTGGTGGTGTTCATGCGTGGCCGCTCCTCAATCGAATCCGAGCAGGTCGAACAGATCGCGATCCTTCATCGGCACCGCCGTGAACGGATCACCACCGGCCCACAGCGATGCCGCCAGTCGCAGGTACTCCTCCTGCACCGCGCGCACCTCGGGTGAATCCTCCATCTCGAACAGGGTCGCCTTCTTCAGACGACTGCGTCGGATCGCGTCCAGGTCGGGGAACCGGGCCATCGTCTTCAGCCCGACCTGGCTGTTGAACTTGTCGATCTGGTCGGTCTCGTTGGAGCGGTTCGCGATCACCCCGCCGAGGCGGACCTTGTAGTTCTTCGCCTTCGCGCCGATCGCCTGCACGATGCGGTTCATCGCGAAGATCGAGTCGAAGTCGTTGGCGGTGATGATCAGCGCGCGGTCCGCGTGCTGCAGCGGCGCCGCGAAACCGCCGCAGACGACATCACCGAGCACGTCGAAGATGACGACGTCGGTGTCGTCGAGCAGGTGGTGCTCCTTGAGCAGCTTGACGGTCTGACCGACGACATAACCGCCGCAGCCGGTCCCCGCCGGCGGGCCGCCCGCCTCGACACACATCACGCCGTTGTAGCCCTCGTAGACGAAATCCTCGGGGCGCAGTTCCTCGGCATGGAAGTTGACCGTCTCGAGCACGTCGATCACCGTCGGCATCAGCCGCTTGGTCAGCGTGAACGTGCTGTCGTGTTTCGGGTCGCAACCGATCTGCAGCACCCGCTTGCCGAGCTTGCTGAACGCGACGCTCAGGTTCGAGCTGGTCGTGCTCTTGCCGATGCCGCCCTTGCCGTAGACCGCGAACACGCGCGCGGTGCTGATCCGGTCGTTCGGGTCGAGCTGCACCTGGACGCTGCCGTCGCCGTCCTCGCGCGGGTCCGCGGCGACAGCCCGGCCGGACGATCGTCGAAGTTCGGAGACGGACACGTGGGCGATGTTCATGCGGCGATCCTTTCGGTGAAGACCCCCTCGAGGCGGTCTTCGAGTTCCTCACCCGCACGCTTGAGTGCGGCGAGCATTTCGTCGTCGGGGGTCCAGTACTGGCGGGCGCAGGCCTCGAGCAGTCGGTTGGCGACCTTCGCCGACGCGTGCGGATTGAGCCGCGCCATCCGATCGCGCATTTCGGGATCGAGCATGAAGGTCTGCGTCAGCTGCTGGTAGACCCAGGGCGAGACCTGGCCGGTCGTTGCCGACCAGCCGAGGGTATTGGTGATCGCACTCTCGACCTGGCGCACACCCTCGTAGCCGTGGGCGAGCATGCCCTCGTACCACTTCGGATTGAGCATCCGGGTGCGGGTCTCCAGCGCGACCTGTTCGTTCAGCGTGCGCACCGTGCCCTCGCCGCGGGTCTGGTCGCCGATGTACACCGGCGCGACCGTGTCGGCGGCGCCGGCGGCCCGGCGTGCGCGGGTCACCGCGCGGCTGATGCCGCCGAGTGTGTCGAAGTAGGTGTCGATCGTCGTCACGCCGAGTTCGACCGACTCCAGGTTCTGGTAGGCGAGTTCGACACCCGACAGCACCGCGTCGAGCAGCTTCGGCTGGCTCTCCGGGCGCCCGTTGCGGCCGTAGGCGAAACCCTTGCGCCGGGTGTAGGTCTCGGCGAGTTCATCCTCGCCGTCCCAGCGGCTGTTGTCGATCAGCATGTTGACGTTGGCGCCGTACGCGCCCTCGGCATTGCCGAACACCCGCAACGCGGCGGTCTCCAGCGTGCCCCCGTGCGCGGCCTGGTAGGCCAGCGCGTGTTTGCGGACGAAATTGGACTCGGCCGGTTCGTCGGCGGACGCGGCCAGGAAGGTCGCCTCGGCGAGCAGCTTGATCTGCAGCGGCAGCAGGTCGCGGAAGATCCCCGACAACGTGATCACGACGTCGATCCGCGGCCGCCCGAGGGTTTCCAGCGGCACCAGCTCGGCACCGACCAGCCGGCCGTAGCCGTCGAAGCGCGGCCTGGCACCGACCAGGGCGAGCGCCTGTGCGATCGGCGCGCCTTCACTCTTCAGGTTGTCGGTGCCCCAGAGCACCAGCGCCACCGTCTCCGGCAGCCGGTGGCCGTCGGCCTGATGGCGTTCGATCAGTCGTGCCGCCTGGCGGGCACCATCCTGGACCGCGAACGCGCTCGGCAGCCGGAACGGATCGAAACCGTGGAGGTTGCGCCCGGTGGGCAGGATGTCGGGGTTGTGCAGCAGGTCGCCGCCGGGGGCGGGCCGCACGAAACGCCCGTCGAGGGCGGCGAGGATCGCGGCCACCTCGTGATCACGCGACAGCAGCCGGTCGGTCGCCGCCAGTTCGGTCAGGCGCGCGAGCATCGTGTCGTCGCCGGCGTGTCCCGCCGCGGCCAGCGCCTGGACCGGTGTCCTGCCCGCGACCAGCGCCTCGAGCGCCACCCGCGGCGGCGCCGGACGGCCGGATCCGTCGTCGGAGGCGGCACTCATCGCGGACAGGAAGTCGAGCCGCTCGGTCACCGACGGCGCACGGCCGACGACGTGCAGGCCGTGCGGGATCAGCGTGTATTCCAGTTCCAGCAGCGCGCGCCACAACCGGTCGACTTCGCCGTCGAGCGCGGCGCCAGGCATCGTCGTCCACACCGGTTCGGCACGGGCGAGTTCGAGTTCGACGGCCTGCGCCTGCAGCAGCTCGGTCAGCGATGCACGTTCGGCCTCGGCCTCCGGTCGCAGTCCGCGCCAGCGTTCGATCGAACCCTTCAGGTCGATCAGCCCCTTGTAGATGCCGGCGGTGGTCACCGGCGGGGTCAGGTAGCTGATCAGCGTGGCCGCGGCGCGCCGCTTGGCGAGGGCACCCTCGGACGGATTGTTCGATGCGTACAGGTAGAAGTTCGGCAGATCGCCGATCAGACGATCCGGCCAGCAGGCGCCCGACATGCCGGACTGCTTGCCGGGCATGAACTCGAGCGAGCCGTGGGTGCCGAAGTGGAGCACGGCGTCGGCACCGAAATCCTCGCGCAGCCAGCGATAGAACGCGGAGAACGCGTGGGTCGGCGCGAAGCCGCGCTCGAACAGCAGCCGCATCGGATCACCTTCGTGACCCATGCCGGGCTGGATGCCGATGAACACGTTGCCGAACCGTTCGCCGAGCACGAAGATCGAGCTGCCGTCGCTCAACTGGCGTCCGGGCGCCGGCCCCCAGGTCGCCTCGATCTCCGGCAGCCAGCGTTCGCGCCGCACGTGATCGTCGGTCGCGATGCGCGCGTGGACGTTGGCCGCCGCGCCCAGGCGTTCGGCGTTGCCGCGGATGATCCGCTCGCGCAGTTCGTCGACACTGCCCGGCAGGTCGACCTGGTAGCCTTCCTGGGCGAGCGAAGACAAGAGGTTGAACAGGCTCTCGAAGACCGACAGGAATGCCGCGGTGCCGGTGTTGCCGGCATTGGGCGGGAAGTTGAACAGCACACAGGCGAGCTTGCGCTCGGCGCGACGGCCGCGGCGCAACGCGACCAGTCGCGCGACGCGGGCGGCGAGCGCATCGGCGCGTTCGCTGCAGGTCTGCATGTCGTGGGAGTCGGTGACGCCGTCGAACCGGCAGTGTTTCGTGCAGCCGTTGCACTGGCCGCCGGCCGCGTCGCTGCGCCCGCCATAGACCATCGCGCCGGTCGCCCCGTCGAGCTCCGGGATCGCGACCATCATCGTCGATTCCACCGGCAGCAGCCCGCGTTCGGAATCACCCCACTGTTCCAGCGTCTGGAACTCGACCGGCATCACGGACAGGTAGGGGACGTCGAGCCGTGCGAGGGTGTCCTCGGCGGCCTTGGCATCGTTGTACGCCGGGCCGCCGACCAGCGAGAACCCGGTCAGCGACACCACCGCGTCGATCAGCGGCCGGCCGTCGCGGACGAAGAAGCGATCGACCGCGGGTCGTGCGTCCAGCCCGGTCGCGAACGCGGGCACGACACGCAGCCCGCGCGCCTCGAGCGCGGTGATCACGCCGTCGTAGTGTGCGCTGTTGCCGGCGAGCAGGTACGACCGCAGCATCAGCAGCCCGACCGTTCCGCGGCTGTCCTTGCCCGCCGCCGGCAGCTTCGACGCGTCGGCCGCCAGCACCGGCTTCATCCGCGGATGATAGACGCCGAGTTCCGGATAATCGAGTGGTGCATCCGGCCTGGCCAGCGCACGCAGCGGTTCGCGCGGACCGGCCGCGTAACGGCTGATCAGCAGCCGGACCATGCCGGCGACGTTCTCCTGCGAACCCGCGAGCCAGTACTGCAGCACCAGGAAGTACGCGCGCAGGTCCTGCGCGGTGCCGGGAATGAAACGCAGGATCTGCGGCAGCCGGCGCAGCAGCGCCAGCTGTTGCGCGCCGGCACCCGACTTCGCCCCTTCCTTTTCGCCCTTGCCCGACATCCGTCCGCGCAGCTTCTTCAGGATCGCGGTCATGCCCGTGGCCTGCCCGTCCATCGTGAAGCGGCCCATCCGGGTCAGTTTCATCACCTCGGCGGCCGACATCGCGCAGATCATCGCGTCGCAGTGGTCGCGCCGCGCCTTGAGTGCGTCGATCACGGGCAGGAAGTGGTCTTCCATGAACAGCATCGTCACGATCACGATGTCGGCGGCGGCGATGTCGGCGCGGCAGCGTTCCAGCAGCGCCGGCTTGTCGCCCCACTCGGAGGCCGCGTGCAGCGTCAGCACCAGGCCCGGCAATTCGCGCGCCAGCCCGTGGGCCGCGCGCCCGGCCGCGCTCGCCAGGTGGCTGTCCATCGTGACCAGGACGACACGCATCGGCACGGTCGTCGCGCCGCGGTCACGCACTGAAGTGGGCCTTGGCATCGTAGAGAGTCTCGATTGTTATCAGCGACACGCCGCGGTCGCGAGCGAAGCGCTCGGTGTTCCTGCGCGCCTTGCCGCGCACGAAGAACGGAATCTTGTGCAGTTCCTTCTCGGCCTCCGGCGCCCAGCTCGCGGCGACCGGATCGGCGACCGCGTGCACGGCGGTCGCGGCCGCCGCCGAGGTCGCGGCCGAGGTCGCGGCCGACGCCGTGCCCGCGACCGGCGAGCCGCCGCCATCGGCCACCGCCGACAGCCGCGGCTTCGCGACCACCGGCTCGTTGGCCGCCGGGGCCATCGTCTCGCCGATCGGCTGCACGGTCCCACGCGGCGCAGCGGCCGATCCCAGGTGCGACGGCGCGGCCTGCGGGTGGAACTCGAAGTCCTCGCGGAACATCGCCAGCAGGTGTTCCTCGAGGCCCATCATCAGCGGATGCACCCAGGTGTCGAACATCACGTTCGCACCCTCGACACCCATCTGCGGCGAGTGCCGGGCCGGAAAATCCTGCACGTGCACCGGTGCCGAGATCACCGCACACGGCAGGCCGAGCCGCTTGGCGATGTGCCGCTCCATCTGCGTTCCGAGCACCAGGTCGGGCTGCAGCTCGGTGATCCGCGCCTCGACGTCGAGGTAATCGTCGGTGATCAGCGCCTCGATGCCGTACGACGCGGCCGCTTCGCGGACATCGCGTGCCTGCTCGCGCGAGTAGGTGCCCAGGCCGACCACGGTGAAGCCGATCTCGTGCGCCGCGACCCGTGCCGCGGCGATCGCGTGTGTCGCATCACCGAACACGAAGACACGTTTGCCGTTCAGGTAGTTGGAGTCGACCGACCGTGCGTACCAGCGTGCGCGCCAGTCGGTGCCGTCGAGCACCGGCGCCGGGTCGACGCCGGCCAGCGTCGCGACCTGCTCGACGAACTCGCGGGTGGCCGCCGAGCCGATCGGCACCACGGTGGTCTTCGGTTGTTTCCAGATCCGCTCGAGCCACTGCGCGACCGTGCCGGCGATCTCCGGATACAAGACGACATTGAAGTCGGCCTCGGGCAGGCGGCGCAGGTCGTCGGCGGTCGCGCCCAGCGGAGCGCAGACCGCGATCTCGACGCCCAGCCGTTCGAGCAGGCCGCGGACCTCGCGCAGGTCGTCGCGATGACGAAAGCCCAGCGCCGTCGAGCCGAGCAGGTTGCAGCGCGGCACCCGCTGCGGATCGCGCGGCGCGCGCTCGAACCCCGGCGGCGGCGATCCGGCGAGCCCGCGCGCCATCCGGTAGAACGTCTCGGCCGCGCCCCAGTTCTCCTTGCGCTGGTAGGCCGGCAGTTCGAGCGGGATCACCGGCACCGGCAGCCCGACACCGACGGCCAGGCCGCCGGGATCGTCCTGGATCAGTTCGGCGGTGCAGGACGCGCCGACCACCATCGCCTGCGGGCGGAAACGCTCCCAGGCCTCGCGCACCGTGCGCTTGAACAGTTCGGCCGTGTCGCCGCCGAGGTCACGCGCCTGGAACGTCGTGTAGGTGACCGGCGGGCGGCGATCGCGCCGCTCAATCATCGTGAACAGCAGGTCGGCGTAGGTGTCGCCCTGCGGCGCGTGCAGCACGTAGTGCACGTCGCGCATCGCCGTGACCACCCGCATCGCGCCGACGTGAGGCGGTCCTTCGTAGGTCCACAACGTCAGTTCCATCGCGCCGACCTCAGGCCGCCAACCGCGCGCGGCGGTCGAGTGGTCGCGCGAATAGCGCCGCGAGGTCGCCGGCCTGCTCGAAGCCATGGACCGGCGAGAACACGAGTTCGATCGACCACTTCGTGGTGATGCCCTCGGCCTCCAGCGGATTGGCCAGGCCCAGCCCGCAGACGACCAGGTCGGGCCGCGCGGCGCGGCAGCGATCGAGCTGGCGGTCGACATCCTGGCCTTCACTGAGCATCGTGCCCTCGGGCAGCAGCGCCAGTTCGTCGGCCAGCAGCTCGCGATGCAGGTACGGGGTGCCGACCTCGACCAGCGTCATCCCGAGTTCACGCGCCACGAACCGGGCCAGCGGGACCTCGAGCTGCGAGTCCGGAAAGAAGAACATCCGTTTGCCGGCGAGCGCCGCCCGATGCCGCGACAACGCCTGCACCGCACGGGCATGCGGCGGCGCCAGCACCGCTTCGCACCGGTCGCCGTCGCAACCGAACGCCCGCGCCGCGGCGCGGAACCAGGCGAGTGTGCCTTCGGCACCGAACGGGAACGGCGCGGTGATGCGCTGCACACCACGCTCCTGCAACGCGCGCGTGGTGTCGGCGAGGAACGGCTGGGCGATCAGCATCCGGGTCGCCGGCCCGACCGGGGGCATCGCGCCGGCGCGCCGGGCCGGCAGGAAGCGCGGCGCGGGCAGGCCGATCTGGCCGAACAGGCGCGAGAACTGGTCCTCGACGACGTCCGGCAGCGCGCCGACGACCAGCAGCGACGGCTCGGCGCCGCGCGCCTCGGCGGGCAGTTGCGGCACCAGCGCCGCCAGGCACGCGTCCTCGCCCTGCGTGAACGTGGTCTCGATGCCGCTGCCCGAGTAGTTGAGCACCCGGACCTGCGGCATGAAACGTCCGGACAGGCGCTCGGCGGCCCGCGAGAGGTCGAGCTTGATCACTTCCGACGGGCACGAGCCGACCAGGAACAGGAGCCGGATGTCCGGCCGTCGTTCGAGCAGCCGCGTGACGACCCGATCGAGTTCGTCGTTGGCATCCGCCAGCCCCGCCAGGGTCCGTTCGTCGATGATCGCGGTGCCGAAACGGGGCTCGGCGAAGATCATCACGCCGGCGGCCGACTGCAGCAGGTGGGCGCAGGTTCGCGAGCCGACCACGAGGAAGAACGCGTCCTGGATCTTGCGATGCAACCAGACGATGCCGGTGAGCCCGCAGAACACCTCGCGTTGCCCGCGTTCGCGCAACACGCCGTCGGCGGAGGCCTGCGGCGAAGGCTGGAAGGTGACTGGGACCACCGCACTCACGGCGTGCCTCCGGCGAGCGCCGGCCCGGCGGCCGGGTCCGCGCGGGCCGCGTCGAGCCGTGCCGCCCGCAGCTTGAGCAGGAACTGGGCGGCGTTGATCACGTAGGTCGCGTAGGCGGCCAGCGCGAGCCACATCAGCGTCGTCGTCGACCAGGTGCCGCCGATCAGGCCGGCCAGGTACGCCGTGTGCAGCGCCAGCACCAGCATGCTGAACACGTCCTCCCAGAAGAAGGCCGGCGCGAACAGCCAGACGCCGAAGACCCGTTTCTCCCAGATCGAGCCGGTGACCATGATCGTGTACAGCACAAGTGTCTTGATCACCACCGAGGACTGGGCCGCGAAGGCGCCCTCGCCGGTCGCGAGGAAGCGCAGCACCAGCACCAGGCTGACGAGGAAGACCACGAACTGCAGGGGTGCCAGCACGCCCTGCACGATGGTCCACGGCGAGGCGTCGCGGCGGGCGCGCTCCTCCGGCGTGTACAGCGGTCGGGTGCCCGGTCTTGAGGACGTGTAATTGCGGGTCACGGGAGTGGGCCTGGGTTCAGATCGAATCTAGACTCTCGCTCCCAGAGTGTCAATATGAATTGACGTTAACCGGGATTGACGCTAACGTGGCTTCCGTAGGACAAGGCCTGGGAAAACGCTTTGACAGCGATGCGTCTGCGGCGTAAAAGACGTGTTGAGACGACAGAGCAAAGACGAAGAATCGGCAAGTCACCCGCATGTGTCTGGTGGCACATGCTCACGCCCGGTTCCGGACGAGATGGCCGGAGCCCGACGCGCCGTGATCGCCGTTGTCCACCTCAGGGGGAACGCGACATGAGTGCCTGGACCCGCGGACGCCGCGTGCCACCCGTCGCACCGAACGACCGCGCCAGTGAAGCCTGCGCGACGTTCGGGCAGCTGAACGCGGCAGTCGGCTACGCCGAAACCCTGCTGCGAACGGTCGAGACGGAGATCATTCCTCGCCTGATGCTGCTGCATCGGCAGGATGTTCCGGTCACCCGTCCCGCGCTGCCCGCCGAGTTGCAGGAAATCGAGGCCGACGACGACGACGTCGAGGCCTTCACCGATCTGCTGCTGCTCGGCCTGGAGCAGGCGCAGGCCTTCGTGCGTGCACGGGCCGAGGACGGCATGCCGGTGCCGCTGATCTGCCTGAACCTGCTGGCACCGGCGGCACGTCGCCTGGGCGACATGTGGAACCAGGATCTGTGCGACTTCGCGCAGGTGACGATCGCGCTCAGCCGGCTGCACGCGCTGCTGCGCACGCTGGCTTCCGGTTTGCCCGCGTACTCGGACGGCCAGGCCAACGGACGCACCGCCGCGTTCGCGCCGGCGCCCGGTGAGCAGCACACGCTGGGCCTGGCGATGGTCCGCGATTTTTTTCGAGCCTCCGGATGGGACGTGAGCGACGGCTGCAGTGAACAGCCCGACGACGTGATCGCGCTGGTGCGCGAGCGGCGCTTCGATCTGGTCGGCTTCTCGATCGGCAGCGCGCGCCACACCGACGCATTGAAGATGCTGATCACCGCGATCCGGAAGGTGTCGACCAACCGGCGCCTGCTGGTGCTGGTCGGCGGCCCTCTGCTGATCGCGGATCCGCAGCTGGCGAACACTCTGGGAGCCGACGCATCGGCTGGCGACGCCCGACAGGCTATCCTTGCGGCCGAAGGGCTGCTGATGGCCCGGTGCGAACTCAGGTGACCAGAAAAAGAACGGCACCGATCCGGGCGAGCAAGTCCAACGGGGCCACGGTGCCGAGAGGTGCCCGGCCCTTTCATTCGCCCGGGACGTGCCTCGAATCCCTCGACGCGCAGGATGCCGCCGCGCTGATCTCGGCCGCATCCGACATCGCGCTTGTCCTCGATCCGGACGGTGTCATCGAAGACCTGTCGGCCAGCATCGAGGACCTGCCCGCCGAGAGCTACTCGACGTGGATCGGTCGCCCGTGGACCGAGATCGTCACCCCGGAGAGCCGCCCCAAGGTGCAATCGCTGCTCGAGCAGGTCGGCCAGCCCGACGCGCGGCGCTGGCGGCATGTGAATCACCCGGTGCGGGCGGGCGCGGACTTCCCGGTCATGTATTCGGCGGTGCCGATCGGTCAGGGCGGCCGCGTGCTGGCCTTCGGCCGCGACATGCGCGGGCTGGCACAACTGCAGCAGCGACTGGTCGATGCACAACATGCGCTGGATCGCGACTACTGGCGGCTGCGCAACGTCGAGACGCGCTACCGGATGCTGTTCGACATGGCCGCCGAGGCGATCCTGATCGTCGACGGCACCAGCGGCAAGGTGCTCGAGGCGAACCCCGCCGCCAAGGACGTGCTCGGGCCGGCCGGTCGGCGGCTGGTCGGGCAGACGTTCCCGGCCGGCCTGCCCGAACGATTGCAGCGCGAGGCCGCGGCGCTGGTCGGGCGGGTCCGTGCGAGTGGTCGCAGCGAGGAGTTGCGCGCGAAGCTGACCGCGCCGAAGCGGCTCGAACTGGTCGTCGGCGCCAGCCTGCTGATGCAGGACGACAAACCGATGGTGCTGGTGCGCATCCGTCCGGTCCAGGCGGACGCGGTCAGCGCGACGTCGGACCGCCAGGCCGCGATCGCCCGCGCGATCGAGCGCCTGCCCGACGGGTTCGTGGTCACCGATCCCGATGGCCGCGTGCTGCTGGCCAACGCCGCGTTCGTCGACCTGTCGCAACTCGCCTCCGAGGAGCAGTTGCGCGGCGAATCGATCGAACGATGGCTCGGCCGCCCCGGTGTCGACCTGAACGTCATGCTGGCGACGTTGCGCCAGCAGGGATCGCTGCGCCTGTTCGCGACCGCGCTGCACGGTGAACACGGTGCGGAGGCCGAGGTCGAGATCTCGGGGGTCGCGGTGCCCGATGGCGATCCGCCCTGCCTCGGATTCTCGGTGCGCCATGTCGGCCGTCGGCTCGGGGCCGACCGGCTCGCCGGCAAGACGGCGCCGCGTTCGGTCGAACAGCTGGCGCAACTCGTCGGGCGGATGCCGCTGAAGGATCTCGTGCGCGAATCCACCGAACTGATCGAGCAGCTGTGCATCGAGGCCGCGCTGCAGCTGACGCAGAACAACCGCGCATCGGCCGCCGAGATGCTCGGCCTGTCGCGCCAGAGCCTGTACGTGAAGCTGCGTCGCTACGGCATGGTGGATGCCGGCGCCGACGCCGGTCGGACCGACGACGGACGCTGACACGCGACTCTCCGCGGCGTCGTTCCGACGCGGAACACACGTCCTTTCCAGCTCCCGGTGTAACAACGACTTGACACTTTGAAGTGTCAGGCTAAGAATCGGCCCATGGCCTCCGCCGTCCCTGTCGGCACCGCGCCGGCGGCCCGCCCGTCGCTGGCGACGGTGGCCGAACTGCTCAAGCCGATCACCTGGTTCCCGCCCATGTGGGCGTTCGGCTGCGGCGTCATCGCCTCGGGCCTGCCGCTGGGCGAGCGCTGGCTGCTGGCGCTGATCGGCATCGTGCTGGCCGGACCGATGGTCTGTGCGACCAGCCAGGCCGTCAACGACTGGTTCGACCGCCATGTCGATGCGATCAACGAGCCGCAGCGGCCGATCCCGTCGGGCCGGATGCCGGGTCGCTGGGGACTGTACATCGCGGTGTTGTGGACCGTGCTGTCGCTCGGCGTGGCGCTGCTGCTCGGCCCGTGGGGCTTCGGCGCGGCGATCGTCGGTCTTGCGCTGGCCTGGGCGTACAGCGCGCCCCCGCTGCGCCTGAAGCGCAACGGCTGGTGGGGCAACGCCGCCTGCGGGCTGAGCTACGAGGGCCTGGCCTGGATCACCGGCTCGGCGGTGATGGCCTCCGGCGCGATGCCGTCGGGCCGGTCGATCGCGCTCGCGCTGCTGTACAGCGCCGGTGCACACGGGATCATGACACTCAACGACTTCAAGGCCATCGACGGCGACCGGCGGATGGGCATCCGCTCGCTGCCGGTGATGCTCGGCGTCGACGGCGCGGCCCGTGCCGCCTGCGTGACGATGCTCGCGCCGCAGTTCGTGGTGATCGCGCTGCTGGCAGCCTGGGGCGCACCGGTGCACGCCGCGGCGGTGGCCGCACTGGTGGTCGCGCAGGCGCTGATGATGCGCCGGTTCCTCGCCGACCCGGTCGGGCAGGCGCTCTGGTACAGCGGCTTCGGCGTGCCGGTGTTCGTGTCCGGGATGATGGTCAGCGCGTTCGCGGTGCGTGCCGCGATGGGAGCAGGCGCATGAGCGGATCGGACGACTTCGGCTGGATCAAGGTGGCGCGGCTCGGGCTGGTGCAGGCCTCGCTCGGCGCGATCGTCGTGCTGACGGTGTCGACGCTGAACCGGGTGATGGTGGTCGAACTGGCACTGCCGGCGCTGCTGCCCGGTGCGCTGGTCGCGTTGCATTACCTGGTGCAGATGACCCGGCCAAAGATGGGCCACGGCAGCGACGTCGGGGGTCGGCGCACGCCGTGGATCCTCGGCGGCATGGCGACGCTGGCGCTGGGCGGGGTCACCGCCGCGCTGGCCACCGTGTGGATGGGGACGCGGCCGTTCGCCGGCACGATGCTGGCGGTGCTCGGCTTCCTGATGATCGGCCTGGGTGTCAGTGCCAGCGGCACGTCGCTGCTGGCGCTGCTCGCCAAGCGGGTCACGCCGACCCGGCGCGCCGGTGCGGCGACGCTGGTCTGGATCATGATGATCATCGGCTTCGCGGTCACCGCCGGCATCGCCGGCAAGCTGCTCGATCCGTACTCACCCGAGCGGCTGCTCGCGGTCGCCGCCGGTGTGTCGGCGATCGCGATGACGCTGACGCTGCTTGCGTTGTGGGGAGTCGAAGGACGTGCCGGTGGTGGCGTCGAGGACGAGCAGCGGGCGACACCGCGCGAGTTCCGCGCCGCGCTCGCCGAGGTCTGGGCCGACGCGCGAGCGCGCCGCTTCGCGATCTTCGTGTTCCTGTCGATGCTGGCCTACAGCGCCCAGGATCTGATCCTCGAGCCGTTCGCCGGCTCGGTGATGGGCTACACACCGGGCCAGTCGACGAGCCTGTCGGGTGTGCAACACGGCGGCGTGCTGGTCGGCATGCTGCTGGCGGCATTCGCCGGCAGTCGCTGGCGCGGCCGGCAGGTCGGCAGCCTGCGCGGCTGGACCGTCGGCGGCTGCATCGCCTCGGCGATCGCGATGGCCGGCCTGGTCGCCGCCGGCATCAGCGGTCCGTCGTGGCCGTTCGCCGCAAACGTCTGGTTGCTCGGCGTGGCCAACGGCGCGTTCTCGATCGCCGCGATCGGCTCGATGATGCAGCTGGCCGGTGAAGGCGGCCGCGACCGCGAAGGCGTGCGCATGGGGCTGTGGGGCGCGGCGCAGGCGATCGCGTTCGGCTTCGGCGGGCTCGCCGGCACCGCGGCCAGCGACATCGCGCGCCTGGTGTTCGACAGCCCGGGAGCGGCCTATGCGTGTGTGTTCGCGCTCGAAGGCACTGTTTTCCTGATCGCCGCCGGCATCGCCGCCGGTAAAGAAGGCGCACGGGCCGCGTCCGGCTCGCGCGCTACAACGCCCCAAGTGGAGGCCGCACGATGAATTCACGTCCTGTCTTCGATGTCGTCGTCGTCGGCGGCGGTCCGGCGGGAGCAACCGCCGCCCACGACGCGGCGCGTCGCGGCCTGTCGGTGATGCTGCTGGACCGCGGCGGACGGATCAAGCCGTGCGGCGGCGCGATCCCGCCACGGCTGATGCGCGACTTCGACATTCCGGAATCGCTGCTGGTCGCGCGCGCACGCTGCGCGCGGATGATCTCGCCGTCGAATCGCCGGGTCGACATGCCGATCGAAGGCGGATACGTCGGGCTGGTCGATCGCGAGCAGTTCGACGAGTGGTTGCGTGAACGGGCGGCCGGCGCCGGCGCGCAGCGCGTGCGCGGCGGCTTCGAGTCGCTGAGCCGCGACGACGACGGCATGCGGCGCGTGCATTTCTCGATTCCCGCCGGGGGGCCGGCAAGTGTCCGCGCCCGCTGCGTGATCGGTGCCGACGGCGCCCGCTCGGCGGTGGCGAAACAATCGGTGCCCGGCTCGGATCGCGGCAAGTTCGTGTTCGCGTACCACGAGATCATCCGCACGCCCGAAGACCGGGGCGACGACAAGGCCGACGTCGATCCGGAACGCTGCGACGTCTACTACCGAGGCAGCCTGTCCCCCGACTTCTACGGCTGGGTGTTCCCGCACGGCGCGACGATGAGTGTCGGTACCGGCAGCGCGGACAAGGGATTTTCGTTGCGCGCCGCGGTCGGACGGCTGCGGCTGTCGAGTGGCCTGGGCTCGGCCGAGACGCTGCGTCGCGAAGGTGCGCCGATACCGCTCAAGCCGCTGCCACGCTGGGACGACGGCCACGACGTCGTGCTCGCCGGTGATGCGGCCGGTGTCGTCGCACCGGCCTCCGGCGAGGGCATCTACTACGCGATGCTCGGTGGTCGCCTGGCCGCCGAGGCGGCCTGCGAGTTCGTCACCAGCGGCAATCCGAAGGCGCTCAAGCAGGCACGAGCACGTTTCATGCGCGAACACGGCCGCGTGTTCTGGGTCCTCGGCATGATGCAATGGTTCTGGTATCGCAATGACGCGCTGCGCGAGCGCTTCGTCGCGATCTGCCGCGACAAGGACGTGCAGCAGCTCACGTTCGACGCCTACATGAACAAGCGGCTGGTCCGCAAGAAGCCGATGGCCCACCTGAAGATCTTCGTCAAGGACGTGGCCCACCTGCTCGGCGTCGCGCGGGTATGACGGTGTGCGCGCCGACCGCGCGCACACCTCGGACTGATCCGAATCGAACGGGCCGGTGAGCACCGGCGCCGACGATGACCGCACACTTCGATGCCGGCATCGCCTCGACCTGGGTGATGCTGCTGCTCGGGCTGCTGGTGCTCGAGGTGCTGGTGCTGGGCTGGTGGTCGCGACGCCGGTTGCTGCCGCGCGGGCTCGGCTGGCACCTCGGCGCCGGCGCGTGTCTCGCGCTCGCGCTGCGCAGCGCGGTCGAACGAACGTCGCTGATCGAGTTCGGCCTGCTGCTGGCGGCCTCGGGTGCGTGCCACGCGATCGCGTTGTGGCGAAGCATGACCGCGATCACCAGCGAAGCAGGCGCCCGCCCAGGACCAGGCCCATGACACCGGGAATGAGCATGCCGAGCACGTACCAGACGGCGAGGAACGGGAACGCCATCTCGGGGCAGTGCCAGGCGTAGACCCAGGCCCCGAGGCCGCCGGCGGCCAGCCCGGCGGCAGCGCCGGCCCATGGTGGGTGGGTCGGCGCGCCGGACTTCATCGCCCACAACATCAGGGCGAGGGCCGGCAGCGACAGGCCGGCGATATACGTCGAGCACACACGCGCGGAACCACCGAACAGCAGCGGTGCCCGTTCGCCGGCGGGCACCCCCGCGAGCACGATCGCGGCCGCCAGCCAGATCCCGAGGACCGGGACCGCCAACGTCCACGGCGCACCCGCGAGCCTTGCACCCGGCCGTGCCAGCCGCCACGCGGCCAGCAACGCGCCCGACAGGATCACCGCCGGAAAGGCGAGCTTCACCCAGAACATCGGCAGTCCGATCGCCGTGAGCAGATCCGGCCGCACGCCGAGTGTGATCGCCATCAGCAGCGTCGCCGCAAAGCCGCCCCAGCCGAGCGCCATCGCGAACCGGCGCCGCAGGGCATGCGGCTCGACGGCGATCGGGCCGGCCGCGAGCATCGCGATCAGATCGTCGGTCTTCATGCGCCAGCCTTCCCGGCATCACCACGGACCATCGCCGCCAGCGCCTTGAGCCCGCGATGCACGCCGACCTTCACCGCGGATTCCGACATCCCGGTCAGCCGCGCCGCCTCGACCACCGACAGCCCCTCGAGTTTCATGTGCACGATCGGCAGGCGCTGCCGGTCCGGCAGTCGCGCCAGCAGGCGGCCGAGGTCGCGTCGCGCGTCGGCGACCTCGTGTTCACCGTCGACCAGCAGCGGGAAATCATCGTCGATCGGATCGTTGAGGGCGTCGACGGCCTGGCGACGGCGCAGCAGGTCGACCAGCTTGTAGCGGGCGATCGCGTGCACCCAGGGCGTGAGCGGCTGGTCCTGTTCATACGTATGGCGCTGATTGTGGATCGCCAGCAGCGTCTCCTGCACCAGATCCTCGACCTCGTCGGGCAACGCACGCAAACGCCGGCGCAGGTACGCGCGCACATGCCCGGCCAGCGCCTTCAGGAACTCGTGATAGGCGCTCGCATCACCACCCATCCCGCGGACCAGCAGACTGCGCAATCGTTGCTCTCGATCGATCACGTCCGATCCGGGTAGTTCGTGCGGGGCCGACGACAGGTTACAGCGGCGCGGATGGATCGCCGGAAAACATCCGGGTGCGCCGGCTCGTAGTCACGGCGTTCGCGACGGCCTTACTTCTTCGCTCCGATCGATTCCCGTGTAACCAACGGCCCCTTCGCCGCGAACTACCCTTCGACCCCACCCGGCGGACCGAGTCCGGCGCCGGTGTGAGGCGACATCGATCCACTTCATAAGGAGTCCCGCATGAAAGCCCGCCCGATCACCCTCACCGCCTTCGCCCTGTCCGCGATCGTCTCCAGCGCCGTGCTGGCGCAGGACAAGCCGCCGGCAGCCGACAAGGAGAGATGTTTCGGCGTTTCACTCGCCGGCAAGAACGACTGCGCGGCCGGTCCCGGCACGAGTTGCGCCGGCACCAGCAAGGTCGACTACCAGGGCAACGCTTGGAAATATGTCGCCAAAGGCACCTGCGAGTCGATCAAGACCCCCAAAGGGACCGGCATGCTGAAGGCGCCGACGACCTGATCGGGCGCATCGGTCCTTCGCGATGAACACCCTGCCCACCGCCGGACTGGGCCTGAAGCCGCAGCACTACGATGCGGCCCGGGCCTGTCCGGCGCGCGGGTTGTGGTTCGAGGTGCATCCCGAGAACTACCTGGTCGCGGGTGGTCCGCGGCTCGGCTGGCTGCACGCGATCCGTGCCGCTCATCCGCTGTCGCTGCACGGCGTGTCGGCGTCGCTCGCCGCGGACACGCCGCCCGATCGGGCCCACCTGCAACGCCTGCGCACGCTGTGTGATCGGATCGAGCCGGTCCTGGTGTCCGAACACCTGGCCTGGTCGACATGGCGCGGCATCCACCTGCCCGACCTGCTGCCGTTTCCGCGCACGAACGAGGCACTGGCGCGAATCGGCGCCAACATCTCGCTGATGCAGGACATCCTGCGACGCCGGGTCGCGATCGAGAACCCGTCCCACTACCTGCGGCTCGACGGCCACGACTGGGACGAGATCACCTTCCTGACCCAACTCTGCCGGCAGACCGGCTGCGGGCTGCTGCTCGACGTCAACAACGTGTTCGTATCCGCACACAACCTCGGCCGCTCGGCGGCCGACGACCTCGACGCGTTCCCGGCCGACGCGGTGATGGAGATCCACCTGGCCGGCCATTCGAAGGATCCGACACTCGGTGCATCGCTGCTCGTCGACTCGCACGATGCACCGGTGGCCGACGGGGTCTGGGCGCTGTATCGCCGGCTGATCGATCGGATCGGAGCACGCCCGACGCTGATCGAACGCGACGGCAACCTGCCCGGCTTCGAGGACCTGATGGCCGAGCGCGACGTCGCCCATCACCTGCTCGCAGCGGCCGGGGCCAGAACGGCCGGCGGCCCCGGCGATCGGCCGCACGATCGAGTGATGCAGCCGGCATGAGTGCATCGGATCCACACGCCGCGAACGGGCTGGGCCGGTTCCAGGACCTCTTCCAGCAGGCGCTGCTCGGCGCGGACGACGAGACTTCCGAACCGCTCGCGCTGACGCTCCAGCCGGCATTCGCGGTCTATCGGAACACGGTGCTCAAGGGCTGCATCGATGCGCTGCAGGCGAACTATCCCGCCGTTGCGCGCCTGGTCGGAACCGAGTGGTTTCGCGCGGCCGCTGCGATCCATGTCCGGCGATCGCCGCCGCGCGGCGTCTCGCTGCTCGAGTACGGCGTCGACTTCGTGTCGTTCCTGGCCGGGTTCGAACCCGCGGCGCCGATGCCGTGGCTGTCCGCGGTCGCGCAACTCGACCGTTGCTGGACCGAATCCCATGTCGCCGCCGACGCCACGCCGCTCGACGCCGAATCCCTGACCTCGATCGCACCGGACACCCTGGCAGCGAGCCGCCTGGTGCCACATCCGGCCTGTCGCTGGCACTGGTGCGCCGATGCACCCGCCTTCACGTTGTGGTCGATGCAGCGCGACGATGACGGCAGCACCGGCGCCGACATCGACTGGTGCGCCGAGGGCACGCTGCTGACACGACCCGTCGACGCCGTGCTGAGCACCCGGATCGATCTGGCGGGTTGCCGTTTCCTCGATGCCTGCGCACGCGGCGCAACGATCGCCCGGGCTGCGCAGGCGGCGCTCGATGCACAAGTCGAGCCCGATCTCACCGCGCTGCTGGCGACGTTGCTTCACGCCGGCGCGTTCACCCGCGTGGTTCCACCTTCCGCTTCTTCCGCTCGACCACAACCGCTGGAGTGACCCGATGCAGCCGCATGTCTCCACCCCGTCCGCGTTCGTCCCGCAGTCGACATCCGGGATCGTGCGCCGCTGGAACCGGATCGCCGATCACCTCGACGCACTGGTCGGCCACACGCTGCTCGCGTTGTCGGCCCGCATCGCGCTGGCCTCGGTCTTCTTCCTGTCCGGTCGCACGAAGGTCGACGGGCTGCTGACGGTCAGCGACAGCGCCTACACGCTGTTCCGCGAGGACTATCGCGTGCCGCTGCTGCCGCCCGAGTGGGCCGCGCACCTTGCCACTTATGCCGAGCACCTGTTCCCGCTGCTGCTGCTGCTCGGCCTGGCCACGCGCCTGTCGGCGTTCGCGCTGCTGGGGATGACAACGGTGATCCAGCTGTTCGTGTATCCGGACGCGTGGCCGACGCACCTGACCTGGTTCGTGCCGATGGCCTACCTGATCGGGCGCGGCGGCGGCGAGCTGTCGCTGGATCGCGTGCTCGGGGTGCGCTAGTTGCGTTCAGCGTCGGGACCGGCGGCTGCGGGACGGCACACTGGTCCACTGCAACTACGGCTCGGGCGGTGATCCGAGCAACACGCGGATCGCCTCGGGCAAGCCCTGGTTGGCCTTGATCGGCGGCGCCGCGAAGCTGCCACGCAGCGCCCGCTTCGGCTGCATCGCAACCAGCAACTGCGCGTGGCGGACCGCGCTGGACACACCGTCGACCACCGGCACCGGCAGCCGGTCGGCGATCGAACGCGCCAGCCCGGCGAGGGGTGCCCCGGCGAGCACGATCACGTCGGCGCCGTCCTCCTCGACACAACGTGTCGCCAGGTCGAGCAGCCGCGAAGCCTGGTCCTGCTGGACCCGTCCGATGTCGGCGAGCGGCTCGTCGAGTGCGCGGATGTTCGCCAGTCGCGACGACAACCCGTAGTGCGCAACCGTCTCGCGGTACCAGGCGCGGATCCGGGCCGATATCGCGACGATCGCGAAGCGCTGGCCGAGCAGGCATGCGCTGGCGAGTGCGGCCTCGGTCAGCCCGGTGACCGGACACGGCAGCACCTCGCGCAACGCGTCCAGGCCCGGGTCGCCGAACGCGGCGACGATCACCGCATCGGCGCGGCCGTGATGTTCGGCGGCGAGTTGTGCCGCGGCCCAGGCTCCGGCCAGGGCCTCGAAGCGGGTCTCGATGTAGGCGACGCCGAACGGCGCGGTCAGCACTTCGATCGTCGTCCCCGGGGCCGCGCTGCGCCGCGCCTCGGATTCGATCAGCGCCGACACGCTGGCGGAGATGTTCGGGTTGATCAGCAGCAGATGCATCTCAGGCCTCCAGTGCTTCGTGCCACGGCGGCGGATGCGGCGACGGTCCGAGCAGCCGTTCGACCTGGGCGGCCATCTGCAGCACGCGGGTGTCCTGGTATCGCGGGCCGATGATCTGCAGGCCGACGGGCAGGCCGTCGACCAGCCCTGCCGGCACCGTACAGGCCGGCACCTGGGTGTAGTTCGCCAGCGGCGTGAACGCGGCGTGGCCGCGCGGACCGGCGGGCAGGCCGCCGATGGTCGACGGACCGAGCTCGTCGAGCGGCCAGGAGACGACCGGCGCGGTCGGTGCCAGCAGCAGGTCGTATCCGTCGAAAAACGCGGACATCGCCGCGTGCAGATGTTCACGCAGCAGCAGCACCGCGGCGACCTCGCTGCCGGTCACCGCGCGGCCGGCACGGATCTGCGCCTGCAGATCGGGATCGATCCGGTCCGGTGCCTCGTCGAGTGCGTCACCGTACAACGCGGCCAGCCCTGCCTGTTGCAGCTTGAGCAGCGGATATTCGCGCAGCGATCCGGGCCACGCCGGCGCGGCCTCGACGATCGCGTATCCGTCGGCGCGCAGCCTGTCGATCACGCGTTCGAGCGCGGCACGCACCGGCGCATCGATCGCGAAGCCGCAACCGAGATCGGCGCTCCATGCGATCCGCAGCCCGCGCGGCGGCGGCTCGACGATCGCCGGCGACGCGGCGCGCGGCGACACCGGCTGTGATCCCCAGTCGTGGCCATCGAAGCCGCACAGCAGGTCGAACATCCAGGCCACGTCGGCGACGTCGCGGGCGATCTCGCCGATCACCGACAGGCCGAAGTTCGGCTCGTCGAATCCCGGGCCGCACGGGATCAGGCCGAACGTCGGCTTCATGCCGACCAGGCCGCAATGTGCGGCGGGCCGTCTCGTCGAGCCGCCGGCGTCGGTGGCCAGCGCCAGCGCGCCGATGCCCGCGGCCAGCGCGGCAACGGCGCCGCCCGATGATCCGCCGGGTGTCAACGCGGTGTTCCACGGCGAGCGGGTCTTGCCGTGGACGAGGTTGTTGCTGACACCCTTGCAGGCGAACTCCGAGCAGTTCGTGATGCCGACGATCACCGCACCGAGTGATCGCAGGCGTGCCACCGCCCAGGCATCGGCCGGGGCGACGAAATCGGCGAACAGCCGCGAGCCCTGCGTGATCCGCCGGCCGGCGACCCAGAGGTTGTCCTTGACCGTCACCGGCACGCCGGCCATCGGCAGGTGTTCACCGCGTGCTAGCCGTGTGTCGACCGCCTCGGCTTGTGTGAAGGTCCAGGCATCGTCGTGGGTGATCACCGCGTTCAGGCGCGGATTGACCGCGTGCAGCCGTGCCAGCGCGGCGCCAGCGAGTTCTCGTGCGCTGATCCGGCCGGTGATGACCGAGTGCGCGGACTCGCGCGCCGACCATGACCAGGGAGCACTCACCGCCGGCTGCCGATCAGCCTGCCGGAGTCGCCGGCAGGTGATGCCCGCGTCCGCGCACCGCCGCCAGTGCCGGGCGATCACAACGCAGGAAACGACCGAAGCCGGCGCGGCCCAGATACTGCCCGTCGCGCCAGACGACACTGCCCCGGGCGAGGGTCACCCGCGGCCATGCGCGCAGCGTCTTGCCTTCGTACGGCGTGTAGTCGACCGCATGGTGCAGTCCGGTGTTGCGCACGACCGTGTCCAGGTCGGTGTTCCAGATCACCAGGTCGGCGTCGGCGCCGACCGCGATCGTGCCCTTGCGCGAGGACAGGCCGTACAGCCGCGCCGGTTGTGTCGCCGTGACCGCGACGAACGTGTGGATGTCGATCCGGCCGGCCATCACGCCGTGGGTCATCAGCAGCGGCAGCCGCGTCTCGACGCC
>CADEEH010000054.1 GCA_902826305.1 uncultured Burkholderiales bacterium
AGGCGCTTCGCTCTCCGTCCCCAGCGCTGCGCGCTGGTGCCGGAGGCGGGACTCGAACCCGCACGTCATCGCTGACACCGGATTTTGAGTCCGGCGCGTCTACCAGTTCCACCACTCCGGCGAGAGGCCCCGCATTATCCTCGAAGGACGACCCGGGTCGCAAACCGCGCACGACGGCGGCGGCGGCTCGATGGGCCAGCCGCAGCGGTCGACGGATCCGGCCTCGCAGGTAAACTCCCCGCCCTTCGGATCGACGCCATGTTTGCCGACGACTTCGACTATTTCCTGCCGGACGAGCTGATCGCGCAGATGCCGCCCGCGCATCGCGTCGACGCCCGGCTGCTCGTCGTCTCGGCCGGGCTGGACGACCGCGGCATCGTCGACCTGCCCTCGTTGCTCGACGAAGGTGATCTGCTCGTGTTCAACGACACCCGCGTGCTCAAGGCGAGACTGCGCGGCGCGAAGGCCAGCGGCGGCCGCATCGAGGCACTGGTCGAGCGCATCGTCGGCACCCACGAGGCGTGGGCGCTGATCCGGGCCAGCAAGGCGCCTCGACCGGGCGGCATGATCGTCTTCGACGGGGAACCCGCGTCGGTGATCGAACGTCGCGACGACCTGTTCCGGCTGCGATTCGAGCGTCCCGTGGCCGGCATTCTCGAGCGGATCGGGCAGCTGCCGCTGCCGCCGTACATCCGGCACGCACCGACCGCCGACGACCAGGTGCGCTACCAGACGGCATTCGCGCGCGCGCCCGGTTCGGTTGCCGCTCCCACGGCCGGCCTGCACTTCGACGACGCACTGTTCGACCGGCTCGCCGCGCGCGGCGTGGCCACCGCGTTCGTCACGCTGCACGTCGGCGCGGGCACGTTCCAGCCCTTGCGCACGAACAACCTCGACGAGCATCACATGCACGCCGAATCGTATGTCGTCCCGGCGACCACGTCCGCGGCAATCGCCGCCGCGCGCGACCGCGGCGCACGTGTGGTCGCCGTCGGCACGACCACGCTGCGCACGCTGGAGAGCGCCGCCCGCGACGACGGCGCGGTCCCGGCCGGCGCCGGCGAGACCGATCTGTTCGTCCGTCCGGGGTTCCGCTTCCGGGTCGTCGATCGCCTGCTGACCAACTTCCACCTGCCGCGCTCGACGCTGCTGGTGCTGGTGTCCGCGTTCGGCGGCATCGAGACGATCCGTGCCGCCTACACCCACGCGATCACCTCCCGCTACCGCTTCTTCAGTTATGGTGACGCGATGCTGCTCGATCCGGAAGTCCCGCGCGCGTGCTGACCTTCGAACTGATCGCCACCGACGGCGCCGCGCGGCGCGGACGGATCACGCTCGAGCATGGCGAGGTCGAGACGCCGGTGTTCATGCCGGTGGGCACCTACGGCGCGGTCAAGGCGATGTCGCCGCGCGAACTCGACGAGATCGGTGCCCGCATCATCCTGGGCAACACGTTCCACCTGTGGCTGCGCCCGGGCCTCGAGGTGATCGACCGGTTCGACGGCCTGCACCGGTTCATCGGCTGGGACCGGCCGATCCTGACCGATTCCGGCGGCTTCCAGGTCTGGAGCCTGGGCGCGCTGCGCAAGATCACCGAGGAAGGCGTTCGTTTCGCGTCGCCGATCAACGGCGACCGCCTGATGCTGACGCCGGAGGAGTCGATGCGGATCCAGCACCGGCTCGACTCGGACATCGCGATGGTCTTCGACGAGTGCACGCCGTACACGATCGACGACCAGCCGATCGACGCCGGGCAGGCCGAACGCTCGATGCAGCTGAGCCTGCGCTGGGCGCGCCGTTCGCGCGACGAGTTCGACCGCCTCGGCGGGCACAACGCGTTGTTCGGCATCGTCCAGGGCGGGATGTTCGAGGCCTTGCGCGACGAGTCGCTCGCCGGCCTGACCGCGATCGGCTTCGACGGCTATGCAATCGGCGGCCTGTCGGTCGGTGAACCGAAAGAGGAGATGCTCCGGGTCCTGCGCCACATCGGCCCGCGCCTGCCGGCCGAGCGGCCGCGCTACCTGATGGGGGTCGGCACCCCCGAGGACCTGGTCGAGGCGGTGGCCGCCGGCATCGACATGCTCGACTGCGTGATGCCGACCCGCAACGCCCGCAACGGCTGGCTGTTCACCCGCCACGGCGACCTGCGCTTGCGCAACGCCCGCTACCGCAACGATCCGTTGCCGGTCGACCCGGACTGCGCCTGCCACGCGTGCCGCCATTTCTCGCGCGCCTACCTGGCCCACCTGCAGAAGGTCGACGAGATCCTCGGCGCCCGGCTGGCGACGATCCACAACCTGTTCTACTACCAGTGGCTGATGGCCGACATGCGCTCGGCGATCGAGCGCGGCCAATTCCCGGCCTGGCGCGCGGCCTTCGCCGCCGATCGCGCCCGAGAGGTGGCCTGACGGCTATAATCGCCGTCCATCAGGCAGGGTTCACACGGTCCGTCGCGACCGCACCGACCCGCCCAGCCCCCGGAGACAGGTACCCGTGTTGATCTCATCGGCTCACGCCCAGACGGCAGCCGGCTCGACCGAGCAGCAGGTGCTCGGCTTCCTGCCGATCATCCTGATGTTCGTTGTCCTGTACTTCCTGATGATCCGGCCCCAGATGAAACGCGCCAAGGAGCACCGGACGATGCTCGAGGGCCTGAAGAAGGGTGACGAGGTGGTCACCGCCGGCGGCGTGATCGGCCGCGTCACGAAGGTCGGCGAGGCCTTCGTGTCGCTGGACATCGGCAAGCGCGGCGAGGACTCGCTCGAGATCCACGTGCAGAAGTCGGCCGTGCAGACGCTGCTGCCCAACGGCACGATCAAGGCGATCTAGTGTGCCGTCCCGCGGATACCTCGCGTTTCGTTCGAGCCCGCGCGGCGACTTCACGACGATACGGATGTGATGAGGCGCGAGGCGGCCGTCGTTGATCCCCGGACGTTGCGACCGACGATGACGCCCCACCGGCTGCGCGTGCGATGAACCGTTACCCGCTCTGGAAGTACCTGGTGATCGCGGCCGCGATCGTGCTCGGCTTCATCTACACGCTGCCCAATTTCTTCGGCGAATCGCCGGCGGTCCAGGTCTCGAGTGCGAAAGCGACGGTGAAGGTCGACGCGTCGACGCTGTCGCGCGTGCAGTCGAGCCTGCAGAAGGCGGGCCTCGCACACACCGGGATCCTGTTCGAGGGCAGCTCGGTCAAGGCCCGTTTCGCCGACACCGACACGCAGTACCGGGCCAAGGACGTCATCACCCAGGACCTGAATCCCGATCCGAGCGAACCGCTGTACATCGTCGCGCTGAACCTGCTGCCGAGTTCACCGCGCTGGCTGACCGCGCTGCGTGCGCTGCCGATGTACCTCGGCCTGGACCTGCGCGGGGGCGTGCACTTCCTGCTGCAGGTCGACATGAAGGCCGCGATCGGCAAACGCGTCGACTCCACCGTCGCGGACCTGCGCAACCTGATGCGTGACAAGAACATCCGCCACTCGGGGATCGGCCGCAACGGCAACGCGGTCGAGATCCGCTTTCGCGACGAGGAAACCCGAGGTCGGGGCCGGGGGCTGATACTGGATCAGTTGCCGGGCCTCGCGGTCGCCGAAGGCACCGAGGGTTCCGACCTGAAGCTGACGGTCACGCTGAAGCCGGAGACCGAGCGCGAGGTCCGCGACACGTCGCTCAAGCAGAACATCACCACGCTGCACAATCGGGTCAACGAACTCGGCGTCGCCGAACCGGTTATCCAGCAGCAAGGCGCCGACCGAATCGTCGTCCAACTGCCCGGCGTCCAGGACACCGCGAAGGCCAAGGACATCCTCGGGCGGACCGCGACGCTCGAGGCGCGGCTGGTCGACGGCAGCATCGAGGCGCAAAGCGCGGTCACCGGCCAGGGCCCGGTGCCGTTCGGCAGCGAGCTGTTCAAGATCGGCCGCGGCGCGCCGGTCGTGCTGAAGAAGCAGATGATCTTCTCCGGCGAGCAGCTGACCGGCGCCTCGGCCACGTTCGACGACCGCCAGCAGCCGGCGGTCGCGGTCAACCTGAACGACGCGGCCGGCCGGGTGCTGCGCGAGGTCTCGCGCGAGAACATCAAGAAGCCGATGGCGGTGGTGCTGTTCGAGCGCGGCAAGGGCGAGGTGCTGACGGTGGCCACGATCCAGTCGGAACTCGGATCGCGTTTCCAGATCACCGGCATGGGCAGCGCCGAGAACTCCAACGACCTGGCGCTGCTGCTGCGCGCCGGCGCGCTGGCGGCGCCGATGGAGATCATCGAGGAACGGACGATCGGCCCGAGCCTGGGCGCGGAGAACATCCGCAAGGGCTTCCTGTCGACCGTCTGGGGCTTCGTCGCGATCGCGGTGTTCATGTCGCTGTACTACCTGCTGTTCGGCATGATCTCGACGATCGCGCTGGCGGTGAACCTGCTGCTGCTGCTCGCGCTGCTGTCGCTGCTGCAGCTGACGCTGACGCTGCCCGGCATCGCGGCGATCGCGCTGACCCTCGGCATGGCGATCGACGCCAACGTGCTGATCAACGAACGGATCCGCGAGGAACTGCGCAGCGGCGTCAGTCCGCAGGCGGCGATCGCGGCCGGCTACGAACGCGCGTTCGCGACCATCCTCGATTCGAACGTGACCACGCTGATCGCGGGCCTGGCGCTGCTGGTGTTCGGCTCGGGGCCGGTCAAGGGATTCGCGGTCGTCCACTGCCTGGGCATCGTGACCTCGATGTTCTCGGCCGTGTTCGTCTCGCGCGGGCTGGTCAACCTGTGGTACGGGCGCCAGAAGAAGCTGTCGAAGGTGTCGATCGGCCAGGTCTGGAAACCGGCCACGACACAGGGCAAGGGCTGAAGCGATGGAATTCTTCCGGATCAGCCGCGACATCCCGTTCATGCGCCATGCGCTGATCTTCAACGTGATCTCGGCGCTGACGTTCCTGGCCGCGGTGTTCTTCCTGGTCGCCCGCGGCCTGAACCTGTCGATCGAATTCACCGGCGGCGTCAACGTCGAGGCGCGCTACGAACAGCCGGCCGACCTCGAGGCGCTGCGTCAGGCGCTGGTGAAGATCGGTGTCGGCGAGCCGCAGGTGCAGAACTTCGGGACCGCACGCGACGTGCTGGTGCGCCTCGGACTGAAGGATGCCGCCAATCCGGCGATCAGCCAGCCCGGCCCCGGCGGGCGCCCCACCCTGGATGCAGCCAGGCTGAGCGAGGCGGTGCTCAAGGCCGGCGGACCGGATCCGAAGGTGACCCGGGTCGAATTCGTCGGCCCGCAGGTCGGATCGGAACTCGCGACCGACGGCGCACTCGCGCTGCTGTTCGTGATCGCCGGCATCATGGTCTACCTGGCGATCCGCTTCGAGTGGAAGTTCGCGGTCGCCGCGATCCTGGCCAACCTGCACGACGTCATCATCATCCTCGGCTTCTTCGCCGCATTCCAATGGGAATTCTCGTTGTCGGTGCTGGCCGCGGTGCTCGCCGTGCTCGGCTATTCGGTCAACGAGTCGGTGGTCATCTTCGACCGGGTCCGGGAGAAGTTCCGCGAACGCGCCGCGCGCTCGATGCCGGTGCCGCAGGTGCTGGATCACGCGATCACCAGCACGATCTCGCGCACGATCATCACCCACGCGAGCACGCAGACGATGGTGCTGTCGATGCTGATCTTCGGTGGCCCGACGCTGCATTACTTCGCGCTGGCGCTGACGATCGGCATCCTGTTCGGCATCTACTCGTCGGTGTTCGTCGCCGCGGCGATCGCGATGTGGCTCGGCGTCAAGCGCGAGGACCTGCTCAAGCCGGCGAAGAAGAAGGACGACGGCCAGCCGGAACTGCCGTAAGGCGCCGGCCGGCACCACATTCCGGGGGCCCGCAGGCGATTCACCACCCGCCTGCCGCTGCTGTGATAGCGTCCTGCCGATGACAATCGCCCTGTGGACCCTGGCCGTCCTGTTGATCGTTGTCGGCGTGGCCGGCACCGTGCTTCCCGCGCTTCCCGGCCCGCCGCTGGTGCTGGCCGGCGTCACGCTGGCCGCGTGGATCGACGACTTCACGCGCATCCCGCTCTGGGTGGTGGTCACACTCGCGGTGCTGACCGTGATCGCGTTCGCCGTCGAGCAGCTGGCCGCGATCGCCGGCGCACGCAAGGTGGGCGCGAGCAGGCTCGCGATCATCGGTGCACTCATCGGCACGGTGGTCGGCATCTTCACCGGACTGGTGGGACTGATCTTCATGCCGCTGGTCGGCGCGGCGATCGGCGAATACATCACGCTGCGCGACGTCCAGCGTGCCGGCACAGTGGGCGTGGCCACCTGGCTCGGCATGCTGGTGGGCACCGTGCTCAAGGTGGTGATCGTGTTCGTGATGCTCGGCCTGTTCCTGCTCGAGTTGTTCATCTGACGATGAAGATCCGCGTCTGGGATCTGCCCACACGCTTGTTCCATTGGGCCCTGGTCATCTGCCTGATCGGCTCGGTCGTCTCGGTCTACCTCGGCGGCAACGCGGTCGAGTGGCACTTCCGCTTCGGCTACGGCGCGCTGGCGCTGGTGGTGTTCCGGATCGTCTGGGGTTTTGCCGGTTCGCGATACGCCCGCTTCTCGAGTTTTCCGCCGGATCCGCGCGCCGTGCTGCGTTACCTGCGCGGGCAACATGTCGCAGGCCCCGGCCACAATCCGCTGGGTGCGTTCTCGGTCTACGCGCTGCTGGCGTCCCTGCTGTTCCAGGCGTCGACCGGCCTTTTCGCCAACGACTCGATCATGTGGGACGGGCCGCTGAGGAACCTCGTCTCCAACGACACCAGCGACCTGCTGACCCGTCTGCACAAGCTCAATCGCTGGCTGCTGCTGGTGCTGATCGCGACACACCTGGGTGCGATCACCTATTACACGCGCGTCAGGAAGGAACGCCTGATCGGGCCGATGGTCAGCGGCGACAAGGAGGTGATCGGCTCGGCGGGAGCGAAAGTGACCGAAGCCGGCGACGGGGCCGCGGTGCGGGCGCGGGCGCTGCTGATCCTGGCGGCGGTCGCGGCGGCGGTCTGGGCGCTGGTCACGAAGGTGGCCGCGCCGGTCTGAACGCACGGATCGCCCGGCGATCGGTGACCGGTGGTCGAGACCGGAGCCCGTGAGCAGACCCTGTGAACAGACCCTAGCGGCTGAAGGCCACCATCCGCAGCGTCAGCCTCACCTGCCCGGCCCAGTCGGCCGGTGCACCGGTCTTCAATCCGAAATCGCGCCGATCGAACGTGCCGCTGGCCAGGGTCTGGCAGATCTCGCGGCCGGACGCCTGCTGCCACGCGCAGTCGAAATCCTCGATCAACAGCCGCAGCGGACGTGTCACCCCGCGCAGGGTCATCTGCCCCGACAGTTCGCGAGGCCGGTCACCGTCGAAGCGATCGACCACGCCGCGGTACTCGATCCGCGGATAGTTGTCTGTATCGAAGAACTGGTCGCCGCGCGCGAAATCGTTGAAACGCTCGACCCCGAATTCGATCGAGGCGGCGTCGATCTCGACTTCGAGCCGGCCGTTGCGCGCGGCGCGGTCGAGCGTGAAACTGCCGGTGGCCCGCGCGAATCGCCCGCGCCACCAGATCGGTGTCCAGTAACGGACCTCGAACGACAGGTCACTCTGTCGGGCATCGAACGCATAGTCCCGGGCGGCGGCCGGACCGGTCGCCACGAGGCCCAGCGATGCCGCGGCGAGACCGAGCGCCGCCAGCACCCGGATGGCAAGGAACCGGGCGCCCGCCATCGGGCGCCCCGGCACTAATCCTTGCGGTACTCGTCGTGACAGGACTTGCAGGCACCCCCGGTGTTGCCGAGCTGCTGCTTGAGCGTGTCCAGGCTCGCCGAGGCGGCCACCAGCTTGCCGGTCTCCTCCAGCGCCTTGTCGTTCTTCGCCTTGAAGTCCGCGGCGTTGGCCCACGGATCGCCGCCCTTGATCTTGGAAGGCGCCACCGCCGAATTCGGCACGAAGCCTTCGGACCCGAGCTTCATCATCGTGTCGACGATCCGCGCCGACTGTTGGGCCTGGGTGGCGTCGAACGGACGTGTTCCCTTCGCCATCGCGGCCAGACGCCCCATGTGATTGCCCTGCACCGCCATCACCGACTGCCGGTACTTGATCGCGTCCTCGACCTTGGCGAACTGCGCCTGCGCCTGCCCGGTCGTCAGGCCGGCAAGCAAGCCGGTCAGCGCCATCGCAGCGACCTGTTTCTTCATTTTCGTTCCTCCTCACGTTGGAATTGTCCAGCCAAGGGGATAAACGATCGTCCGGCGGGATTATTCCGCACGGATCCGGCGACCGCTGGGGGTCACCCCGTCACTCGTCACGCAGCGCCTCGACCTGGATCACCAGACGCACCTGCCCGGCCGCCTCGTCGCTGGCCGACCGGGTCATGCCGAAATCCCGGCGGTTGAAGCCGCCCCGCACGTCGGCACCGCAGATCTCCCGCTTGTACAACGGGTGGGTGATGCAGCGGAACGATTCGATCCGGAGCGTCAGCGGGCGGGTACGGCCCAGCAGCGTCAGCTCACCGTCGACCTCCGCGGGCGTGTCGCCGGAATAACGCATCGTGGCCCCCTTGAAGGTGATCGTGGGGTACTTGGCGACATCGAAGAAGTCCGGGCTTCGTGCGTGTTCGTTCATCTTCTGGTGGCCGAAATCGAGCGACGCGGCGTCGATCTCGATCGACAGCGAGCCGGTCTTGCGCTCGCGGTCGAGCGTGACCGTGCCGGCAGTCTTCAGGAACTTGCCGCGCCACCATGAGATGCCCAGGTGCGGCGCCTCGAATCCCGGGTAGGTGTGTTCGGGCTGGATGGTGTAGGTCTGCGCGACGGCGGGCACGGCACCGATCGCGCCCAGCAGCACGAGCGCGACGGCGTCCCGGATCGAACGGATGGTCCTCATTTGCGGGCCTGGACGGCGAACTTGACGATGACCTCGTCGGCGAGGATCGACGTGTCCTTCCACTCGCCCTCGCCGATGTTGAACGCCGAGCGCTTGATCGGCAACTGGCCTTCGAAGACGGTGACGGCGCCATCGGCCTTCATCGTGAACGGTGCGACGACGTCGGCGGTCCGGCCCTTGATCGTCAGCTTGCCGGGCACCTCGAAGCGGTTGTTGCCAAGCGACTTCGCGCCGCTGGCCACGAAGCTCGCCTTCGGGTGTTTCGCGACGTCGAAGAAGTCCTTGCCGCGGACCTCGGTGGCGTACTCCTCGGTGCCGGGGCCGAGGTCGAAGCTGGCGGTGTCGATGTCGATCGTCGCCTTCGCCTCGGCGGGCTTGGCCGCGTCGAAGCTGACGTCGGCGGTGAATTTCTTGAACACGCCTTCGACCGGCACATTCATCTGCTTGAAGGTCGCGCTGATCTTGCTGCGCTGCATGTCGATCTGCTGCGCGATCGCCCCGGGCGCGGCGAGCATCGACAGGGCGGCGAGCGAGACGGCCAACGCCCACGGGCGTGGCGCCGCACGAAGACGTCGGGTGGTCGGTGTGGTGGCGGGGAGCGTCGGGTTCATCCGTTTCAGGCCTTTCGTTGCAGCCACGGGATCATGCGCCCGAGGGTGTCGTCGCGATCGACGAAGTGATGTTTCAACGCGGCAGCGACGTGTCCGATGACGATCACCGCCAGCGTGCTGGAGAACACCCAGTGCACGATCTTCAGGATGTCCTTGAGGGCGGCGTCCTTGGGCACCAGGTCCGGCAGCTGGATCAGCCCCAGATAGACGGTCGGAAACCCCGTGGACGAACTGAACAGCCAGCCCGAGATCGGCACCAGGAAGAGCAGCAGGTACAGCAGCCGGTGGCCGATCTCGGCCGCGCGTCGCTGCCAGCCGCCCAGCGTGGCCGACAGCGGCGGGGCCGGATGGCGCACACGCCACAGGATACGGACCAGCGCCAGCAGGAACACCGTGACCCCGATCCACTTGTGGTACGAGTAGTAGCGCAGCTTGGTCGGCGACACCTTCAGCTCGACCATGTATTCACCGAGGATGAACCCGCCGAAGATCAGCAGCGCGACGACCCAGTGCAGGGTGATCGCGGTGCGGGTGTAGGTCGTGTTCTCGTCCATCGGGTTCCCGGAACTGTGGCCTGCTCACGGCCGCTGGAGCGCGCGCAGTTTAGCGCGGCGGGTCGACATGCGGTCGATCGGGGCACCGGAGGAATTCCCGATCGCGGGTGCGCATTTCGAACGCCGGCGCGGCGTCGCGGTCAGGCCCCCCGCGCCAGCGTGGCGGCGAGACCGACGTAGTCCGACGGGCGCAGGGCCTTCAGCCGCTGCCGGACATCCGGCGGCAGTTCGAGGGTGTCGATGAAACGCGAGAGGTCGTCGCGTCCGATCCGCCGGCCACGGGTCAGGTCCTTCAGTCGTTCGTACGGGTTCTCGATCCCGTGGCGCCTCATCACCGTCTGGATCGGTTCGGCGAGCACTTCCCAGTTCGCCTCGAGGTCCTCGGCCATGCGCGCCGGGTCGGCCTCGAGCTTGGCGAGCCCGCGCAGTGTCGAGTCCCAGGCGAGCAGGCTATGACCGAGTGCCACCCCCATGTTGCGCAACACGGTCGAATCGGTCAGGTCGCGCTGCCAGCGCGAGATCGGCAGCTTCTCGGACAGGTGGCGCAGCAGTGCGTTGGCCAGCCCCAGGTTGCCCTCGGAATTCTCGAAGTCGATCGGGTTGACCTTGTGTGGCATCGTCGAGGAACCGACCTCGCCGGCGACCGGCCGCTGGTGGAAATAACCCAGCGCGATGTAGCCCCACAGATCGCGGTCCAGGTCGATCACGATCGTGTTCAGGCGGGCGATCGCATCGAACAGCTCGGCCATGTAGTCGTGCGGTTCGATCTGGATCGTGTGGCTGTTGACGGCGAGCCCGAGGCGCTCGATGACGCCGCGGGCGAACGCGGGCCAGTCGATCTCGGGGCAGGCGACCAGATGGGCATTGAAGTTGCCGACCGCGCCGTTCATCTTGGCCAGCAGCTCGACCGACGCGATCCGCTGCCGGGCGCGCACGAGCCGGGCCACGACGTTGGCCAGCTCCTTGCCCAGCGTCGTCGGCGAAGCCGGCTGGCCATGGGTGCGCGACAGCATCGGCGTGGCCGCCTGGGCGTGGGCGATCGTGCGCAGCCGCTCGGTCAGCGTGTCGATCGTCGGCAGCAGCAGCTCGTCGCGCGAACGGCGCAGCATCAGCGCGTGGGCGACGTTGTTGATGTCCTCCGACGTGCAGGCGAAATGCACGAACTCGGCCGCGGCGGACAGTTCGGGCTGGCCGGCGAACGACTCCTTCAGGAAATACTCGACGGCCTTGACGTCGTGGTTCGTACGCCGCTCGATCTCCTTGATCCGGGCCGCCTGCGCGGTGCCGAAGCCGTCGACCAGTGCCCTGAGCGCGCCGCGGGCGCCGGTGCTGAACGCCGGCAGCTCCGGCAGCCCCAGGTCCGACAGGCCGATCAGCCACTCGACTTCGACCGTCACGCGCTGGCGCATGAATGCCGCTTCGGACATCAGCTCGCGCAGCCCGGACAGGCGCGCGGCATAACGCCCGTCCAGCGGCGACAGCGCGGTCAGCGACGATTCGTCCATGGTCGTGATGCTAGCAGATGGTCGCCGGGACCCGGGCCCGCGACAGGGCCCACGACCCGCTGCTTTGCTATACTGGATCAAACACTTAGCATTGCACACCTTCGGCACGGAAGCGGGCGTCGAGCCCTGGCATCCACCGGAACCATCGCGGCATTTCCACCGGTCATTCCCATGAAACTCATCGGCGCTGGAGCCAGCCCCTACGTGCGCAAGGTCCGCGTGGCGTTGGCCGAGAAGAAGATCGAATACCAGTACGAACTCGACGACGTCTGGTCCGAATCGACGCAGATCCAGAAGGTCAATCCGCTGGGCAAGGTGCCCACGCTGATCATCGACGACGGCGGCGCGGTGTTCGATTCACGTGTGATCGTCGAGTACCTGGACAACCTGACCCCGGTGCACCGGCTGGTGCCGCCATCGGGTCGCGCCCGGGTCGAGGTCAAGACCTGGGAGGCCCTGTGCGACGGGCTGCTCGACGCCGCGATACTGATGCGCATCGAGCAGACCCAACGCGTCGAGGGCCAGCGCTCGGCGGCCTGGATCGCGCGCCAGATGAGCAAGGTCGAGAACGCCTTGCAGTCGATGTCGGCCGGCCTGGGTGAGAAGACCTGGTGCTGCGACAACCGCTATTCGCTGGCCGACATCTGCGTTGGCTGCGCCCTCGGTTATCTGGACTTCCGTTTCCCGCAGCTCGGCTGGCGCAACCAGTTCTCGAACCTGGCCGCCCACGCGGACAAGCTGTTCGCGCGGCCCTCGTTCGTCGCCACGCAACCGTCGGCCTAGGACAGGGGCCTGCTCCCGTGGACATCGTCTGCCTCGACCTCGAGGGCGTGCTGGTGCCCGAGATCTGGATCGAACTGGCGAACCGGACCGGCGTCGCGGCGCTGACCCGCACGACCCGCGACGAGCCCGACTACGACAAGCTGATGCGGTTCCGGCTCGGTCTGCTCGACGAACACGACCTGCGGCTGGCCGACATCCATCGCGCGATCGACGAGACGCGACCGATGGCGGGTGCCCGCGAGTTCCTCGACGAACTGCGCAGCCGTTATCAGGTCGTGATCCTGTCGGACACGTTCTACGAATTCGCCAGGCCGCTGATGCGACAGCTCGGCTGGCCGACGCTGATGTGCCATCGGCTCGACGTCGACGCCGACGGTCGCATCCGCGACTACCGGCTGCGGATGCCGGACCAGAAGCGGGCGGCGGTCAACGCGTTCCGATCGCTGAACTACCGCGTCTATGCGGCCGGCGATTCGTACAACGACGTCGCGATGCTGTCGGCCGCCGACGCGGGTTTCTTCTTCCGTCCGCCGGACCGGATCGTCGCGGAGTTCCCGCAGTATCCGGTGAGCCGGGACTACACCCGGCTGATGGCACTGATCGACGAGGCCGCCTCGCGCTGAACCGCGCGCGGCGGTCAGGCCGAGGCGCTGTCGATGCCGGCGTTGGCGACCGATTCGTCGCGGCTGGTGGCGATGATGCCGCCGCCCAGGCACACGTCGCCCTGGTAGACGACCGCGCTCTGTCCGGGCGTCACCGCCCATTGCGGCTGGACGAAGCGCAGTTCGAACCCCGCACCCCCGCGATCCAGCAGCCGGCATGCCGAGTCGGCCTGCCGATAGCGGGTCTTGGCGCCGAACGGCATGCCAGCCGGCGGCGGCGCACCGGCGATCCACGACACATCCTCGGCGGTCAGCACCGTGCTGCGCAGCCACGGATGATCGTGGCCCTGTACGACCACCAGCGTGTTGGTCGGCATGTCCTTGCGGGCGACGTACCAGGCGTCGCCGGCCGCGCCGGCCAATCCGCCGACACCGATACCCTTGCGCTGGCCGAGTGTGTAGAACGCGAGCCCGACATGTTCGCCGACGAGCCGGCCGGCATCGGTACGGATCGGACCGGGTCGGGCCGGCAGGTACCGGTTCAGGAACTCGCGGAACGGCCGCTCGCCGATGAAGCAGATGCCGGTCGAGTCCTTCTTGGCCGCGTTCGGCAGGCCGATGCGCGCCGCGAGTGCGCGGACCTCGTGTTTGTGCATGCCCCCCAGCGGGAACCAGGCACGCGACAACTGGGCCTGCGTCAGCCGGTGCAGGAAGTAACTCTGGTCCTTGCCCGGATCGACGCCGCGCAGCAGCTCGAAGCCGCCACCGACCTCGCGCACCCGGGCATAGTGGCCGGTGGCGATGCGCGCGGCACCCAGCGCCACCGCGTGGTCCAGGAAGGCCTTGAACTTGATCTCGGCGTTGCACAACACGTCCGGGTTCGGCGTGCGGCCGGCGCCGTATTCGCGCAGGAAGTCGGCGAACACGCGTTCGCGGTATTCGGCGGCGAAATTGACGGCCTCGAGATCGATGCCGATCACGTCGGCGACGCTGGCCGCGTCGAGCCAGTCCTGGCGCGTCGAGCAGTATTCGTCGTCGTCGTCGCCTTCCCAGTTCTTCATGAACAGGCCGACGACCTCGTGGCCCTGCTGCTTGAGCAACCATGCCGCGACCGCGGAATCGACGCCGCCCGACAGGCCGACGACGACCCGCGCCGGCGCCTGGTGTTCAGACATGGGAGACGATGCAGCTCGGATGGGTGTACAGCAGGTCGAGCGGGAAACGCCGGCCGGCGAGATAGTCGTCCAGCGTGCGCATCACCAGCGGGCTGCGATGCTCCGCCTGGCGCGCGCGGATCTCGTCGGCCGTCAGCCAGAGCGCGCGCACGATGCCGCGATCCAGCGGTCGCTCGGCATCGAAGCCGATCAGCCGGCAGGCGAATGCGAAGCGCACGTAGGTCACGTCGACCCCGGAGGAATCCGAGCGGTAGCGCGACATGTAGACACCGACCAGCGCGATCGGCTCGACGTGATGCGCGGTCTCCTCGAGCGTCTCGCGCACCGCGGCCGCCTCCAGCGACTCGCCGGGATCGAGATGCCCGGCCGGCTGGTTCAGACGCAGGCCGTCGCGCGTGTGCTCCTCGACGAGCAGGAACCGGCCTTCGTTCTCGATGATCGAGGCGGCGGTGGTGCTCGGCTTCCAGTACCGTTCCATGACGATCGAATCCCGTGATCGGCCGGGCGGGCTGCACGGCCGCGGCGCACCGCTCCGGCACGCACCCCAGGCATGATATAAGACAGCCCTATCGGCCGAAAAAGAGGGAGATCCCATGCGAATCGGCGTGCCCGCGGAAACCCGCGCGGGAGAGACGAGAATCGCCGTCACCGCAGAGACGGTCAAGAAGATGGTCACCGCCGGCCATCAGGTGCTGATCCAGTCCGGCGCCGGTGTACGCGCCAGCCAGACCGACGAGATCCTGCAGGCCGCCGGCGCCCAGATCGGTGATGCCGGCGCGGCGTTTGGTGCCGAGATGGTGCTCAAGGTCCGCTCGCCGCTGCCCGAGGAGATCGCACAGATGCGCTCGGGCACGATCCTGATCGGCATGCTCGACCCGTTCGACCGCGAAGGCCTGGAGCGGATGGCCGCCGCCGGCCTGACCGCATTCGCACTCGAGGCCGCGCCGAGGACGACCCGCGCCCAGAGCATGGACGTGTTGTCGTCGCAGGCGAACATCGCCGGCTACAAGGCGGTTCTGCTGGCGGCCAACGTCTACCAGCGCTTCATGCCGATGCTGATGACCGCCGCCGGCACCGTGAAGGCCGCGCGGGTCGTCATCCTCGGCGCCGGTGTCGCCGGGCTGCAGGCGATCGCGACCGCCAAGCGGCTGGGTGCGGTCATCGAGGCCTCCGACGTGCGCCCGGCCGTCAAGGAGCAGATCGAGTCGCTGGGCGCGAAGTTCATCGACGTGCCGTTCGAGACCGACGAGGAGCGCGAGATCGCGCAGGGCGTCGGCGGCTACGCGCGGCCGATGCCGGCGGCGTGGCTCGCCCGCCAGTCGGCCGCGGTGGCCGAAAGGATCCGGCAGGCCGACGTCGTGATCACGACGGCGCTGATCCCGGGTCGCGCACCCCCGGTGCTGGTCACCGAGGCGATGGTCGCGAGCATGAAACCGGGATCGGTGATCGTCGACCTGGCCGCCGGGCGCGGCCCCGACGGCAGCGGCAATTGCGCGCTGTCGGAGGCCGACCGCAACGTGACCCGGCATGGTGTGCACATCATCGGCCCGACCAACCTGGCCGCGCTGGTCGGTGCCGACGCGTCGGCACTGTACGCGCGCAACGTGATCGACTTCTTCAAGCTGGTGGTCGACAAGGACGGGCGCTTCACCCTCAACCCCGAGGACGACATCGTGGCGGCGTGCCTGATGAGCCACGGCGGCGAACTGCGGAGGAAATGATGGACGTCATCGATCACACCGTCGTCAACCTGATCATCTTCGTGCTGGCGATCTACGTCGGCTACCACGTGGTCTGGAACGTGACGCCGGCGCTGCACACCCCGCTGATGGCGGTCACCAACGCGATCTCGGCGATCATCATCGTCGGCGCGATGCTGGCGGCCGCGCTGACCGAGACCCAGCTCGGCAAGTTCATGGGGGTGGCCGCGGTCGCGCTCGCGGCGGTCAACGTGTTCGGCGGCTTCCTGGTGACCCGGCGCATGCTCGAGATGTTCAAAAAGAAGGAGCCCAAGGGCTCCGCGAAGCACTGAGGGGCGGGCACGATGGCTCTGAGCATGAACGCGGTGGTCCTGTTGTACCTGGTGGCCTCGGTGTGCTTCATCCAGGCCCTCAAGGGCCTGTCGCACCCGACGACCTCGCGGCTGGGCAACACCTTCGGCATGATCGGCATGGCGATCGCCGCGCTCACCACGCTGGCGCTGATCGTCAAGCTGATGGGCGCATCGGCCTCGGTGCAGGGCCTGGGCTGGGTCGCGCTCGGCGTGGTGGTCGGCGGCACCGCGGGTGCGGTGATGGCCAAGCGCGTCGAGATGACCAAGATGCCGGAGCTGGTCGCCTTCATGCACTCGATGATCGGCCTGGCCGCGGTGTTCATCGCGGTCGCCGCGGTGGCCGAACCCTGGGCGTTCAACATCGTCGCCAAGGACCAGCCGATCCCGCTCGGCAACCGGCTCGAACTGTTCATCGGCACCTTCGTCGGTGCGATCACCTTCTCGGGCTCGGTGATCGCGTTCGGCAAGCTGTCGGGCAAGTACAAGTTCCGGCTGTTCCAGGGCGCCCCGGTGGTGTTCAAGGGGCAGCACATGCTGAACCTGCTGCTCGGGCTGGCGATGCTGGGCTGCGGCATCTGGTTCTTCCTGACCCAGCAGTGGCTGCCGTTCGTGCTGATGACGGTGCTCGCCTTCGTGCTCGGCGTGCTGATCATCATCCCGATCGGCGGCGCCGACATGCCGGTCGTGGTGTCGATGCTGAACAGCTACTCGGGCTGGGCCGCTGCCGGCATCGGCTTCTCGCTGAACAACTCGATGCTGATCATCGCCGGATCGCTGGTCGGTTCCTCCGGCGCGATCCTGTCCTACATCATGTGCAAGGCGATGAACCGGTCGTTCTTCAACGTGATCCTGGGCGGCTTCGGCGGCGAGGCCGTCGCCGCGACCGGCGGTGTGCAGCAGCAGCGGCCGGTCAAGACCGGCTCGGCCGACGATGCGGCGTTCCTGATGGGCAATGCCGAATCGGTGATCATCGTCCCCGGCTACGGCCTGGCGGTGGCGCGTGCCCAGCATCCGCTGAAGGAGCTCGCGCAGAAACTCACCGAGAAGGGGGTCACCGTCAAGTACGCGATCCATCCGGTCGCCGGCCGGATGCCGGGACACATGAACGTGCTGCTGGCCGAGGCCGAGGTGCCGTACGACCAGGTGTTCGAGATGGAGGACATCAACGGCGAGTTCGGCGAGACCGACGTGGTCCTGGTGCTGGGCGCCAACGACGTCGTGAACCCGGCGGCCAAGGATCCGAAGTCACCGATCGCCGGCATGCCGATCCTCGAGGCGTACAAGGCACGGCAGGTGATCGTCAACAAGCGCTCAATGGCCTCCGGCTATGCCGGCCTGGACAACGAACTGTTCTACATGGACAAGACGATGATGGTCTTCGGCGACGCGAAGAAGGTCGTCGAGGACATGGTCAAGGCGGTCGAGTGATCGTCAGCGGCGCGGCTCGGTGCGTGCAGCGAGTCGCCGCTCCAGCGCCGTCAGCCGCGGCCGGATCCGGTCGCCGACCCAGATCTGGGGATTCGAGTGCTCGGCCTTCAAGGCCGCCTCGCGCTCGACGATGACCGGCCTGGCACGCTCGAACGCGTCCTCGAACGAGAAGGTCTCGCCAAGCGCCTCAAACATGGCCTTGCCGAAATAGGTGAAGTCCGACTCGTTGCCGCAACCGAACGACTTGCGGTCGTGTGCCGACGCGGTGAGCACCAGTGTGTGCGGGTCGCGCAGCGGCTCGATGAATCCCCCGGAATAACACGACGACACCGCGAGGACGCGATTTCGGATTCCGGCCGCGTCGAGCAGCTCCTTGAGCCGCACCGGCGTCAGCTGCCGCAATTCGAGCGGATCGAAGACCGCCGACAGTTCGAAGCGCCGCGATCCGTGCGACGTGAGGTAGATCAGCAGCACGTCCTCGGCCGGATCCATCAGCTTGCCGATCCGTTCGAGCGTCCGGCGCAGATTGGTCACGGTGGCGATCGGATGCTCGCGCAACGTCGCCGCGTTGTTGAGCAGCCGGACCGAGCGGCCGGCGGTATCGAAGCGCTCGTCCATCAGCGGATGGATCGCATCCAGTTCCTTGCGGAACACCTCCTCCTCGGCGTAGGGGGCGAAGCCGACGAAGAAGAGGTCGGCGACGCCCGGACGCTGCGGCTGCAGCGCCTGCAGCCGGGCATCGATGCGCTCGCGTTGTATCTCGAGCATCTCCTCGGAGGCGACGTTGTCGCCGGCCGCCTGGGTGTGGCCACCCTCGATGCGCGGATACCAGAACGGCCCGGATGGTGAGACGACGAACCACGCGGCGTACAAGTACAAGGTCGCCGCGGACACCCCGTGGGCGAGACGCCTTGCCGAACGGTGCCGGATCATCCAGATCAGCAATGCGGTCGCCGGCCAGGCGACGCCCAGCATGTACACGCCGTATGCCGCCGCATGCAGCGGATCGGACCAGCCCGGCGTAGTGCCGACGCGCCAGAGCAGCGCGGTCGCGGCGGTCGCGGCAACGCCGACGACCCATTCGATCGACAACAGCAGGGTGACCATGCGCAACGGCTGGCCACGCAACGGTGATTCATCGATCGAGGTGGTCGACAGCGCCCAGCCGAGCATCAGCAGGATCGGCACGCCGCGCCAAAGCGACGCGAAGGGCGCGGGATTGAACGTCGCACCCGCTCCGCCGTACCAGGCCCAATGCACCGCGAGGACCCAGACGGTCCCCAGGACAACAAGCGCTGCGATCTGCGGCGGTGTCGCGACGATGCGCTCGGCCGGCAGCCGTTGCAGCAGGGCGACGCGTGCGCCGGCACCCAGGTTGATGACGAGGTCTCGAAGCAGCGCCATGGACGCGGACCCTTTGCTGGAATCATGTTACGGTAGATGCGAAAGGCCGTCGGATGATCGGAGATTCCGACTCGTCGATGTCAGGCGTCGGAGAAGCTGCCGACGGATGGCGGATCCGGGCCGATCGCAGCCGCATGACACAGACCGGGTCGGAACCGGCAAGTCCACTGGAGACGGCATGAACTCGACCATCCGCTATTCGCTGCTCGCGACGACTGCCGTTGCGTTCAGCCTGCCACTGGCCGCCGAGCAGGGTGCGACCGGCCTGCTCACCTTCTCGAGCGCGCGCGGCGTCGCCGAGACGACCGAACGGATCGAATCGACGGCACGTGCGCGGGGCCTGACCGTGTTCGCCACGATCGATCATGCAGGCGAAGCGCAGAAGGCCGGTCTGTCGATGCGGGCCACGCGGGTGATCCTGCTGGGCAATCCGAAGGCGGGTACACCCGTGATGGCCGCATCGCCGAGCGTCGCGATCGATCTGCCGCTGAAGGTGCTGGTGGCCGACAACGGGGTCGGCGGATCGGTCGTGACGATCAACGATCCGGCGTGGATCCGCAAGCGTCACGACGTCCCCGAGGATCTGGTCAAGAACATCGCCGGGCTCGGCCCGCTGGTGGAGACGGCCCTGAAGTGACGGTGCCCGCCGGGGAAACCGGCGCCTGGTGCGGTCACTGCCGCTGCGGGTTTCGGGGTTGTCGTACCATCACGAGGAATGCGACGGGGCCGAGGCCTTCGGGACCTCGCCACAGGCCGCAATCCCCTTGAAATCGGTCGGGATGGCACTACATCGGCTGCTGCGGCCCCGGGGTGCGGATCGCGTCCCGACGGACGCGGAGACATCCCGTCAACAACGGAGGTAACCGATGAACCAGGCGCTCGACACCATCGATTCGGGCAGGACCGACACGCTGCGCAAGACGGCGATGTTCGACTACGGGCTGCACATCGTCGGCATCCTGCTGTCGCTCGGCACGCTGTCGGTGATCGCGCTGATCATCAACTACGTGAAGCGACCGTCGGCGCGCGGCACGATCTACGAGAGCCATTTCACCTGGCAGATCCGCACGTTCTGGTGGACGCTGTTCTGGATCGTGCTGATCGCGATCCCTGCGTTCCTGCTGTCTCTGATCACCTTCGGACTGCTGTCGTTCCTGTTCGTGTTGCCCTTCGTCTGGTTCCTCTACCGGATGATCAAGGGCCTGCTCTACCTGAACGACGGCAAGCCGATGCCCGTCTAGGGGGTTGGGTGTGACCCGATTGAGCGACGGCCGGCGCCGCGTGCTGCTTGCCGCGCTGGCCGCGCTGCCTGGCTGCGCGACCGGAAACTTCGTCGCCGCGCCGGCCGCATCACCCGGTCCGCCCCGGGTCGCCGTCGGCGATCGCTGGCGTTACGTCGAGATCAACCGCTACAACGGCCAGGCCCGGGCCGATCTGGAATACACGGTCCGTGCAGTGACGCCGGCCATCGTCGTGGCCATCGCCGACTCGCGCGGCGTCGCGCATGCCGACGAGATCCACGATTCGCCGTGGCGGGTCCGCCAGGAGACCGCGTACGACATGCCGCTGCGTTTCGAGACCGCGGTGCCGGTGATCCCGTCGGTGTTGCAGCCCGGCGCCCGCGACCGGGTCGACACGGTGTACCAGGTGCCCGGCGCGGACGACCGATATGACTGGAAGATGTGGCTCGATGCGCTCGGCTGGCAGCGCATCGAGGTCCCCGCGGGCGGATTCGACTGTCTGGTGATCCGGCGCCGGATCTGGTTCAGGCATCGTGACCTGTTCCGCGTGAACTCCGCGCGGACCGAGACGGTCTGGTACGCACCGGCCGCGAACCGCTGGGTGCAGCGCGAGTGGACCGGAGAGTACCGCTCGGCGTCGCTCCGCAGCGTGGGCCGCGAGGACTCGGTGGCCTGGCGCCTGACCGACTACGTGCCGGCTCGCGGGCCCAGTGCGTAGCGGTCGGCCATCGAGAACGGCCGTCGCATCACGCCGTTCACCAGCGCGACCCGCGCGAACTCCACCGCCTCACGCCAGCGGCGCAACCGCACCGCGATCGACCGCGGCGCGAAGTTTCGGGACAGCGGCAGCGTCTCCAGTTCGAACAGGTCGAGCAGGTGGAACAGCAGCATCGCACCGCGCAGCTTGGCGGCCGACGGCAGGAACACGCGCAGCCGCTTGGAGGGTGACCAGGAGGAGAACATCCGGATGCGGGTGCAGTCGTTGAGCACCAGTGCCGGGGTCTCGATCACGATGCACTGATCCGGCGCCTCGACCGAATCGGCGACCAGACCCGATCGCAGGTCGACGAGCCAATGGTGCACACCCCGCGCATCACGGGTGCGGAACACGTACCGCTCGCCCAGCCAGCGGCGCACGGGCCACGGCATCGCGGCCACGAATGCCGTGAAGTAGCGCTCGAAGGCGGGATAGTCGGCCAGTGTCGAGTCCTCCAGGACCTGCTGACGCTGGAGCGCATCGTGATGCCGCTCGAGCATCGCCCAGATGTGGTTGTCGCGATCGGCCGGATCGAACGGCACCACCTCGAAGCCGCCCTCGCCGCTCCACCGGCTGCCCGGGGGCATCAGCACACACCGGCTGTCCAGGCCGGCTTCGGCCGCGAGGCGGGAATAGCGGTCGACCAGTGCATCGGTCGACACCGCGGTGTCGTTGAACTGCAGCGTGTCCGCGTGCAGGAAACAGTGGTTGCTCGCAAAAGGGATCGCGTGACGCGCGTTGACGTGCAGCGCGAACCGGCTGAACTCGTCCATGTAGTCGCCGCGCGAGCGATAGGCCGGGAAGTGCCGCTCGTACTGGTCGATGCAATACGGGATCGGCGAGGCGCTGGAATAGCTGCGCAGCACGAAATCGAACGACGGGTAACGCGCGGTGATCTGGTCCAGCGGCAGGCCGAACAGCTTGCAGTCGTTGCAGTCGAACAGGGTCAGGCCGCCTGCCGAGACGACGATCGCGCTGTCCACGCCGGGGCCCGACTGGTAGCTGCGCATCACGAAATCCTCGCCGAGCCGGATCTCGCTGTCGTGAGGCATCTCGATCACGTTCGAGAAGCCCAGGCTGGCCAGATCCTCGACCATGCGCCGGGTCGGCACCTTGGGCACCAGGATCGTCGTGTCCGGTGCAAAACACTTGCGCAGCGACGGACCGTGGAAGTGGTCCCAGTGCAGGTGCGTCAGGTAGACGAAATCGGCGCGCAGGTTCTCGATCAGCGCGGCCGGGGGCTCGGGAAAGTTCCACCAGCTGCGCCAGTAACATGAGCCGAGCAGCCAGGGATCGACCACCAGGCGGACGTCGCGGTGCTCGACCAGCAGGCCGGCGTGGCTGAGGATGGTGAATTGCATGAATCGGCCGCTATGCTGCGGGGCACCATGTCGCGTCGGGCGCGTCGAGTGGCCGCCCCACCCGCACGTATCCTGCGTCATCAGGCGAAAAAAAACCGGGATGGCCTCTCGGCCACCCCGGAACATGAAGAATCGCTATGAGAGGAGTGCTCAGTATATCGACACGATTTACACATTGCAGCGGAAATATTCACACTTTCTTCAGCCGACCCCCAATGCCGGCGGCGGTGTGCAAGCCGTGCCCGGAGCCTGCTAATCTGGCGCCCCCTGTCCGCTGACCCGGCAAGGTTCCCATGAGCATTCGTGACGGCGTCGTCGACGCCATCGGCAACACCCCGTTGATCCGGCTGCGCCGTGCGTCCGAGGCGACCGGCTGCGAGATCCTGGGCAAGGCGGAATTCCAGAACCCCGGCCAGTCGGTCAAGGACCGTGCCGCGCTGGCGATCGTCCGCGACGCCGTCGATCGCGGCGCCCTGCGTCCAGGCGGCACGATCGTCGAAGGCACGGCCGGCAATACCGGGATCGGGCTGGCGATGGTCGGCAACGCACTGGGGTATCGGACCGTGATCGTGATCCCCGAAACCCAGTCCCAGGAGAAGAAGGACGCCCTGCGGATGCTGGGCGCCGACCTGGTCGAGGTTCCCGCGGTCCCGTATGCCAACCCGAACCACTACGTCCGGGTGTCGCAGCGGCTGGCCGAGCGGCTGGCGGCGACCGAGCCGAACGGGGCGGTCTGGGCGAACCAGTTCGACAATGTCGCCAATCGCGAGGGTCACCGCCGCAGCACCGGGCCCGAGATCTGGGAGCAGACCGGAGGCCGGCTCGATGGTTTCATCTGCGCCGTCGGGACCGGCGGCACGCTGGCGGGGATCGCGCTGGCGTTGAAGGAACGCCAGCCGGCGATCACGATCGGTCTGGCCGACCCGATGGGCGCCGGCCTGTACAGCTGGTACACACGCGGCGAGCTGGCCGCCAGCGGCTCGTCGATCACCGAAGGCATCGGCCAGAACCGGATCACCGCCAATCTCGAAGGGGTGCCGGTCGATGTCGCCTTCCAGATCCCGGACGAGGAAGCGGTGCCGGTCGTATTCGACCTGCTCGAACACGAGGGGTTGTGCCTCGGCGGCTCGTCCGGCGTCAACGTGGCGGGCGCGATCCGGCTCGCACGCCATCTCGGGCCCGGACACACGATCGTGACCATCCTGTGTGACCTCGGGTCGCGCTACCAGTCGCGGCTCTTCAATCCGGCCTTCCTGCGCGCCCGGGGGTTGCCGGTTCCGCATTGGCTCGATCGGTCGGCCAGGCTGAAGGCACCGATGCTGTAGGGGACTCCGCCGTCTTCCCGGTCCCTATCGTCGGGTCGGGATCGGCTGCGGCACGGGTTGCGCGGCGCACACTCGAAGTGCTGTCTGCAAACCGACCCGGAGGTCGACATGTTGCCTGCCGACCTTGGCCTTCGGGCGCGCGCCGCGCGTGCCCGGCAAGGTGCCTCTCCCTGGCTGCGCCGCGCGAAGCAGGTGCTGTTCGGCGAACCGCTGCCGCTGCGGTTCCTGCTGCTGCAGGCCGTGGACCGATGGTTCCACTTCCTGCCGTATCCGTCCCGGTTGCGATACCAGACCATCGACCGAGCGCATTACGGACACTGCCTGTGGCAGGCCGCACTGCTGGCGCGCCGACTCGGCAAGACACACATCTCGGCGATCGAGTTCGGCGTGGCCGGGGGCAACGGCCTGGTCGCGCTCGAGCGGCACGCCCGACTGGTCCGCGAGGAGACCGGTGTCGTCGTCGACGTGTACGGGTTCGACACCGGCACCGGCATGCCGCCGTCGACCGACCACCGCGACCTGCCGTACCTGTGGCAACCCGGCTACTTCGCGATGGACGTCGCGGCGCTGCGTGCGCGCCTCGAGCCGTCGACGCGCCTGATCCTCGGCCAGGTCGAGGAGACCGTCGGGCGGTTCCTGCGCGAGGAGACCTGCGCTCCGATCGGATTCATCGCGTTCGATCTCGACTACTACTCGTCGACGCTGGCCGCGATGCACATCCTGGAGGCTGAACCCGAGCGGCTGCTGCCGAGGATCGCCTGTTATCTGGACGACATGGTCGGCGACATCGACTGGGCCTACAACGAGTTCACGGGGGAACTTGCCGCGGTGCATGACTTCAACGCCGCACACGAACACGTCAAGATCGCGCCAGTCCGGGGTCTGCGCTTCTCGCAGCACCGGATCCCGCAGGTCTGGCACGAGCAGATCTTCGTCGCCCACCTGTTCCGGCATCCGGACTACGGCCGGCCGGTGTCCGACCTGACACAATTGCCGCTGGACGCGTATGCTTGAGCCGCGTGGGGCGACAGCCGCGCCACGTGCCGCGAAAGCCCTCGATGAACGACCCGCGACCCATCCCGACCGCTGAAGCCGACTTCGTGCTGCCCTCGACGCGGCGCCTGCGTGCCGACCTGGCGCTGGCGCTGCGTGCCGCCGCCTGGCACGGCCTGGGCGAGGGTGTCTGCAATCACTTCAGCGTCACACTCGGCGACGGCTCCGAGCGATTCCTGATCAATCCGCGCGGGCTGCACTGGAGCGAGATCGGCGCCGACGACGTCGTGATGGTCGACGCGGACGGGCGGCGGCTCGCCGGGCGGCACGACGTCGAACCGACGGCGATGTTCATCCACGCGGCCGTGCACCAGATCGCCGGCCAGGCCTGTGTGCTGCACACCCACATGCCCTACACGACCGCGCTGACGCTGACCGCCGATCGCGCGCTGGACACGACACTGTCGCAGAACGCGATGCGTTTCCACGGCCGGATCGCGATCGATGAACGCTACAACGGGCTGGCACTGGATCGCGGCGAAGGCGAGCGGATCGCGGCTGCGATGGGGCGGGCCGACGTGGCGTTCCTCGGCAACCACGGCGTGATCGTCTGCGGCGCACGCATCGATCACGCGTACGACGACCTGTACTACCTGGAGCGGGCCTGCATGGCGCAGGTGCTCGCACAGTCGACCGGGCGGCCGCTGGTCCCGGTCGACCCCGCCCTCGCCGCCCGCGTCGCGGCGCAGACGAACGGCGAGCGGCTGCAGTCGGAGCTGTTCTTCGAGGCCCTGCGCCGGCTGGTCCCGGCGCCGGCGGGCGGTTGAAGATCGCGGCGACAGGTTCGCAGAACCTGTCGCGAAGCGTAGCGAGCAGGCCCGAGTTGCGTGCGAGAAGCGCAAGCGTGCTAGGGGAGGGTCCGCATAACCTATCGTGCCCGCGCGCTGGCTTTGCGGGATGAGGTGCAAGGCGTGCCCTCGGGTTGATATCGGGTGATATCAACCCGAGGGCACAACGCGGCAGCTCGCCCGCAAAGCCAGCGCCCATGCGGGTTTCGGCTCAGACGGCGCCCTCGGTCGCGCGTCCGAGTGGGCCGATATCACCCGATATCGACCCACTCGGCCCCACACCCGATCATCGCCGTCTGAGCCGAAACGCGGGCACGATAGGTTATACGGACCCTCCCTAGGCACGCTGAGCATCGCAGCGCGCAAATCGGGACGCGCAGTAGCTTCGCGACAGGTTCTCAGGAGAGGGCTTCGTCGAGCCACTCTATCCAATGCCTGACCGGCACCGAAGTGCCGTTCTGCAGGTGCGCGATGCAGCCGATGTTGGCCGACAGGATCAGCTCCGGCGAACCGACCTGGATGTTCTCCAGCTTGCGATCACGCAGGCGGGTCGCCAGTTCCGGCTCGAGCACCGAATAGGTCCCGGCCGAGCCGCAGCACAGATGTGATTCGGCGAACGGCACCAGCGCGACGCCGAGTTTCGTCAGCAGTCCCTCGACCGCGCCGCGGATCGCCTGGCCGTGCTGCAGTGTGCACGGCGGGTGGAACGCCACCCGCGGAGACGCCCGGCCGCGCAGGCGTGCGGCGAGGGTTTCCGCGTGCTCGGGCAGCCATTCGGCGAGATCACGCGTGGCCGACGACACACGTCGCGCGCGATCCGCGTAACGTGGATCGTTGCGCAGCAGATGGCCGTATTCCTTGACCATCACACCGCAGCCGGAGGCGTTCATCAGGATCGTGTCGACGCCCTGTTCCAGGTGCGGCCACCAGGTGTCGACGTTGCGACGGACCTGCTCGAGAGCGCCGTCGTGATCGTTCAGGTGATGGCGGATCGCGCCACAGCAGCCGGAGCGTTGTTCGACGAACGCCTGCACCTGCAGGACGTCGAGTACGCGGGCGGTCGCGGCGTCGATGTTGGGCATCATCGCCGGCTGCGCGCAGCCGTTGAGCAGCAGCACGCGGCGCGCGTGCCGGCCGGTCGGCCATCGGCCCGCGGTCCGCGGCGCGGCCACCTTGTCGCGCAGCGCCCCGGGCAGGAACGGTCGCATCACCTGACCGACCCGCATCGCCGGATCGAACAGCCAGCGCCGGGTCAGCCCCTCGCGCAACGCGGTGCGCGCGAGTTTCTGCGCGGGCGGCCGCTCGACCTGCGCCTCGACCAGCTTGCGGCCGATGTCGACCAGCCGGCCGTATTGCACACCCGAGGGACACGTGGTCTCGCAGTTGCGGCAGGTCAGGCAGCGATCGAGGTGGGTCATCGTCGCCAGCGTCGGCCGGACGCCCTCGACCACCTGCTTGATCAGGTAGATGCGCCCGCGCGGGCCGTCGAGTTCGTCGCCGAGCAGCTGGTAGGTCGGGCAGGTCGCGGTACAGAATCCGCAGTGCACACACGAACGCAGGATCGCCTCGGCCTCGATGCCGTCGGGTGTGCCCTGCAACGCTTCGGTGAGATGGGTCTCCAAGGTCAGTAGTCCTCGACCATGCGTTGCGGATTGAAGATCCCGGCCGGATCGAACTCGGCCTTGAGCCTGCGCTGGATCGTCGCCTGCACGGTCGACAGCGGCTGGAACACGCCGACGGCCTTGTCGCCGCCACGGAACAGCGTCGCGCTGCCACCGACACCTTCGGCCGCCCGGCGCAGGATCGCCGGCT
>CADEEH010000055.1 GCA_902826305.1 uncultured Burkholderiales bacterium
GGCGCGGACGGTCGGCACGGTGTCGATGATGCGCTCGAGCGTGGCGAGCGGATAGCCTTGCCCGCCGGCCAGGGGGTATTGAAAGATGATCAACGGCAGATCGGTGACTTCGGCGATCCGCTTGAAATGTTCGACGGCCATCTCCGGACGCTGACCGAACGTGAAGATCCCCGAGGGAAAAACCAGCAGCGCCGATGAGCCGCCGGCGGTGGCCATCTTCGCGAGGCGCTGTGCTTCCAGGCTGCCTTCGGCGTAGATGCCGTGCACGATGGGTACACGCCCGCCGATCGTGTCTTGGGTGATCTCCAGCACGCGCCGTTGCTCGTCGAACGTGCACGAGGCGACCTCGGAGGCATGCGCGTTGACGGTAATCGCCGAGATGCCCTCCACGCTCGCGACATCGTGCAGATGTGCACGGAAGCTGGCTTCGTCGATCGACAGGTCGTCGAAGAACGGCAACAGCACCGCGGGAATGACGCCTTGGGGGACGTACTGAGCGTGTCTGGGCATTGGCTGCTCCGGAGCGTGGGATCGACCGCGCCGAAGTTTAGCCGCTCACGGCAGCAGCCGGGCGACGTTCATGTGAAACGCTGGGCGACGCAGGCGTTATGGCCCGCGCCGCCCGGAACGGCTGGAATCGACTACTGCCCGTTCCACAAGCTGGGGCGCTCGGAACCGACCCAGCTCGGGTTGTTGCCCTTACCCGATTTGTCCGAGATATCGCTCGGCGTCGGGTTCAGGTTCAGGTACCAGACACTCGACTTGCCGGCGCTGGTCGACATCGGCGACTGAAGCTCGGCCTGGATGTCCGAGAGCGATAGCGACTGCGTGTAGATCTGAACGCCACGCAGGATGCCGTTCATGATCTCGTTCGACGGATTCCACGGTGCGTCGCCGAACACCAGGGCCGGTGAAGGCGGACGCGCTTCGCCGTAGCTGGACTTCTCGGTCCATCTGACGACCTTGCTCGTGTCGGGCAGATTCCAATAAAACTCGTGCTGCTTGCCCGATCCGTCGGACCACACGCGCAGAGCCTGCGTGTACCAGACGTTGTAGACGACGTCTTCGTTGCTCACGACGTCGCCACCGCCCACTGCGATCTCCCACTTGTGGGTCGAGCCGTTGGGCGGATTCGTCGGATACGGATGCGCGCCGTAGTACGAGTCAGGCGAACCCTGGTTCCATAGGAATGTGCCGTTGTTGCCCCAGAAGAACGTCGTGTAGTAGCCGGCCTGCTGGCGAGGCATGACGCGCCAGACATAGGTAGCCGGGTACATCGCGAGCGGATTCGTGAACTCGAACCGCACGGTTCCGCCGGTGGAGCCGCTGCCCTTGAAGTCGAGGCCGGCGGTTGGTCCGGTCACTGCATCGGTGACCGTGATCGAGGCCGACTTCGTAGCCGTTCCTCCATCGCCCACGCAGTCGAGCTTGTAGGTCTTGTCGCTGGTGAGCGTACCGGTGCTTTCGCTTCCAGAGGGCGCGCGCGCACCTGTCCATGCACCCGAGGCCGTGCAGCCCTTGGCGTTGGACGCCGACCACGACAGCATCGACCCCTGACCGCTTTTCACCGTCGTCGGCGCAGCGTCCAGCGACACCGTCGGCGCCGCTGGTGGCGGTGGCGGTGGCGGTGGCGGTGGCGGTGGCGGTGGCGGTGGTGGTGGTGGTGGTGCCTCGGCGACGATCGTCCAGCTCGTGTCGAGCACCGTCCGATTGCCCGCGCCGTCGATCGCCTGCACCGACATCGTCTTCACGCCGATCGAGGACAGCGTCACCGTGCGTGTGTTCGTGCACGGCAGGTACACACTTTCCTCGCTCGTCTTGCAGCTGACCTGCGCGATGCCCGAGCCGTTGACGTCGGTGGCCGCGAAGCTGAACGTCGCGACCAGGCTGGTCGTCGTCGCCGGCGGCGTCGACAGGTAGCTGACGACCGGCGCGGTCCTGTCCACCAGCACGGTCGTGCTGCCTTCGGCCGACACGTTGCCCGCGTTGTCCGTCGCCTTCACGCGGATCGTGTGCAGACCTTCGGCCAGGCCGGTGAACGAACGCGGACTGACACAGACGGCATACGCCAGCGCGTCGAGTCTGCACTGGTACTGCCCGATCCCGGAGGCGTCGGTTGCACTGAACGTCACCTGCACATCACCGCTGGCCGAGGCCGGGCCCGCGTTGTGGGTCAGCACCGGTGTCGATGGCGGCGTCGTATCGGCGGGCGGTGGCGGCGGCGGAGGTGGCGTACCCGTGCCGACGGTCCACGTGTAGGAGACCGTCGCCTGCTGGTTCTGGTAGTCGATCGCGCGGATCGTGATCGTGTGGGTGCCCGCGCCGAGGTTGAAGTAGTACTGCTGGTACCAGCAGGCCGCGTATGCGCCGCCGTCCAGGCTGCATTCGAGGGTGCGCAGTCCGTTGAACGCGGTGACCGGGAAAAGGAAATACGCCGTCGTCGACGCGGTGACGACATCGGGCCTGGCGGTCAGGTTGATCACCGGCGGATTCGCGGCACGTGCGACCGGCACGCTGCCGACGGCCAGCGGAAGGACGAAGAGGTTGCTGATCAGGCCTCGACGTAACATCGCCTGCTCCCTTCTTGTCGGGGACTGCGGTGTGCTACTGCTGCTGTGAACCAAACAGAAATGCGCGCCGGGAAGGTGTCACGGCGCGTTGATCTTTGTCAACGAAAATAGACCGACACAGTGCGATCAGCGCACTGTGTCGATCGTGGTGCACACGGTGCTACCCCAGCGGGCTACGAGCGGGGCTTTTCATCCACTGGGGCAGGCGTTCGCACGGCCGAGGCGATGTCGTGGATGCCGCCCGCCATCAACGATTCGTGCGCATCCACTCGAGCGCCGTCTGCCACCACGGCGACGACACGTTCCAGTTGCGGTCGGCGCCGGGCAGCTGATACGAACCCCAGATGATCACGCCGTCGGCGTATCGGCGGGCCAGGTCGAGCTGGCGCAACCAGCTGGCGCGATCCATGTAACCGGTGCCGCCGGCGAACTGAGGCCAGACGAACACATAGAGCGGCTTGCCCTGGGCGATCTCGCGTGCGAGCTTCAGCGTGTTCTCCACGTGCGCCCAGTTCTCGGAAGTGGGATTGAGCGGCAGATAGGTGGTGGTGGTCAGGTAGTCCACGGCCTGCACCACCTCGGCCATCTCCGGCAGATGGTGGGCCAGCGTCTGGCGCTGGAAGAGCGACGACCCCGGGTTGGCGAGATAGGTCGACCACGCATCGATCGGCGCGACCCCGTAGAAGCCGAACTTCTTGTGGCCCTGCCCGCTCTCGTTCAGTGCCTGGCGGAAGCGCCGCGCGCTTTCGGCGAACTTCTTCAGGTGGGCACGGGTGACGGTCAAGTTCGAATCGCCGATGTCGATCGAAGCCTGGCCGGCGAGATTCCAGAAGTTCTCCCAATCCAGGCACAGATGCTCGGCATCACCGAACGGCCAATACGGATCGCCATAGCGATTGGCCCAGTCGACCATCTGCGCGACGCCCTGTTTCATCCGCGAGACCGTCGGCACGTCCGAACCGTCGTGGGGTGCCTGGTCGAACACGAACGGCGTCGGGTTGAAGCAGTTCAACGGCGCGGCGCCGACATCCTGCGGCAGCGACTTCGGAATGCCCGGATACGACATCGACAGGAACATCCGGAAAGCACTGGACTTCGCCGGTGCGGGCGAAGCCGCCGCGCCGGACACGACGGTCGAGGCCGACGCGCTCGGCAGCGTCGCGGATGCGGCGACGATCGTCCAGCCGTATTCACGCACGGTCCGGTTGCCCGCCGCGTCGACCGCCTGCACCGACATCGTCTTCGTGCCGGTCGAATTCATCACCACCGAGCGCGAGTTCGAACACGGCACATACGCCGTCTCCTCGCTGCTCTTGCAGGTCACTTGCGCGACACCGGATCCGTTGACGTCGGTCGCGGCGAATCCGAACGTCGCACTCAGGCTCGATGTCGTCGCCGCCGGTGTCGACGTGAACGACACCGACGGTGCCGTCCTGTCGACCAGCACGCTGGTGCCGCCTTCGCCGGATACATTGCCCGCGTTGTCGGTGGCCTTCACCCGGATCGTGTGCCGTCCCTCGGCGAGTGGGCCGTAGGCCTTCGGGCTCTGGCAGCTCTCCCAGACACCGCCGTCGAGCTGGCACTGGTACTGGCGGATGCCCGACGTGTCACTGGCACTGAACGTCACCGAGACGTTGCCGGTGGCCGACGCGCTGCCGGCATCGTGGCTCACCGCGGGTGTCGACGGTCCGGTCGTGTCCGCCGGCGGCGGGGGCGGTGTTCCGGTGCCCACGCTCCACGCGTACGAAACCGACGACTGCTGGTTCTGGTAGTCGGTGGCGCGGATCGTGATCGTGTGTGCGCCCGCGCCGAGATTGAAGTAGTACTGCTGGAACCAGCACGGCGCGTACGCGCCGGCATCGAGCCTGCAGTCGAGCGCACGAAGGCCGTGTGTGGCCGTCACCGGGAACAGGAAATACGCCATCGTCGATGGCGTGACCTGCGCCGGTTTGTTCATCAGGTTGATGACGGGGGGATTCGCGGCCTGCGCCGGCGCGGCCGATCCGAAGATCGCCAGCGCGCTCAGCAGTGCCGCCGATCGCCGGAAGAACAAATGCCAGGAACGGTGCATCTCGAGACCCGGGTGCTTGCTTCGGTGCCCGAGTCTCGCGTGTGCAACGGTCCGCGGTCTGGACGCAGCCGGCCGGCGGCCGATGTGGCCCGCCCGGCGGCCGGGGATTGGTGATGCAGTGCCTGGGTCGAGGGTGTCGGCGAGGGTGTCGCCGTCGCGCGAGCCCGCGCGGACTCAGCGGGTCGGTGGTGCGGCCTGGAAGGCGCGATCGAGAAAGCCGCTGATCACCCGGATCAGTTCACTCTCGTGTCCTTCGAAGAAGTGCTGGGCGTCGGCGACCATGACCTGCTCGGAACCCGAGATCACCTTGATCTGCGCCTGCCGCTCGTTGGCGCCGACACGGGTGATGTCCCAGTCGCGTTCGCCGAACACGTCGAGCACCGGGATCCTGATCCGGAACATGTCCTCGAGGCCGTTGATGATGCCGATGAACACCCACGCCCGCACACCGGCGTCCGGATTGCGGATCAGATAGTGGTTGGTCATCGTCGCGCCGAGGCTGTGCGACACGATCGCGATGTCGCGATGGCCGCGCGCGCGCAACCAGGCGACGGCGAGGCCGAGCCGCTCGTCGGCGTCCGGAAACGTCGGCAGGTAGTCACCCAGCTTCGCACTGCTCGGCAGCACCGGCATCTGGATCGACAGGGTCTCGAAGCCCGCATCGGCCAGTCGCGTGCGCAAGGTGCCGTACAGATCGTGATCCGGTGCCCAGCCGCGACCGTGAGCGATGATCAGCGCGCCGCGCGCCTTGGCCGGCGCGATGTGCAGGCCGAGGAACCGATGGCCGTTCTTCTGCGCGATCCGGACCGGATCACCGACGACCAGGCCCGCCAGTGTCTGTTCGGCCCAGCGCTTCTCGCGCTCGTAGTCCTGCGCCTTGCTCGTGCTGCAAAGGCCTGCGATCAGCAACGCGGCGACGGAAACCCGCCGCAGCGGGTTTCCGAAGCGACGCGCCGCGGTCAAGCCAGACGCAACGGCAACTTGCGCAGCCGCTTGCCGGTGATCGCGAACACCGCGTTGGCCACCGACGGGGCCACCAGCGCGGTCACCGGCTCGCCGATGCCGCCCGGCTTGTCGCCATCGGCGATCAGGTGGATCTCGATCTGCGGCACCTCGTTCATGCGCGGTACACGGTAGTCGTGGAAGTTGGTCTGCTGGACACGACCCTGCTTGACCGTGATCTGGTCGTACATCGCCGCACCCATGCCGTAGACGACACTCGACTCGATCTGCTGCTGGACGATGTTCGGGTTGACCGTCGCGCCGACGTCGGCGACGACCACCATCCGGTGCAGCTTGATCTCGCCCCCACTGGACACCGACACTTCGGCGACCTGCGCCAGGTACGTACCGTAACCTTCCATCACCGCGATACCCTGCTTGCGGCCTGCCGGCAGCGGCTTGCCCCAGCCGGATTTCTCGGCGGCCAGGTTCAGCACGCGCAGGTACTTCGGTTCCTTGGCCAGCAGCGCACGCCGGTACTCGACCGGATCCTTGCGGGCCGCCGCCGCCATCTCGTCGATGAACGATTCGTTGGCGAACGCGTTCAGGCCGTGCGACACCGAGCGCCAGAAGCCGGTGGGCACCGGCGTGTCGTGGATCGCGACGGTGCCGGTCTGGTTCGGGATGTCGTACGGGATCGGCGCGGCCTCGAGCATGAACGGATCGACACCGTCCTTGACGAACGCCGGGAACATCCGCTTGGTGACCGACGGACCTGCGTGGGAGTACTTGAACGCGACCGGCTTGCCGGCCTTGTCGAGGCCGGCGGTCAACCTGATGTGGCTGATCGGACGATAGACATCGTGGGTCATGTCGTCTTCACGCGACCAGATCAGCTTGACCGGCACACCCGCCGCCTTCGAGATCTCGACCGCCTGCAGCACAAAATCGACTTCGACCCGGCGACCGAAACCACCGCCGAGGAACGTGGTGCGCACCTGCACCTGCTCGGGTTTCATCTTGAGCAGGTTCGCGGTCAGGCCCTGGGCCAGTTGCTGGAACTGCGTCGGACCGACCAGCAGGCAGGAATCCGCCCGCACGTCGGCGATGAAGTTCATCGGCTCCATCGTCACGTGGGCGGTGTACGGGATGTCGTAGCCGGCCTCCAGGCGCTTGGCCGCCGACTTCATCGCCTTGTCGGCGTCACCGACCTTCTTGAAAGTCGGTGAACCCGCGCGATTGGCGGCCTGACGGACCTCGGCTGCGATCGCCTCGGACGACAGCTTCGCGTTCGGTCCGTCGTCCCACTGCACGTCGGCCGCGATCAGCGCCTGCTTCGCCTGCCAATAGGTGTCGGCAACCACCGCCACGCCGCTGGAGATCTGGACCACGTGGCGTACACCGGGCATCGCCTTGGCCTTGGCGGCATCGAAGCGCGCGACCTTGCCGCCGAACGCGGGACTCTGCGCGAGTGCGGCGGTCAGCATGCCGGGCACTTTCGCGTCGATGCCGAACTCGGCACTGCCGTCGCACTTGGCCGGCGTGTCGAACCGCGGCACCCACTTGCCGACGTAACGGAACGACTTCGGATCCTTGAGCTTGGGTTCCTTCGGCGGGGTCAGCTTCGAGGCCGCCGCCGCGAGTTCGCCGTAGGTGGCCTTCTGTCCGGCCGGTCCGGTGACGACGGCATCCTGCGCCCGGCACTGCGACGGGTCGACCTTCCAGCGATCGGCCGCGGCCTGCACGAGCACGATCCGCGCCTGGGCGCCGGCCACGCGGAGCCGATCGTAGGCGTCCTTGACCGAGGTCGAGCCGCCGGTCAGCTGGCCGCCGAGCATCGCGTTGATGTACAGCTCACCCGCCGGCGCCATCTCGACCTTGACCTTCGACAGGTCGACCTCGAGTTCCTCGGCGATCAGCGTCGGCATCGAGGTGAAGGTGCCCTGCCCCATCTCGGACCGGGCACACAGGATCGTCACGCTGTTGTCGGAGCCGACGCGGATCCAGGCATTGGGCATCGCCGAGGTCGGCGCCGCGGGTGTCGGTGGCGCCTTGGCGGCCGCCGCCACGGCCGGATCGTCGAAGGCCGAACAGCCGGGCAACACGAAGCCGACGAACAATGCACCGCCGGCGGCGGCGCCGCCCTGCAGGAACGTGCGACGGGAGGACGAGTTCACGCGTTGGGTGGTCATCGTCATGCTCCCTTGGTGCCGGCGGCCTGGTGGATCGCCGCACGGATGCGCGGATACGTGCCGCAGCGGCAGATGTTGCCGCTCATCGCCGCATCGATGTCGGCATCGGTCGGTTTGCCCTTTTCCTCGAGCAGCGCGACCGCGGCCATGATCTGGCCGGACTGGCAGTAGCCGCACTGCGGCACGTCGATGTCCTTCCACGCGGCCTGCACCTTGCGCCCGGTGGCCGACTGGCCGATCGCCTCGATCGTCGTGACCTTGCGGCCCGCGACCGCGGAGACCGGCGTCGAACACGAGCGCACCGGCTTGCCGTCCAGATGCACGGTGCAGGCGCCGCACAGCGCCATGCCGCAACCGAACTTGGTGCCGGTCATCTGGAGGTTCTCGCGAAGCACCCACAACAGCGGGGTCGCCGCATCGACATCGGCGCTGCGGGCCGTGCCATTGACAGTCAAAGTCACCATGGAAAAGTCTCCTGGGGTTTCTGGACACCGCCCGGCCCCGTGGTATCGGGGCGGATCCGGTGCGTCGTCTGGCGGACGCGTGCCGAGCCGGACCGGTGCGGCGATGTTAACCGCGTTGGGCACCGATTGTGAAATGTCAATGGAGTGGCGTCGTCATACGCGCGCCACGATCAGCGCCATGCCGACCAGCAGCACGGCCGCCGACAGCGTCCGCGACACCGGGACCGCGCGTGCCGACCTGGCCAGCGCCAGCAGCGGCCAGGCAAGCAGCGCGACGACCATCGCCTGTCCGATTTCGACCCCGAGGTTGAAGCCGAACAAAACAAGCGCCAGGTCGGTGCGCGGCAACGAAAGTTCGGTGATCGCACCGGCAAAACCGAAGCCGTGGACCAGACCGAAGATCGACGTCGACACCACCCGATGACGGGGCTTGCCGCGCGACCACAGGTTCTCGGCCGCAACCCAGGCGATCGAAGCCGCGATCGCGATCTCGACCCACGCCGGCGGTGCGACGACACCGAGCACGGCAAGTGCGAGCGAGACACTGTGGGCGACCGTGAACGCGGTGACGATCACCAGCAGCGCCTGCCAGCGTCCGCCGCCGAGCATCAGCGCCAGCAGGAACAGCAGGTGATCCCAGCCGGTCAGGATGTGCTCGATGCCGAGCGCGAGAAAGCTGGTGAATCCGCCGCCTGGTCGTGCCTCGCGATCCGTCGCGGCACCGGTGATCTCGAAACGCGCCTCGCGCCGGTCGGGCTGGAACGCGAACTGTGCATCGCCGCCGGGCCATTCGACGCGGGCGATCGTGTGATGACCGTTGCCGAGCAGCTCGAAGGTGTCGTCGCGAACTGTCAGCTCGTGCACCGGACGTCCACATCGAAACGACAGTTCGATCGCCAGGTTCGCCTGGTGGGCGGCGGGCGGCGTGGCCCGGCCGGCCGAGGGCGGGCACGGCTGGCCGTCGGCGCGGATCGACAGGTGCGCGGACAGCGCATCGACCAGCCCGCGCGGATCCCGCGCCGGATCGGGCAAGGTCGCGGGCCATTGGGCGAGCAGCAGCTGGTAGTCGACACGATCGCGGTCGACGCTGACGCGGGCCAGGCCGGTGGTGCCGCCGTCGTGTGCGGACGCCAAGGATGCGCCGAGCAGCAGCCATGCGAACGCGGCGCCCCCGAGCAGGGATCGGCGCAGGCTACGCGAGGTCACCGCGCGCCTCCCGCGGCCTCGGCCGCCTGCGACCATGTCTCGCCGACGAAGCCCGACATCAGGTGCACCGCCACCTCGCCGTCGATGCGCAGGTATTGCAGTTGCTGTGCATTCGAGCGTCCGAACCGGGCGACCAGCACCGGTTGTCCCTGTGTGTGCAGCATGACGACCAGCGCCGCGGGGTCGAGCCCGAACTCGGCGGCAGGCAGGCCCTGCGTTTCGTCGGCACCGAGTGTGCGCACCGGGGCGACCGAGCGCAGGTAGCCGAGGCCCTTGTCGAGCAGGCCGGCCGGCGCCTCGGCGAGCGGCGCCCCGCTGCCATCGAGGGTCCAGCGCGCGCTGGCGTCGCGGCGAAACGTCGATCGTCGCTCGCCCCGGACCAGTTCGATCCGATCGATCGCCGCGGGCTCGCGACGCATCAGGCCTGTGCGCGACGACTCCGGCGCCTGATCCGGACCACGCCCGCCCCAAGCCATGATCCCGAGGTAGACGACCGCCGCGGCAACGGCGGCTGCCCGCACGAACCGCCGCGGATCGGTCACCGCCGCCGCCACCAGACGAACGCGCCGACCAGGATCACGAGCAGCGGCGGCAGCACTTCGGCGAGCACGAACACCTCGCGCATCTGCGGTCGGGTCAGCATGATCATCGGCGGGGCGGCGATCCGTGCCGAGACCGCGGCCGCACGGTCCTCGCGCACCAGCCAGCGCAGGCTCGACAGCGCGAGGTCGCTGTTGGCCATGTACGGGAAGAACGAATTGCTCGCGAAATCGCTGTCACCGAAGACCACCGCACGAAACGGCGGCGAGCCTTCGGCGCCGAGCACGCCTTCGCTGGCGATCGCGATCACGTGCGGACCGCGCGCTCCGTCCGGCGCCCGCCCGCCGTTCGGATCCGGGTCGGATCTGCCCGCGGCCGACGCTGACCCGGGAACGGGTGATGCACCGTCACCGGTGGCGCTCGCCTGCCGGGCGGCGATCGGCGCCACCGGCCGCGCCAGGCTGTCGCGTGTCGTGCTGACCAGCGCAACCGGCCGCACGCCGGATGCGGCGGGGACGATCCGCAACGAACGCACACCCGGGAAGAACGTGAACGAGACCGGGCGCGTGATCGGATGGGATTCGTAGCCGGTGACGGCGACCGTCTCCCGATCGTTGCCGTAGTGGCTGGCGGGTTCGATGACAACGTCCTGCCGCACCTCGACACCGACGCGACCGAGCAGGCCGGCCAGTGTCGGCTCGACCACGAAGCCGAGGTCGAGCATCAGGAACATCGAGCCGCCTTCGGCGAGATGCCGTTCGAGCATCCGGCTCTCGGCCGGCAGGAACGTGGTGCGCGGATTGGCGACGGCCACAACGCTGCAGGTCGGGGGCACCTGCTGCAGCGTCGCCAGCGGCAGCCGGGCCACTTCGTAACCGAGCGCCTCGAGTGCCCGGCGCAGACGACCGATGCCGTGGCCGGTGGTCTCGATCATGTGCGCCGACGAGTCGCCGTGCGAGTGGCTGCCGGCGGTCTCGACGTGGGTGTGGAATTCGAAGTTGTCGACCGGGTACTCGCCGTGGCCCTCGACGAAGCAGACGGTGATCACCTTGAGCCGCAGCACACGCTGGATGCCCAGCGCGATGTCGTTCTCCTCGGTGCTCTGGACCGTGATGCGCCGTCCGTCGGCCTCGAGCACCGCCGCGTTCGCCAGCTTGACGCCGTAGGTCTCCGCGAGCGACGGTTGCTTGTCCGGATCGACCAGGCGCAGCACGAGGCGCGGATTGCGTCGGGCCAGCGTCTCGAGCATCTGGCGCGCGCGTGTGCCGCCCGCGTCGTTGCCCAGCGAGAAGTAGGTGAGACGGACCTCCCGGTCGAGCCGGTCGACGACCTCGATCGCCCGCGCCGATGGCGTGAACTTCTTCTCGCGACTCAGGTCGAGGTGCAGATCGCGCGGGATCAGCGCGGCGAAGGCGCCGACCGCCGCGACCACCGCCAGCAGAATCACCACCGGTTCGTACAGCCGGGCCCACGGCCGTCGCCACCGGGTCTGCAGCGGCAGCCGCAGGCCGGCCGCCAGCAGCACCCCGCAGGCCAGCAGCCAGCCGGCGAACCAGCCGAGATGACCGACATCGACGTGTGGATCCATCGGCCGGGCGCGTCAGCGGCGCGCGAGTGAACGCACGGCCAGGAACAGGCCGAGTGCGGTGACGACGACGAAGAAGCCGATGTCCGTCAGGTGCAGTGCGCCGCCGGCCAGCGGTGCGATCCGCGCCTGCAGCGAGACGGTGGCGGCCAGCATGTCGAACGGGTACGGCAGCACCGCGCTGAACGCGGCGGCCATCCACAGCAGGACCGAGATCGCGACACTGATCGTCGCGGCCACGATCTGGTTGGCGGTCAGCCCCGAGACCGCGAGCCCGATCGCGATCAGCGCGGACGACAGCAGCAGCAGCCCGAGATATCCGCTGTAGATCGGTCCCCAGTCCGGTTCGCCGAAGCGTTGCAGCACCAGCGGATAGACCAGTGTCAGCGCAAGCATCACCGCGATCAGCGCCAGGCTGGCGCAGAACTTCGCGAGCACGATCTCGCCCTCGGTCGCCGGCGAGGTCAGCAGCAGTTCCAGCGTGCCGAGCCGGCGCTCCTCGGCGAGCAGCCGCATCGTCAGCAGCGGAATGATCAGCAGCAGCAGCGACGCACACTGGATGAACACGTGCACCAGCGTCGCGACCCGCTCGACGATCAGGAACGCGGCGAACTGGTAACCCACGATCAGCAGGAACACCGCGATCAGCGCGTAGGCGATCGGGGAACCGAACAGCGCGAGCAACTCCTTGGCGAACAACGTGCGGAACGACCTCACCGCGGATCCCGTCCCTCCACGGCGCCATCCGCGGCGGCCGCAACTCGCGGTGCACGCGTCAGTTCGAGGAACCGGTCCTCCAGGCTCGGTGCCAGCTGCCGCAGTTCGAGCAACGGCAGCCCGGCACCGACGATCGTCCGGGCGACCGCGGCCGCGGCCGCCGGATCCAGCAGCGACAACACGTACGCGGTGCGGGCCGCATCCCTCGCCTCGGGCAGCACCGAGGCGACACCCGGGACCGCCTCGAGCGATTTGCGCAGTGCCTGCGCGGCCGCGTCGGTCGACACACCACCGACGTCGACCCGGATGCGTCCGCTCGATCGACCGGCAACCGGCTCGATCGCCAGCAGTCGCCCGTTGAGCAGGATCGCGACGCGGTGGGCCACCTTCTCGATCTCACCCAGGATGTGGGACGTGACCAGCACGGTATGTTCGCCGCCGAGGGTGCGCATCAGCTCCCGGGTCTCGATGATCTGCGCCGGGTCCAGGCCGTTGGTCGGTTCGTCGAGGATCAGGAGTTTCGGTTCATCGAGCAGCGCCTGCGCGATCGCGACCCGCTGGCGGTACCCGCGCGACAGCTTCGCGATCCCGGTGCGCAGCACGTGGCCGAGCGACAGCCGCTCGGCCGCGCGTTCGACCCCGCGTGCAAGCGCCGGCCCGGCAAGGCCCTTGAGCGCACCCATGAAGCGGAGGAATTCGCCCACTTGCATCTGGCCGTACAGGGGGACGTCCTCGGGGACATAACCGATGCGGCGCCGGATCGCGGCGCCATGGGCGGCCACGTCGAGCCCGTCCAGCCGGATACTGCCCGCCGACGACCGGAGGTAGCCGGCGAGCATGCGCAGGATCGTGCTCTTGCCGGAGCCGTTGGGGCCGAGCAGGCCCATCACTTCGCCCGCCCGCACCTCGAACGAGACCTCGTCGACGGCCAACCGGGCCCCGTACCACTTGGTGACCCGGTCGACGACCACCAGCGCGGTCATCGCGCCGGCGGTATCGGACAAACTGCCGTGATGCGCACCTCAGTCGTAGAACTCGGGCGCCTTCTTCATCGCCTTGAATCCTTCCGGATCGTGGGCGGTGACGATCGTCGCCTTCTCGTCGGCGATCATCCGGCGAAGGTACTCGTAGAACGTGTAAACGCCGTCGGGCTTGTACGCGAGCACGATGTTCGGCGGGATGTTCTTGTCGAGGTTCTCGCGCAGGTACAGGTTGTCGCCGGTCAGCACCATCGTGCCGGTCTTCGGCAGCTTGACGACCGCGAACTGGCTGCCCGGCGTGTGCGCGACCCAGCGCTTGACGATCACCGTGCCGTCGCCGAACAGGTCCATGTCGCCTTCGAGTGCAATGATCTTGCCGGCGTTGGCCATCGAGGCGCCCAGACCCGCGCGCAACGGTGCCGTGTCACCCGGCACGTACGCGCCCGCGGTGCCCGGCTCGGGCCAGCCGGCGTTCTTCAGTTCGTCCTTCTGCACGACCAGCGTCGAGTTCGGGAACTTGCCGACGTTGCCGCCGTGGTCCAGGTGCAGGTGGCTGGCGACGACGTAGCGGATGTCATCGGGCTTCAGGCCGATCTTGGCGATCTGCGTGTCGATCGCGACATCGGGGGTGCGCACGACGTTGTACGCCTTGGCCATCCCGCCCCAGTAGCTCTCGTCGGTGATCAGCTTGTCGTTGTTGCCGGTGTCGAAGAGCACGTTGCCCTTCGGATGCTTGATCACGAAGAAGCCGACCGGCACGACGATCGGCGGGTCGATCGGCGCCAGGTTCTGCAGGAATCCCTTGCCGAGCGTCAGCGCACCGGAGCTGAAGACGTAGAGCTGCTGGGCCTGCGCCGGCACCGCGACCGCGGCACCTGCGAGCGCCGCGCCGGCGAGCATGCGCCGCACGGCAACCCTCTTGCCGGACTTTCCGAGTCTTCGTTTCATCTTTCCTCCTCATCGCATATCGTTATGTGATTGCTGCCACGTCATCGATGTCCAAGCGATATCCGGCAGCAATGGCTTCGCAGCGTACAACGGCGGGCGACCGATCGCAACGGGCGTGCGGCCGTGCCGTGCTTAGGACAGCATGTTCGTGTCACCGCAGACCGACAGCGCCTGCCCCGAGATCGTGCGTGCGCGCGCGCTGGCAGTGAAGACGACCAGGTCGGCGAGCTGCTCCGGGGTCACGTATTCCTTGATCGAGGTGAAGGAGAACGCGAGCCGCTCCATCGCCTCGAAGTCGATGCCGCGTGCCTGCGCCTTGGCCTCGAGCACGCGCCGCTGGCGCTCGCCGGCGACGATCCCGGGCAGCAGCGCATTGACCCGCACGCCGTGCGGGCCGAGTTCGATCGACAGCGAACGCGTGAGCCCGATCACGCCCCACTTGGCGGCCGCGTACGGCGCACGCATCGCGAAGCCGAAGCGGCCGGCCTGCGACGAGACGTTCATCATGCTGGCATTGTCGCTGCGCAGCAGGTGCGGGATCGCCAGCCGGGCGCAGTTGAACTGCCCGGTCAGGTTGACCGCCAGGCACCGGTCCCACTGCGCCGGATCGATGTCCTGGACCGCTCCGGTCGGTCCCGCGATCCCGGCGTTGTTGACCAGGCAATCGAGGCCACCGAGGCCGGCACCGGCGTCGGCGAACAACCGTTCGACCTGGGCCCGATCGGCGACGTCGCACACGGAGGCGGCGATCCGGGGCTGCTCGTCGCGCAGTCGAGCCAGCGCGGCCTCGGCGACATCACAGACGTGGACCCGCGCCCCCTCGCCGAGGAACGCCTCGGCGATCTGCCGGCCGATGCCGGCGGCACCGGCGGTCACCAGCACACGAAGCCCCTCGATCCGAAGGTCCATCGATGTTCTCCCGGGTCAGTCGATCGTGGCCGTCGCGCGGGCACGCGGCGCGACGTTCGTCGGTATCCCGTCGGCCAGCAGGCCGCGCGCGAGGATGAACGTCGCCGCGCCGCGGATGTCGCTTTCGAGCGCCGCCCGCGCCGCCGCCGGATCCTTCGCATCGAGCGCCCGGGCGAGCGCGGCATGACAGGCCTCGGCGCGATTCTCGCGCAGCCTGCGCACGTCGGCGCGCATGTCGAGATTGAGCACCGGACCGATGCGCAGCCAGAGTCCTTCGATGATCGGCAGCAGCGAAGGCATGGCCGCGGCCCGGTAGACCGCGAAATGCAGGTCCCGGTTCGCGCTGACCGCGGCGTCCAGGTCCGGGTGGCGTGCCAGGCACTGGCGACGGAACGCGGCATCACAACGGCGCACCAGCACCAGGTCGCGATCGCTGCGACGCACGGCGGCCGTCTCCGCGGCGAACCCTTCGATCGCGAGCCGGATGTCGGTCAGCTCGCGGAACCGGTCCACCGTCATCACCGGCACCCGGATCGCGCGGTTCGGCGCCACCTCGAGCGCCTGGTCGGCGACGAGACGGGCAACCGCCGCGCGGACCGGCTGCATCGAGACGCCGAGCCGATCACCGACCGATCGCAGCGACAGCTTGTCACCGGGCTGCAGTTGCCCGGAGATCAGCAGCTCGCTGATCTGACGGTAGGTGCGATCGCCGAGGGTCTCGAAGGCCTCGAGGCCGGCCGACGGGACGGTGGCAGTGGGCATGGGCGACGCTGGACAAGCTGCGTGGGCTTTGGCAGGATAACTGTGATCACAGATAGGGGCAAGCCCGGGCACCCACGGTCCGGTGCAATCGACACGCGGCCGCCCCCGGCCAACCCAGGAGGAGACACCATGACCCATCACCCCGTCCGCTCGCGTCGCGCCTTGCTGCGCTCGGGCACCAGTGCCGCCGCGCTCGGCGCGTTCGGCTTTCCGGCGATCAGCCGCGGCCAGTCGAACTCGATCGTGATCGGGCACCTGACGCCGCGCACCGGCTTCCTCGGCCCGCTCGGCGAGTACGCGGTGATGGCGGCCGATCTCGCGGTCGAGCAGATCAACGCGGCCGGCGGCGTGATGGGGCGCAAGCTCGAGATCATCAAGGAGGACTCGGTCAATCCGCAGACCGCCTCGACGAAGGCCGAGCGGCTGATCGAGCGCGACAAGGTCGCGGCGATCGTCGGCGAGATCTCATCGGCCTCGTGCCTGGCGATCGCGCAGGTCGCGGCACGCAACAAGAACCTGTTCGTCAACACCGGCGGCAACTCGGATGCGCTGCGCGGCGCCAACTGCAACAAGCACATGTTCCACGTCGAGAGCCAGAACTCGATGTACGTGAAGACCTGCGGCCGCTCGCTGATGGCCCAGGGGCTGGTCAAGGGCCGCAAGTGGTTCTCGCTGACGGCCGACTATGCGTTCGGCCACGACCTGCTGCGCGTGGCCAAGCGGTTCATGCAGGCCAACGGCGGCGACTTCGCCGCCGACAAGCTGGTGCCGACCGACGCGACCGACTTCTCGGCGCTGCTGCTCGAGATCCGCAGCGCCAAGCCGGACCTGGTCATCTCGAACCTCGCCGGCAACCAGATCACCAACTTCCTGAAGCAATACTCGGAGTTCGGCCTGTCGTTCCCGGTCGCCGGCTTCGGCTTCGACACCGCGGTCGCCTGGGCCGCCGGCAAGGGCAACTTCGGCGGCACCTGGCCGTTGGTGTGGCACCACATGATCGACACGCCGGGATCGAAGCAGTTCGTGGCCGACTTCACGAAGAAATACGGCAAGCCGCCGGAGAACCAGGCCTGGGGCGACTTCGTCGCGATCAAGACGCTGGCGCGGGCGATGAACGAGGTCAAGTCGGCCGAGCCGGTGAAGATCATCGAACACTTCGAGAAGGGCGCGAAGTTCGACGTGCTGAAGGCACGCGAGGGTTACTTCCGCGCCAGCGACCACCAGATGATGCACGAGATGTTCACGGTGACCGCGCTGCCGGTGGGCGAATTGAAGAACAACTGGGACATTTTCAAGGCATCGGCCCCGGTGCCGGCGGCCAACGAATCGCTGGAGGTGATCGCGACGACGACCGAGGAGAACGAATGCAAGTTCCCGGCGTAGCGGGGCGATGAGTGCGACGCTGTTCGTCCAGCAGATCGTCAACGGGCTGCTCGACGGCGTCTACTACCTGCTGATCGCACTCGGGCTGTCGCTGATCTTCTCGCTGGGGGGCATCGTCAACCTGGCGCACGGCGCGTTCTACGCGATCGGGGCCTACCTGTCGGTGGTGCTGCTGCCCGCGCTGGGGTTCACCGGTGTGCTGCTGGTCTCGCCGATCGCGGTCGCGGTGCTCGGGGTCGTGATCGAGCGGGTGCTGTTCCAGCGCTTCTACCGGGCCGACCCGATCCTGTCGCTGCTGCTGACCTTCGGCCTGGCGATGGTCGCCGAGCAGGCGCTCCGGATGATCTTCGGCGCGCCGCCGATCTCGGTGGCGATCCCGCCGGAACTGAAGGGCCAGGTGGTCGTCGGCAACTTCATCTACTCGTACTACCGGACCATCCTGCTGGTGATCGCGATCGTCTGCGTCGCCGGCCTGTGGTTGCTGCTGAACAGGACCGCGTTCGGGCGCGTGGTCCGGGCCGGCGTGCAGAACCCGGACATGGTCGCCGCACTCGGCATCTCGCTGGCACCGTACATGATGGCGGTCGCCGGCCTGGGCATCGGCCTGGCCGGACTCGCCGGTGTGCTGCTGGCGCGGATCTACACCGTCCATCCGGCGATGGGCCAGGAGATCATCACACCCGCGTTCGTGGTCTGCGTCATCGGCGGGCTCGGTTCGTTCTGGGGCGTGGTGCTGGCCGCCCTGCTGGTCGGACTGGTCAAGGGGATGATCACCGGCATCGGTTATCCGCAGGCCTCCACGGCGGCGATCTACCTGCTGATGCTGCTGGTGCTGCTGTTCCGTCCACGCGGCCTGTTCGGCGAGCGCATCCAGCGCTTCGAGTAACGATGGCCTCACACGATGGCACGGCAACCGCCGGTGACCGCACGACCGCCGCGCCGCCGATGCGCCGCGGCGGATTCCTGGCCGACCGCATCCCGCTCGCGGTGATCGCCCTGACGCTGGTGCTGCTGCCATTCGTGCTGCCCGCGATCGGGCTGACGATCACGTCGGCCACCGAGGTGGTGATCTTCGCGATCGCCTGCATGGCATTGAACATCCTGGTCGGGCACACCGGGCTGGTTTCGTTCGGCCACGGCGCCTGGTTCGGCCTCGGTGCCTACGCGGCCGGGCTGATCCAGCGCCACTGGCTGCCCGGCGGTTTCCTGCTGCCGACGCTGGCCGGTGTGCTGATCGTGACGCTGATCGCCGCCACATTCGGCGCGCTGATCCTGCGTCGTCGCGGCGTGTATTTTTCGCTGCTGACATTGGCGCTGTCGGCGATGTTGTACGCGATCGCGTTCCGCTGGACCGAACTGACCGGTGGCGAGGACGGGCTGGGCGGCATGACCCGGCCGACCTGGTTCGGCTTCGACCTGGAGCAGCGCGGCCCGTACTACGCCTGGGTCGCAGTGATCGCGATGCTGATCGGCTGGGTGCTGTGGCGTTTCCATCATTCACCGGTCGGCCGCACCCTGGTCGCGATCCGCGAGAACGAAGCGCGCGCGCGGTTCCTCGGCTATGCGACCGACCGCTACAAGCTGATCGCGTTCACCGTCTCGGCCGCGCTGACTTCGCTGGCCGGCATCCTGCTGCTGTTCAACAACCGGATGACCTCGGCCGATCCGATCGGTGTGCCGTTCTCCGGCGAACTGCTGGCGATGGTCGTGATCGGCGGCATGCGGTCGTTCCTCGGTCCGGCGCTCGGCGCGCTGTTCTTCGTGCTGTTCCGCGACTACCTGTCCAGCGTCACCGCCGACTGGTTGTTCTGGTTCGGCCTGCTGTTCGTCGCGTTCATCGTCTTCTCGCCGACCGGACTGATCGGCCTGGCCGGGCGTCTGACCGCGCCGTTCCGGCGCACGGTCGTCGGCGACGCGGCGATGGCCGCGCGCCAGATCGGCAGCGGCGCCCTGCCGCCGTTCCTGGTTCCGCCGCCGACCGCCGACGGCCCGGTGCTGGTGGTCGACGGCATCGGCAAACGCTTCGGTGGCATCCAGGCGGTGAAGTCGATCGGCTTCGAGGTCCGCGACCGATCGCTGCACGCGCTGATCGGACCCAACGGCGCCGGCAAGACGACCGCGTTCAACCTGATCTCCGGGATGTTCGCACCGGACCATGGCCGCGTGATGCTGCACGGACAGCCGATCGGCGGCCTGGCGCCCGAGGCCGTCACCGCGGCCGGCATCGGCCGCTCGTTCCAGATCACGAACCTGTTCGCCGGGCTGTCCGTGCACGAGAACGTCCGACTCGCCTGCCAGGCGCGCGACGCCGCCCGCTTCGATCCGTGGCGCCCAGCCGATCGGCTCGCGACGGTGAATGACGAAACCGCCGAGGTGATCGCCGCGATGGGCCTGCGCGGGACGGAATCGGCGATCGCCGGCTCGCTGTCGTACGGCGGCCAACGACTGCTCGACATGTCGCTGGCGCTGGCGACCCGACCCCGGCTGATGCTGCTCGACGAGCCGCTGGCCGGCCTGGCGGCCGCTGAACGCGAGCGGGTCGGCAACCTGATCCGGACGATCTCGCGGTCGCTGCCGGTGCTGCTGGTCGAACACGACATCGATCGTGTCTTCCAGCTCGCCGACGCGGTCACCGTGATGAACGACGGCGAGGTGCTGGTGGACGGCGACGCCGAACGCGCCCGCTCCTCGCCCGAGGTGCAGGCGGTGTACATCGGCTCGGGAGCCCATGCGCTCGCGGCCAAGCCGCGGATCTCGGCGGCCGGCGAGGTGACGCTGCTGGCCCTGTCGGGCGTCGACACGTTCTATGGCCAGAGCCACATCCTGCGCTCGGTCAGCTTCGAGGTCCGCGATCACGAGATCGTCGCGCTGCTCGGTCGCAACGGGGCCGGCAAGTCGACGCTGCTCAAGACGGTCGTCGGCATCGTGCCGCCGGCTGCCGGAACGATCAGCCTCGGTGGCACACCACTTGCCGGCCGCCCGGCCGCCGAGATCGCACGCAACGGCATCGCCTACGTGCCGCAGGGGCGGGGCCTGTTCGCCGGCATGTCGGTCGCGCAGAACATGGAACTGGGCCGGCTCAAGCGGCGCACCGGGGCCGGCATCCACTGGGACGAGGACAAGGTCCTGTCGCTGTTTCCCCGGCTCAGGCAACGCTGGCACACCGCGGCCGACTATCTGTCCGGGGGCGAGCAGCAGATGGTCGCGGTCGCCCGCGCGTTGTCCGGTGATACGCGGGTGCTGCTGCTCGACGAGCCGTTCGAGGGCCTCGCCCCCGCGGTGGTCGAGGAGCTGTTCGAGGCGTTCGACACGCTGCGGCGCGAACTGTCGATCGTGATCGTCGACCATCACCTCGACCTGGCGCTGGCGCTGTCGGACCGCACCGTGGCGCTGGAGCGAGGCGAGGTGATCCACGTCGGACCGTCGAAGGCGTTGAGCGAGGACCTGGACCTGCGCCGCAAGGTGCTCTGGCTTTGAGAACGAGGAGGACGCAGTGAGCAATTCAGCGGGGACCGCGGCCGTCATCGGCACCGGGCTGATCGGCCGCGCCTGGGCCAACGTGTTCGCCCGCGCCGGCTGGTCGGTGCGGCTCTGGGATCCCGATGTGTCGGCGCGGGCCGGCGCTGCGGCGAAGGTCGCCGACAGCCTGCACGAGCTGGCGCGATTCGGGCTGGTCGACGACCCGGGAGCCGCGGCCGTCCGACTGGTGACCTGCGACACACTCGCCGACGCGGTCGCCGGTGCCGACCTGGTGCAGGAGAACGGACCGGAGACGATCGAGGCCAAGATCGAGACCTTCGCGGCGCTCGATCGTGCGGCACCACCGACCGCGATCCTGGCCTCGTCGACATCGGCGATCGTCGCATCGCGCTTCACCGAATCGTTGCCCGGCCGCGCGCGCTGCCTGGTCGGCCATCCGGTCAATCCACCGCATCTGGTGCCGATCGTCGAGCTGTGCGGCGCACCCTGGACCGACGCGGCGGTGCTGGTCCGGGCCCGGGCGATCTACACGTCGGTCGGGCAATCGCCGATCGACGTCTGTCGCGAGATCGACGGCTTCATCCTGAACCGGCTGCAGGGTGCACTGCTCGCCGAGGCGTTCCGGCTGGTCGGCGAAGGATATTGCTCGCCGCAGGACCTGGACAAGACACTGGCCGACGGGCTCGGCCGGCGCTGGTCGTTCATCGGACCGTTCGCAACGATCGAGCTCAATGCCCCGGGCGGGATCGCCGACTACTGCCGGCGCTACACCGGCTTCTACCGGCGGCTGCAGCAGACGCCGGCGACACCCGAGGTGTGGGACGAGGCGAACTGGTCGAAGATCGTCGCGCAGTGGCCCGGCAGTGCCGAACCCGCGGTGATCACCGACAAGAGCCGCGAGCGCGACCGCCGGCTGGCCGCACTCGCCGCACACCTGCGCCAGGCGGGCGCGGGCGGCGGCCACGAATGACTCCAGCGACGAATCCATAGGAAGGAGAACTGACATGGCCACTCAACGCAAAGTGATCATCACCTGTGCCGTCACCGGCGCGATCCACACACCGTCGATGTCACCGCACCTGCCGGTGACCGCCGACGAGATCGCCGATGCGGCACTCGCGGCTGCCGAGGCCGGCGCCGCGATCGTCCACCTGCACGCACGCAATCCGGTCGACGGTCGCCCCGACCAGTCACCCGAGGCGTTCGAGCCGTTCCTGAAACGGATCAAGCGGGAATCGAACGTCGTCATCAACATCACCACCGGTGGTGCGCCCACGATGACGGTCGAGGAACGGCTCAAGCCGTGTGCCCACTTCAAGCCGGAGGTGGCGTCGCTGAACATGGGATCGATGAACTTCGGCCTGTATCCGATGCTCGACCGCTTCAAGGAGTTCAAACACGACTGGGAGCGGCCGTACCTGGCGGGTTCGGTCGACCGGATCTTCAAGAACACGTTCGCCGACATCGAGAACATCCTGACCACCTGCGCACGCAACGACACCCGTTTCGAGATCGAGTGTTACGACATCGGGCACCTGTACACGTTGCGGCACTTCGTCGACCGGGGCCTGGTCAAGCCGCCGTTCTTCGTGCAGTCGGTGTTCGGCATCCTCGGCGGCATCGGTCCCCATCCGGAGGACGTGATGCAGATGCGGCGCACCGCCGACCGGCTGTTCGGCGACGGCTACCTGTGGAGCGTGCTCGGCGCAGGACGCAACCAGTTGCCGATCGCGGCGATCTCCGCGGCCGTCGGCGGCAACGTGCGCGTGGGCCTCGAGGACTCGTTGTGGATCGGCGCCGGCAAGCTCGCCCGCAGCAACGCCGATCAGGTGCGCGCGGCGCGCCAGATCATCGAAGGCCTGGGGCTGGAACTGGCCACACCGGACGAGGCGCGCACGATGCTGAAGCTCAAGGGCCGGGACAACGTCAACTTCTGACCGCGTGCCGCACATGCTGCGGCGCGGACCCTCGAATCGTTCACGGTTCGGTCACACCCGGCGCGCAACAATGGCGCCGGGCAGGGTCGAACGGCCCGGCATCTGGTAATGTCGCCCGCGTCCCTGCCCGTCCGCGCCGATATCCGCCGCCGATGATCCGCCTGATCCCGCCCGAATCCGTCCGCCGTCTCGAACCCGCCGCCGCGGCTCGCTCGCGCCGGTCGGTGCTGGCCGCGGTCGGCACCGCCGCCCTCGCCTTGTTGCCGGGCTGTGCGTCCTGGTCCGGGCGGCACGCGGACGACGAGGATCCGCCGGCGCACGACCCGGCACTGGATCCGCCGACAGTCGCGCTGCCGGACGTGCCGGCGTTTTCCGACGCACGCGAGACGACGACGGTGCCGAGTGGCTGGCGTCCGCTGATCATCCATCCGCGCAAGAAACGGACCGTCTACAGCATCACGCGCCAGGCCGGGCGGACGGTGCTGAAGGCCGAGGCGTTGCATTCGGCGTCCGGCCTGATCGCCCGGCTGGACTGCGCGCCGCAGGGGCGGCCGTGGCTGGACTGGCAATGGCGGGCGGACAATTCGGTCGATGGCGCCGATCCGGGCGAACGCGGGATCGACGATGCGCCGGTGCGCGTGATCGTCGGCTTCGATGGCGATCGCAGCGCGCTGCCGCTGCGGGATCGCCTGTTCATGGAACAGGCGCGGCTGCTCTCCGGTCGTGACCTGCCGTTCGCGACGCTGGTGTACCTCTGGGACGACCGCCGCCCGGCCGGTGCGATCCTGACCAGCCCACACACCCCCCGCATCCGAAAGATCGTCGTCGCCGGTGGCCCCGGCCAGTTGGGCCGATGGCAGGCGTTCCGCCGCAACCTCGTCGAGGACTATCACACGGCATTCGGCGGTTCACCCGGGCGGATCGTCGGCATCGGTGTGATGACCGACAGCGACAACACCCGACAGCGGGTCACCGCGTTCTACGGCGACATCCGGCTTTCGGCCGGCTAGGGCCTGTCAACAGGCCCTAGTCCACCCAGGACCCGCCGACTCAGCCCAGCGCCACGTCCTGGGCCGACTCACACAGCGAGGCCATTTCCTGCACGTCGAGTGCCCGGTCCGGGTCGAGCAGCGTGACGAAACGCTCGCCGACCTTGCCGATGCCCTGGATGAAGTCGCGCCGCACCGAGTTGCCGAAGTCCGGCGGCGGATCGATCGCGTCGGCTGCGATCGTCAGCACCTCGCTGACCGAATCGACCAGCAGCCCGAGTTCGACCCGCTCGCCGTTGCGCACGGCGTCGAAGATCACGATGCAGCTCTTCTTGCACAGTGTCGCCGGCTCGCGACCGAAGCGTGCGCTCAGGTCGATCACCGGCACCACCGCGCCGCGCAGGTTGATCACCCCGCGCATGAACCGCGGCATCAGCGGCAGCGAGGTCATCGGGCGCATCTGGATGATCTCGCGCACCGCCCGGATGCCCATCCCGAAGACCTCCTGGCCGAGCCAGAAGGTCAGGAACCGGGCCGGCGGGGCACCGTCGGCCACCACGGGGTTTGCCATCTCGTCGGCTCCTCAGTACGGGCGGAAGTTCGCGCCGGCCGCGATCTTCACGGTCGGCTTGGCCGCGGGTGCGGCCGGGCGGGCCTGCCGCGGACGCATCGGCGAGTTCGGCGCACGGCGATCGGTTGCCACCTCGCCGCCGCCCCATCCATCGGCAACCGCCGCCTGGTCGAAGAACGAGATCGAGTCCTTCAGCTGGTCGGCCTGGCCTGACAACTCCTCGGCGGTGGCCGCCAGCTCCTCGGAGGCCGACGCGTTCTGCTGTGTCGCCTTGCTCAGCTGACCCATCGCACCACCGATCTGCACCACCGACTGGCTCTGCTCGGACGACGCCGCGGCAATCTCCTGCACCAGCTCGGAGGTCTTCTGGATCGAGGGCACCATCTCCTCGAGCAGCTTGCCGGCCCGCTCCGCGGTCGACACGCTGTTCTCGGCGAGTTCACCGATCTCCTTGGCGGCCTCCTGGCTGCGCTCGGCGAGCTTGCGCACCTCGTCGGCGACGACCGCGAAGCCCTTGCCGTGTTCACCGGCACGCGCCGCCTCGATCGCCGCGTTGAGCGCCAGCAGGTTCGTCTGGTACGCGATGTCGTCGACGATGCTGATCTTGGCCGCGATCTGCTTCATCGCGGTCACCGTCTGCTTGACCGCACCACCACCTTCTTCCGCTTCGCGGCTGGCCTTCGCGGCCATGCCGTCGGTGACCCGGGCGTTGTCGCTGTTCTGCGTGATCGACGCCGACATCGTGTCGACCGACTGCGTGGTCTGCTCGACCGAACTCGCCTGCTCGGTGGCCGCCGACGACAGGCTCTGCGCGGTCGCGCTCACCTGGTTGGCCGCCCCGGTCAGCGCACCAACCGCCGCACGCACCTCGTCGATCACGGTGCCGAGTTTCTCGCTGGTGATGTTGGCGTCACCCTTGACCTTGTCGAACACGCCGCTGTAGTCGCGGTCGATCCGCTGGGAAAGGTCGCCGTTGGACAGCGCGGCAAAGACCCGGCCGACGTCACCGAAGATCACGCCGGTCGTTTCCAGCAGCGAGTTGATGCCTTCACACAACTCGCGAACGGCGCCGGATTTGCCGTCGAGGGGAATCCGATTGTCCAGTTCGCCTTGCTTGGCGGCCGCGGTGACACCCTGCGCCTGCTCGACGGCCTCGGCCAGGATCCGCGCCTCGCGCACCTGCTCGGTGACGTCGGTCGCGTACTTGACGACCTTGAACGGCCGGCCGTCCATGTCCATGATCGGGTTGTACGACGCCTGGATCCAGACCTCCTTGCCGCCCTTGCCGATGCGGCGGTAACGACCGGCATCGAACTGGCCGCGGCCGAGTTTCTCCCAGAACATCCGGTACTCGGGGCTCGCCCGCTCCGCCGCGTCGACGAACAGGCTGTGGTGCTGGTTCTGGATCTCCTGCAGCGTGTAGCCGAGCGCCGACAGGAAGTTCGCGTTTGCGTTCAGCACGCGGCCGTCCATCCCGAACTCGATCACCGCCTGCGCCTTGCCGATCGCATCGATCTGACCGCTCCAGTCGGCGGCCTGCAGCTTCGACTGCGTGATGTCGGTTGCGTACTTGACGACCTTGAACGGGCGCCCGTTCATGTCGAATATCGGGTTGTACGACGCCTGGATCCAGACCTCCTTGCCGCCCTTGCCGATGCGTTTGTACTGGCCGGCGTCGAACTCGCCGCGGCCCAGCCGTTCCCAGAACATCCGATACTCGGGACTGGCGCGGTACGTCGGGTCGACGAACATGCTGTGGTGCTGGCCCTTGATCTCGGCGAGGGTGTAGCCGAGCGCGCCCAGGAAGTTCTCATTGGCGGTCAGCACCTTGCCGTCCAGGCCGAATTCGATCACCGCCTGCGCCTTGCCGATCGCCTCGAGCTGCCCGCTCCAGTCGGCGGCCTGAAGCTTCGACTGCGTGATGTCGGTTGCGTACTTGACGACCTTGAACGGCTTGCCGTTCAGATCGAAGATCGGGTTGTACGACGCCTGGATCCAGACCTCCTTGCCGCCCTTGCCGATGCGTTTGTACTGGCCGGCGTCGAACTCGCCGCGGCCCAGCCGTTCCCAGAACATCCGATACTCGGGACTGGCGCGGTACGTCGGGTCGACGAACATGCTGTGGTGCTGGCCCTTGATCTCGGCGAGGGTGTAGCCCAGCGCGTCCAGGAAGTTCTCGTTGGCGGTCAGGACCTTGCCGTCCAGGCCGAACTCGATCACCGCCTGCGCCTTGCCGATCGCCTGCAGCTGCCCCGACCAGTCCGCCGCTTCCAGCCTGGTGGTGGTCACATCGCTGGCGATCTTGATCACCTTGACGACCTTGCCGTGTTCGTCCTTGACCGGCGCGTAGGTGGCCTGGATCCAGACCTCCTTGCCGGCCTTGGTGATCCGCTTGAACACGTCGACGTGGGTCTTGCCGCTGTTCAGCGCGGTCCAGAAATCGCGGTAGGCCGCGGTGTTCGCGTACTCGGCATCGACGAAGGTCCGGTGGTGTTTGCCGACGATCTCGTCGGCCGTGTATCCCAGCAGCGACAGGAAGTTGTCGTTCGCCTTGAGCACGCGGCCATCGGTGTCGAACTCGATGTACGCGTAGCTGGTGTCGATCGCGGTCAGGATGCCGGCGGCGATCATCTTCGAGTTCTGCCGCTCCAGCTCGGCCTCGGTGATGTCGTAGCGGACCCCGATGTATTTCATCGGCTTGCCGTTGTCGCCCAGGACCGGCGCGATCACCGCGTCGACGTAATACGGCGTGCCGTCCTTGGCCCGGTTCTTGATCATGCCGCGGAACATCTCGCCGCGGCCGATCGTCGACCACAGCTGCTTGAACGTCTCCTTCGGCATGTCCGGATGCCGGGTCGTGCTGTGCGGCGCGCCGATCAGCTCCTCGCGGGAGTACTTCGACACCTCGACGAACTT
>CADEEH010000056.1 GCA_902826305.1 uncultured Burkholderiales bacterium
CGCAGGTTGGCCTCGGTCATCTCGCGCTTGGCCTTGCGGGCCTTCGCCTCGCCCATGTTCATCTGGCGATTGATGTCCTTCAGGTCCGCCAGCGGCAGCACGACGCGGGCCTGCAGGTCGATCAGCTTCTGCTGCAGGTCCTGGATCGCCGGGATGTTCCGGCGCATCACGTCGGCATAGGGCGGATTGGAGGCGACCTCGCGTTCGGACCACTTGAGATTGACTTCGCTGCCCGGGAACGTCTGCACGAAGCGCTCGCGCGGCATGCCGACGCGGTTGACGCAGATGTCCATGATCGAACGCTCGATCCCGCGCACCTGCTCGACCTGCTCGCGCAGCGTGTCGCACAGCTTCTCGACCATCTTCGCGGTGAAGCGGATGGTCATCAGCTCGTCCTGGATCTCGGTCTGCGCGCGCACGTAGGGCTTGGACTTGTAGCCCTCCTTCTCGTAGGCGACACGCATCTTGTCGAACCAGCGCGCGATGCCTTCGAACTTCTCGAGCGCCGCCGCCTTCAGTTCTTCCATCTTCGCGGTGCTGGCCGCGTTCTCGGCCTCCTCGTCGGCCTCCTCGTCGAAGTCGGCCTGGTCGCCGGCGGGCTGCGCCTGCACGGCGGGACCGAAGACGATGTCCTCTTCCGCATCCGGATCGATCAGGCCGTCGACCACCTCGTCGATCCGCATCGTGCCAGCGCGGACCTTGTCGGACGCGGCGAGCACCTCGGCGATCGTCGTCGGGCAGGCCGAGATCGCCATCACCATGTGTTTCAGGCCCTCCTCGATCCGCTTGGCGATCTCGATCTCGCCCTCACGGGTCAGGAGCTCCACCGAACCCATCTCGCGCATGTACATGCGCACCGGATCGGTGGTGCGGCCGAACTCCGAGTCGACGGTCGAGAGCGCCGCCTCGGCCTCCTCCTCGGCATCGTCGTCGGAGGACACGACCGGCGTGTTCTCGTTCATCAGCAGCGTCTCGGCATCGGGGGCCTGGTCGTAGACCGCGATCCCCATGTCGTTGAACGTGCTGATGATCGTCTCGATCGACTCGGCGTCGACCAGATCCTCGGGCAGGTGATCGTTGATCTCGGCGTAGGTCAGGAACCCGCGTTCCTTGCCCAGCTTGATCAGCTGCTTGAGCTTGTTGCGTGTGATCTCGCGATCCGCTTCGGTCATCCCCTGCCGGGCGCCGAACTCCTTGATCAGCGCCTTTTCCTTGGCCCGGTTGCCGCGGACCTTGGTCTTGGGCTGGGGCACCGGCACCTCGGGGATCTCGACCTCGACTTCGGCCTCACCCTCGACCTCGCCCTCGACGCCGGCATCGGCATCGTCGAATTCCGCCTCGACCTCGCCATCAGCGGCCTCGATCGACCGCGCGGCTTCCTTGCCGCGGCGGCTGTCGGCACCGCCCTTGGCGGCCTTGCCTTTGGCGGGTGTGTCCTTGCCCGCCGGCTTGTCGGCGCCGTCCTTGCCAGCCGACTTGTCGGCGACCTTGGCCGCGGCCCGATCCGCGGCCTTGTCGGCACCCTTTTCGGTCACCTTCTCGGCCACCTTGCCGACCGCGATACCGTCGGCGCGTGCGGCCGGCGGCTTGGCGGCGACCGCCTTGTCGACGGCAGGCGCCTTGTCGGCGACACCCTTGGGCACGGATGCCGGCTTGGCAGCGGCCTTGACAACCTTGTCGGTCTTCTCGGCCGGGTGCGGCGGCTCGACCGTGCGCGTGCCCTTGCCGGCGACGACCTTCGCCAGCAGCGCCTTGGCGCCGTCGGCGCCACTCACCTTGTGGGCCTTGTCCACGCCGCGGGCGACGACCCGTGTCTCGGCCTTCGCGTCGTTCCGGGATTCGGCCTTGGCGGGTCTGGCGAGCGACTTGGTCGCCTTCGAGGGCGCCTTGCTGGTGGTGCGGGCTGCTGCGCGCACACTCGAGGCCTGCTTGACCGTCAGCGGCGCCTTGCGGGTGGCCGATTTGCCGGCCGATTTGCCGACCGATACCGACCCGGCCGCCTTGCCGACGCCCTTGCGCACGGCGGACGCCTTCGCGGCCACCTTGCCTGCCGGCCGCCCGGCGGCCTGCGAACGTCCTTCGGTCCGGGCCGCGCGGCCGGGACGGTCAGCGTTGTCGTGCGTCAGGTTTGTCTTGCTGCCCACTGCCTGCCTTTCGTCGGTTGCCCCGCAACGCAGGGCGAAGGCACGATCGACCGTTGCCGACCGGCCAGCAGAACCCGCTCGATCCGCCCGGCGCTGCGCTGGCGCAACGCGTTCGCGCCCCCGGAGATCGGGAACTGCCGACAGGAGTCGACAGCACACGAACCGGATCGCGGGGCCCCGAAAAGCGGGCCCATGCGGGTCGAAGAGATGCGGGGCGAAGGGAACCTTAAATCATATCACGCCGACATCCGTTTCGCAGCGATCAGATCCAGCATCTTCCGTCGGTCGTCCTCACTGTCCAGGCCTTTCGCCGCCAGCCGGCCGGACTCCTCGCGTGCCGCCCGCTCGCGCAGGCGCTGCAGGGCATCCTCGAGCTGCGGCCTGGCTTCCGCCAGGGTCAGATCGGCCACCACACTCTCGACCGACGCGTCACGTTGCAACTGTCGCGCCCGCTCCGGATCGGTGGCCCGCAAACCTTCGAGCACCGCGGCCAGCGACGCTCCCGCCGGCAGGCCACCCAGGAAAGTGAACCACTCGACGAGCTCCACTGGCAGGTAGCTCGGGTCGATCGGCTCCAGGACAAGCCCCGGGTGCAGTGCCGTCAGCAGCCGTACATGACGGGTCAGGTCGGGCGCCGCCGCGGAGCGGACCGCCGAGGCGGCGGGCTGCTGCGGGCCCGCCCCCTGCCGCCGGGTGTCCCGGCCGCCCCCGCGCCCGCCGGGAAACGGCCGCGCGGACGGGCTTCGGCCTTTTTCCCGAGGCCCTTGCCACCCGCCCGGTGGCGCACTCTCGCCGCGCCAACCGTCCGCCGGGCGCGCGGCCGGCGGGCGCCGCGGTTCGCCGTCGTCGCCGGCCAGGAAACGCTCGAACTCGTGCACTTCGATGCCGGCCAGTCGCGCCAGCGCGTGCACGATCTGGATCCGCAGCGCGGCCAGCGGCAGCAGCCTGACCAGCGGCCGGGCCTGCGCCAGGAAGCTGGCCCGACCCTCGGGCGTTTCCAGCTCACAACGACCGCCCAGCTCGCGCTGCAGAAACTCGGACAGCGGCAGCGTCCTCGCCAGCGCCGCGCGCAGGCCGTCGGCACCGACCTCGCGCACGAAGCTGTCCGGATCATGCCCGGCCGGCAGGAACAGGAAATCGATCCGCTTGGTGTCGCCGGCGTGCGGCAGCGCGGCCTCGAGCGCGCGCCAGGCCGCCTTGCGCCCGGCGGCATCACCGTCGAACGCGAACACCACGCGATCGACCAGCCGGATCAGCTTGCGGACGTGGTCCGCGGTGGTGGCCGTGCCGAGGGTCGCCACCGCGTTGCCCACACCGTGCTGGGCCAGCATGACGACGTCCATGTACCCTTCGACGACGATCGCGCAGTTCTCGCCGCGCATCGCGTCCCGGGCCTCGAACAGGCCGTACAGCTCCCTGCCCTTCGAGAACACCGGCGTTTCCGGCGAGTTCAGGTACTTCGGCTCTCCCTGGTCGAGAACCCGGCCGCCGAATCCGATCACCTGACCCCGCGAGTTCAGGATCGGGAACATGATCCGGTCGCGGAACCGGTCGTAGCGGCGATGGCCACGATCCTCGTCGTCGGTCTCGATCACCAGCCCGCTGGACACCAGCGCCGGCGCGGCGTAGTCCGCGACCGCCGCCTCCAGCCCGCGCCATCCCTCCGGGGCGTATCCGATCGCGAATCGCGCCGCGGTCTCGCCGGTCAGCCCGCGCCGCTTCAGGTACTCGATCGCGTGCGGACTGTCCTTCAGCCGTCGCCGATAGAAACGGGCGGCCGTCGCCAGCACTTCGAGCACGTCCGGGTCGCGCCGGGCCTGCTGTTCGGCATTCGCCCGCTCCTCGGGCACGTCCAGGCCGGCCGCTCGTGCCAGGTCGTGGATCGCGTCCACGTACGACATGCCGGCATAGTCCATCAGGAAACCGACCGCGGTGCCGTGGGCGCCGCAGCCGAAGCAGTGGAAGAACTGCTTGCTCGGGCTGACGGTGAACGACGGCGACTTCTCGTCGTGGAACGGACACAGGCCGAGAAAGTTGGCGCCGCCCTTCTTCAACTTCACGTATCGCCCGACGACGTCGACGACGTCGGTGCGGGACAGCAGTTCCTGGATGAAGGATTGCGGAATCACCGGATCAGTGTAGCCGGGGGCGCGGGCGGCGTCTGCGATCGTCCCGAACGCCGGGGCGGCCCGACCTGGACGGATGCCGCCCCGGTACCGATCGTGGATCGAACCGGGCGGCGGGTCAACCGCCGGCGAGTCGTGCCCTGACCTGGGCCGAGACCGCGGCCAGGTCGGCACGGCCAGCAAGGCGTCCCTTGAGCACACCCATGACCTTGCCCATGTCCTGCGGACCCGCCGTCCCACCGGCCAGCGAACCGATCGCCGCCTCGATCTCGGCGGCGATCTCCTCGGCACTCGCGCGCCGGGGCAGGTAGGCGGCCAACACGTCCAGCTCGAAGCGTTCCTTGTCCGCGAGGTCCCGGCGGCCCGCCTGGTCGAACTGCGTGATCGAGTCGCGCCGCTGCTTGATCAGCTTGTCCAGGATCGACGTCACCTGGCCGTCATCGGCCTCGATGCGGTCGTCGATCTCCTTCTGTTTGACGGCGGCGATCGCCAGCCGGATCGCCGACAGCCGAGCGCTGTCCCTGGCCTTCAGCGCGGCCTTCATGTCGTCGTTCAGGCGCTGCTTGAGCGTCATCTCATCTCCGGCCTGCCGGCGCCGGCCGCGAGGCGGGGCCGGGGGCAGAAACAACAAGGCCCGCGATCACGTCTGCACCGCGGGCCTCGCGAGTCCGGCGTTGCCGCATCGGACCGGTCCAAACAAGCTGCCTCAATACATCTTCTTGGGCAGCATCTGGCTGCGCAGGCGCTTGAAGTGCCGCTTCACCGCGGCTGCTTTCTTGCGCTTGCGCTCCGACGTCGGCTTCTCGTAGAACTCGCGCGCCCGAAGCTCGGTCAGCAGACCGGTCTTCTCGATCGTGCGCTTGAATCGCCGCAGCGCCACGTCGAACGGCTCGTTCTCCTTGACCCGCACAGTCGGCATCGGCACCTACCCCTTTTCAGTCGAGCCGAAGATTATAACGCAATTCCGGATCGCCTCGTCCAGGGGGTCGGCCGGGGCCTTCTGGCCGCCGGCCGGTGGTCCCATCCCGTGTCCGGGATATACACGAACGGGTACGGATCTTGTATATCTATCCGGTGGGCGCGGCCCGCCGGGCTGCGCGACCAGGCCTCCGGAGTCGACCGATGACATCGCATGCCGCCCGTTCCGCCACCGAGCCCGACGCCGCCGGCTCCCCGGCAGCCATCGCCATCGCCGGCTTCAAGCAGGTCTACCGCCCCGCCACCATCGAATCGGCACTCGGCGAACTGCCGTCGAACGCCAACGAGGCCCTGCGCGCGACCTACGAGAAGATGCTGCGCACCGGCGGTGAACGTTTCTGCGTCAAGCCGGGTGTGATGCCCGATTTCGACGCACTCGAAGACGAGTTGCCCAATTTCGGGGCCGTCCTCGACGACCTGCGCAAGCAGATCGCGTTGTGCCTGGAGACCGAAGATCCGCTCGAACTGACGCCGATGCTGCTGCTCGGCGATCCGGGCATCGGCAAGACCCACTTCGCGCGCCGCCTGTCGCGGCTGCTCGGCACCGGCTATGGCTTCGTGTCGATGAGTTCGCTGACCGCCGGCTGGGTGCTGTCGGGCGCATCGTCGCAGTGGAAGAACTCGCGGACCGGCAAGGTGTTCGACACCGTCGTCCATGGCGACTACGCGAACCCGGTGCTGGTGGTCGACGAGATCGACAAGGCCAGCGCCGACGGCCAGTACGATCCCCTCGGTCCGTTGTACAGCCTGCTCGAGCAGGACACCGCGCGCGAGTTCGTCGACGAGTTCGCCGACGTGCCGGTCGACTGTTCCGAGATCGTCTGGGTCGCGACCGCCAACGACGCCGGCCGGATTCCGGATCCGATCCTCAACCGGATGAACGTCTACGAGATTCCCGCGCCCGACAGCGCCGGCGCGCGCCGCATCGCCCAGACGCTGTATCGCGAGATCCGGGATTCACACGCCTGGGGTGCGCGTTTCCCCGCGGCCCTCGAAGACGACACTCTCGATCGGATCGCGACCGTGGCGCCGCGCGAGATGCGACGCGCACTGATCGGTGCGTTCGGCAACGCGAAACTCGCCCGACACGAGCGGATCGAGGCCGACGACATCGAACTGGACCGATCGGCGCGCCGCTCACGCATCGGCTTTTGAATCGGCCGCGGAGCTGCCGCGCCGAGCCGAAGCCGATTCGGGGCCGTGGACCGGCCGGAGAACCGAGGCACCTTGCGCGGACCGCACGGCCCGCGCCTGCGGCCCTTGTCCCCTTGGGTTACGAGACCAGCGCGATGCGCGGCGTGCGCATCGTGGGCAGCTCGGCGACCAGCGAGCGCGCGGTGGCGGCGCTCGGGACGACCGCCTCGCGACGGCGCCGCGGCGCGTTCCAGCGGCTCGACACCGACGAGAACGTCTCGATCTCCGGGTGTGATTCGACGAAGAAGAACTCGTAGAGCTGGTGCTGGTTCTGCACCATCAGGGTCTGCGCCTCGAACACGCCGAGTGTCAGCACACGATGCATCGCGTTGCCGGTGTTGCCGAGCACGGTGCGCAGGCCGCCGTCGACCGGATCGGCGAAACCCAGCCACTCGTACTGCTTGTCGATCGGCTCGCGTGCGGCAACCAGCATCTGGTTCATCTGGGTCGCGAGGCAGAAACGGTGGAACGCCTTCCACAGCATCAGCTTGACCAGCGTGCCGCTGCGGCCGGCCTTGACCGCGAGCCGCGTCGCCTCGGCGGTGGGCTGGTCGCGGATCACCGCGGGCAGTGCGATCGCGTCCTCGATGAACAGGCGGCCCTTGTCGTTGGTCATCACACGCATGCTGCCAAGCGGCATGCCGTCGGCCTTCGATTCGGCCAGCAGCAGCGTCGAATTCGGCTCGAGGTCGTAGCTCTCCGGGGCGACGTGATCGCCGCCGAAATCCGGGAAGTGACGACGGTAGGCCTCGAAGCGGATGTCCAGCGCCTTGCGCAGATCCTGGTCGGTGCGAACCGCGCGGATGGTGAACGGCAGACCTTCGTTGGTTTTTCGGGACATGGCTCTCGGCGATTTCGCTTTTCGGCGATGACGTGTTCGTTAGCGACGGTGTCATCGTAGGTGGCGCCCACCGCAAAGACAAAGCCGCCGATCCGCCACCGCCTGCCGCTGGAGCGGTCGGTGCTTGCACAATGCGCGAGTTTGCAGTGGGCGTGTGCGAAACATCACACTCGCCTTCCGTCAGTCACTCTCCACCACCGGGCAACCGGCCCCCGCACCGCCGGGTGACGCCCCCTAACATCCTCATTGCATAGGAGGGAAAAGGCGGCAGGTGTGCGCGCGTCCACGCGCGTACGCGAGCCGCCCATGGTCATGCCACCGATCGCTTCACTGAGCATCCAGACGCTGTTCTTCGCCGGTACGCTGGCGTCGCTGATGGCCGCCGGCATGGTGCTGGCACTGGGAACGCTGCGCGACGACTCGCGCCGGGCGCTGCTGCTGTTCGCCGGCGCCCACGTGCTCAGCGCGATCGCGATGCTCGGCCTGTTCCTGCGCGGCAACTCGCCCGAGTGGCTGACGGTGTTCGTGATGAACTGCGCCGGCATGGGACAGATCGTCTCGCTGTCGCATGGCTCGGCGGCGCTGTTCGGCACCCGGTTGCCGCCGCCGCTGACGCTCACCTGCCTGCTGGTCGGTGTGCTCGGCCTGGCATCCCAGGGCATCGACAGCGACGTGACGCCCCAGCACCTGGCGATCGCCGCCACCTTCCAGGCCGGATTCTGCGTGCTGATCGCGTGGACCGCACTGCGTTCGAGCGACCCCGTCGGTCGCGGCTACCGCCAGGTCTTCGGCATCTTCTTCGCGGTCGTCGCGCTGCTCAGCGCGGGCAGGCTGGCCAAGAGCCTGACGATGGGTGAGGAGGTGTCGAGCCTCGGCCTGCTCGCTCCGACCACGGTCAACATCGTCGCTGCGCTGCTGTACATCCTGACCCCGCTGTTCACCGGCGCACTGGTGATCGGCCTGATGGGGGCACGCACCGCCGAGCGGCTGCGCACGATCGCCGACACCGACGCGCTGACCCAGGTCTTCTCGCGGCGCTACCTGCTGCAGGCCAGCGACGCCCTCATCGAGCGGGTCCACGCCGGCGGCCTGCGGGTGGCGATCCTGATGCTCGACCTCGACCACTTCAAGCGCATCAACGACACCTACGGACACCACGCGGGCGACCGGGTCCTGCGCCACGCGGCGCGTGCGATCAACGACGCGTTGCCGGCCGGATCGCTGCTGGCGCGTTACGGCGGCGAGGAGTTCTGCGCGCTGGTGCCGGTCGAACGCCACACCGACGCGTTGGCCGTCGGCGAGCGGGTCCGCGGCGCGATCGAGATGCGCCGCATCCAGCTTCAGGACGGCAACGCCGACACCGTGAGCGTCACCGCGAGCATCGGCCTGACCGTGCTGCGCAACGGCCAGCGGCTCGAACGGGCGCTGGACCTCGCCGACCGCCGGGCGTACGAGGCGAAGGCGCGCGGCCGCAACTGCGTCGTGTTCGAGGCGCTGTCGCCCCAGAAGCCGCGGCGGGCGGCGGCGGAACAGGCGACCTGAGTCTGGCCGCTCGGCGCCGGCGGCCGACCGACCGCGCTCGTCAACTTCGATCAGGTCGACCGCGTGTGTGCGGGCCATGCATTAGACTGATCGGCGACGGTCAGTGAGCGGTGGCGCGGCTCGTCGGCCGATCGGCGCCGCGCGGGCACCGGAACAAGAAGAACATTCACCCGGAACAGCACGATACGATGACGCCGCTGGCGATCTTCGACATCCGCACGTTGCTCTTCCTGGGCGGCGTGACCGCGCTCGCCGGGGCACTCGCACTCGAGTTCTCGCGCCACGTGCACCTCGCCTCGCGCGAGGGACTGCAGCTGTTCTCGATGGCGATGGGCCTGGTCGCGGCCGGGCTGCTGCTGGCCTCCTCGCCGGGCAACCTGACAGCCTGGCTGACCCTGCTCGCCGCCGGATCGACGATGCTGAACGTCGCATCGATCGTCGCCTACGAGGCCACCCGCCGGCTCTTCTCGCGCCGGCCACGCACCCGGCCGCTGCTGCTGGCGATCGCGGTGGTGGTCGCGGTCAACGCCTGGATCGTCTACCAGGGCGACTCGGTCGAACACCACGTCCTGTTCGGCTGCCTGGTCCAGACGCTGACCGCCGCGGCGATGGGATGGACCGCGCTGCGCAGCCGGGATCGCGCAGCCGGACGCGCCCGTGTCGTCTTTGTGGCGATCTGCGCGCTGTTCGCACTCGCCAACGCGGCGCGCCTGCTGCGCCTGTTGAGCGTCGGGCTGACGATCGACGAACGCGGCCTGCCGATCAACACCTGGGCGCAGGTCGGCGCCGCGATGGTCAACGTCGTCGTCCCGCTGCTGTTGTGGGTCCTGGTGCTGGCGATCGTCAACTCGCGACTGGCCACCGACCTGCGCCGCTGGGCGACGACCGACGAACTGACCGGCCTGCCGCTGCGCCGTTCGCTGCTCGAGCATGCACCGACGATCATCCGCACCGCGCAGGCACGGGGGGCGACGTGTGCCGTCCTGATGCTCGACCTCGACAAGTTCAAGTCGGTCAACGATCGCTTCGGGCATGCGGTCGGCGACCACGTGCTGCGCCACTGTGCGTCGATCCTGCAGCACACGTTGCGTCCGGACGCGATCATCGCCCGCTACGGCGGCGAGGAGTTCTGCGCGGTCGTGCCGATCAACAGGATCGACGACGCGTTCCTGATCGCCGACCGGATGCGCCAGTCGGTCGAGGCGGCGCCGTTCGAGGACCGGCAACTGACGATCCCGATGACGATCAGCATCGGCGTGACGGTGAATCGCAGCGGGCGTTCGATCGAGGAACTGCTGAAGGAGGCCGACCAGGGCGTCTATCTGGCCAAGGCGCGCGGACGCAACCAGGTGGTGCTTGCCGGCGATCCGTCACCCGAGGAGAGCGGCTGAGCCGTCCCCGGCGCCTGATCTGCGGCCGGGGCCGCGATCGCCGCGCAGCCGCGACTGACCTCGCCGACGATGATCAGCGCCGGACTGGTGATGCCGGCCTCCTCGAGCGCGACGTCAAACCGGTCGAGTGTGGTCACGAGCGTCCGTTCGGCCGCCGTCGACGCCGCGTGGACGACACCCACCGGCGTGTCCCCCGGCAGGCCGCCGGCGAGCAGCCGCGCACGAATCCCGGCGGCGCGCGACAGGCCCATGAAGAAGACCAGTGTCAGCCCGGTCCGGGCGAGCAGTGCGGGGTCGACCGCGGCATCGTCGGCACCCGGATGCCCGGTCAGGAACACGACGCCATGGCTGTGCTCGCGATGGGTCAGCGACGTCCCGAGCGCGGCCGAGGCCGCGAACGCGCTGGTGACGCCGTTGACGATCTCCACCTCGATCCCGTGCCGGCGCAGCCAGGTGATCTCCTCGCCCGCGCGCCCGAACATCAGCGGATCGCCGCCCTTGAGCCGGACCACCCGGCGCCCGGCGAGCGCCTCGCGGACCATCAGCCGATCGATGAATCGCTGCGGCGTCGAGCGCAGGCCGCCGCGCTTGCCGACGTGCCGGATGCGGGCCTCGGGCCTCGCGTGCGACAGGACCGCGGGATTGACCAGCTCATCGACCAGCAGCACGTCGGCCCAGCCGATCGCACGGACCGCCTTCAACGTCAGCAGTTCGGGATCACCGGGCCCGGCGCCGACCAGGCGGACCGGATGGCGGACAACAGGTTCGGATTCGACCATGCGCGACACCATGCCCCAGGCGGATCCTCGGTGCCAGCGAGTCGCCCGGATGCAGGTGCTTGTGCGCATCAGTCATAAGCAACGGTCGAAACCGGGAATCGGGACGCGCAGCAGCTTCTAGACGGGTTCGCAGAATCCGTCGCGAAGCGTCGCGAGCAGGCCCGAGTTGCGTGCGAGGAGCGCAAGCGTGCAGGCGCACGCTGAGCACCGCAGCGCGCAAATCGGGACGCGCAGTAGCTTCGAGACGGGTTCTACTCGAACTTGACTGAGGAGGCCCGTAGCACCTGCCCGCGCAGCGTGCCCTTGACCTCGACCTTCACGCCGTTGCCCAGTCCGCTCGCGCCGCCGCGTTCGAAGGTCGCCGCGCTGGCATCGATCCGGGTCGACCGCACGACGAAGTCGGATGGTGAGACGAACCGCTCGATCGTGCCTTCGACCTCGGCCTCGTCGGTACCCGAGGAGTTGTCCTCGATGTCGCGCAGGCGGACCTCCAGCGCGGTGATCGTGCCGCTCGCGGCTCGGCCGACGATACGGACCTGCCGGCCGAGCGCCAGGTCGGCGGCGGTTCCGTCGACGAACCGCGCCCCCGATCCGTTGACCGTCACACCGTCCACATCGAACGACGACAGCGACGTGTAGCGGGTGATCCGCCCTTCGATCCTCGCCCAGGACACGCTGCCGACGTCGATCGCCCCGATCGCCTCGACCCGGGTGGCGGTCAGCACGCCGGCGGCGGGAGGCGCCGCGGCAAGCACACGCACGATCGCGCCGGATGTGATGCCTCCGGGCAGCCCACGCAGTTCGGCGCCCGCATAGTCGATGGTGAGCCGGGACACGCCGGGGAACGTGCCGCTGCTGTCGAAGCGGCGCGCGCCCGCGTCGACATTGCTCGCGATGACGATCACCTTGATCCGCGCCGCGCCGGATTGCGGCGTATTGCGCTCGACCCGGGTTGCGACCACCGTGGCGGTCGAGCGGTCCAGGAAGCCGTAGACCTCGACCAGGTCTCCGACGCGGAAATCACCGAACGACGCGAATCCGTCGAGTGCGGTCGCGGCGACGACCTTGACCCGGGTGCCGCCGACCTCGATCGCGCCGCCGGTTGCATCGATGCCCCGGATGAACCCACGCACCTCGCTGACCTGGCGGATGCTCTGCGCAACGCCGGTGGTGCCGGTCGCGTCGACGCTGCCGCGGACTTCCACCACCTGGCCCAGTCGCAGGGCCGAGCGGCCACTGGTGTCGCCATCGTCGTCCAGCACGCTGGCCGAGGTGTCGTCGAAGCGGACACCGCCGACGATCACCGAGCCGAAGCCATTGATGGTGCCGACGGTCACGTTGGAATCGGCGGCCGGCGCGCCGGTGCCGCCGGTGCCCACGCCACCGCCGCCACAGGCCCAGACGGCCAGCAGCACGAGGATCGCCAGGGTCAGTCGAAGTCGAACGGCAGGCAACGTGGCGATCATCCGGACTTCCTCTGTTTGCGTCGCGGCGCGCCTTCCGGTGGCGACGTCGCTTCGGGCTCGACCTCGGACGGCACCTCGGGCTGGCGCTGCGCGAAAGAATACATGCCGACCCGGACGCGTTGCCTGCCGGTGCGGCCGGCACGATCCTCGGCATCGATCAGCGCCTGCACCTGCGGCACCAGTTGCTGGAACGTGCGCGTCCAGTGTTCGCGCGCGATCCGGTCGATCTCGCGCACCGTCGCTTCGCTCAGCGAATCGGCGAAGATCGCCTGTTCGAGGAACTTCGGGCCCTCGCCGGTCACGTTGGAGACCGCGGCGGCCAGGTGGTCACGGACGTTGTCGGCCAGCAGACGCAACAGGTGACGCTCCTCGGAGGCGGGCACGAACCCGGAAGCGAGCAGCGTGACCCGGTCGTCGGCATCGACTTCGACCAGCTTGAGCCGCAGCAGTTCCTCCAGGATCGTGCGCGGATGCACGTCGTTGGAGACCGCACGCGCAAGTGATTCGAACGAAGGTCCACGCGCGACCGCCAGCCGGGGCAGCACCTTCGGCCGCCCTCCGCTGCCCAGATACCGTCGATCGCTGAGCCAGCGGGCGAACACCTCGGAGGCAACCGACTCGCCGGCCTGCGGGCGCGTCGCCCCGGCCAGCGCGAGCAACCGCTTGACCTCCTTGCGATGGATCCCGGTGGCCACACTCAGCCGGCTGATCACCCGGGCACCGGTGGCCGCGGGCACCTGCGCCTGCGCGGCTTCGACGAAGATCGCCTTGGTCAGGTCCGCCAGCGTGCCGTATTGCACACCGCGGGCGACGAGCAGCGCCACCAGCGGACGCAAGACGTCCGCCGCGCTGGCCAGCAGGATCTGTTCCCTGGAGTCGGAGGGCGACGCAGGCATGTCCGCCCGCGGGCGGTGATGGAAGGAACACCGATCCTACATGGAATGATTTTCCATTTCCATGCCATCCTGCCGCTCGCGGACGCCGGGTGTCTCCCGGCGTTGTGCGCAGGCCTCGCCGCCCCGTGTCGATCGGGTGCCTGGACCCGGTCCGTACAATGACCGGGTGAAAGTCCTCGGCTTCGAGACCTCCTGCGACGAGACCGGCGTCGCCCTGTACAGCACCCGCGACGGCCTGCTCGCCCAGGCGCTGCACTCGCAGGTCGAGATGCACGAGCGTTACGGCGGGGTGGTGCCGGAACTCGCGTCACGTGACCACATCCGCCGGGTGTTGCCACTGACCGAACAGGTGCTCGCCCAGGCCGGAGTCGGCCGCGCGGCGATCGACGCGATCGCGTTCACCGAGGGGCCGGGCCTGGCCGGTGCGTTGCTGGTCGGTGCCGGTGTCGCACATGCGCTCGGTTTTGCACTCGGCCGCCCGGTGATCGGTGTGCACCACCTCGAGGGCCATCTGTTGTCGCCGCTGCTGGGCACCGTCGCACCCGACTTCCCGTTCGTTGCGTTGCTGGTCTCCGGCGGGCACACGCAGCTGATGCGGGTCGACGGGCTCGGCCGCTACACGCTGCTGGGCGACACCCTCGACGACGCGGCCGGCGAGGCGTTCGACAAGAGCGCCAAGCTGCTCGGTCTCGGTTATCCGGGCGGGCCGGCGATCTCCCGCCTGGCCGAGCAGGGCCGGCCGGCGGGATTCAAGCTGCCGCGACCGCTGATCGGCTCGGCCGACCTGGATTTCAGCTTCTCGGGCCTGAAGACCGCGGTGGCGACCGCCATCCGACGGGTGGGCGGGCCGCTCGAGCCGCAGGCGACTGCCGATCTGGCGCTCGAGGTGGAAACCGCGATCACCGAGGTGCTGGCGGCGAAGGCGGCGAAGGCGCTGCAGGCGACCGGGCTGCGGCGGCTGGTCGTGGCCGGCGGCGTCAGCGCGAATCGCCGCCTGCGCGAGCTGCTGCAGGTGATGGCACTCGCGCGGCGCGTCGAGCTGCACTTTCCCGAGCCGGCCCTGTGCACCGACAACGGCGCGATGATCGCGTTCGCCGGCGCACTGCGGCTGCAGGCCGGCGCGATCGCGCGGCCCCCGGGCTCCGGTTTCTCGGTGCGCCCCCGCTGGCCGCTGGAATCCCTGGCGCCGGGTGGCGACTGAGTCGGCCGAGGGACGAGCCGACGCGCTCACCGGGCGTGGTCACGGCACACCGGCCGCGTTCGGCCACAGCCACGCCGCGCCGCGTACACCCGACGAGTCGCCATGCCGGTTCCTGACCAGCCGGGTGGCGACCGTGTCCGAGAACACGTGGCGGCCCCAACGCCGCGGCACCTGCGTGTACAACGCGTCGATGGCGCTCAATCCGCCACCGAGCACGATCACCTCCGGATCGACCAGGTTGATGACGGTGGCGAGGCTGCGCGCGAGCCGGTCGACGTAACGATCGAGGGTCGCGATCGCGCCCGGATCACCGGCACCGGCCGCGGCGACGATCGCCGCCGCGTCGGCCGGCGCGCTGCCCCCGTGGCGCCGGTGATCAGCCGCCATGCCGGGGCCCGACAGCCAGGTCTCGATGCAACCGGAACGACCGCAGTAACAGGCCGGCCCCGGCTGTTCGCCGGCGGATTCGTCGGCAGCGAACGGGGCGCCCGCGGAGGCTGACGCGACCGAAGCGGCGGCGTGGACACCCGCCCGCGGCAACGGGTTGTGTCCCCACTCGCCGGCGATCGCGTTGACGCCGCGCCAGGCGACGCCGTCGATGACCAGCGCGCCGCCGACCCCGGTGCCGAGGATCACACCGAACACGACCCGTGCGCCGCTGCCGGCGCCATCGGCCGCCTCGGACACGGCAAAGCAGTTCGCGTCGTTCTCGATCCGCACCTCGCGCCCGAGCGCGGTCTCGAGATCCCGCTTCAACGGTCGCCCGTTGAGCACGACCGAATTGGCGTTCTTGATCAGCCCGCCGGCGGAGATCGCCCCCGGCGTACCGACCCCGATCGTGCAGGTGCAGCCCACGTCCGCCTCGGCCCGGCGCGCGAGCGCCGCTGCGGCGGCCACCGTCGCCGGGTAGTCGCCCTGCGGCGTGGGCACCCGTCGCCGCAGTCGCTCGCCCCCCGCTTCGTCGATGACGATGACCTCGATCTTGGTCCCGCCCAGGTCGATTCCCATCCGCATCGGTGTTCGTCTTTCGCTCGAATGACCGGCCCGCGGATCATCGCCGTTCATCGGCGGGTAAGTCCAGCGGTCCGGGTGTGTCGACCCTGCCGGCGCTCCGGTCGGTCCCGTTCGGCCGGGCGACGCCGGGTTGCTCAAGACCCCCGGCGGACAGCCGACAACACCGTCCAGCCTCGAGCACACGCCTTGGATCGTCCACCGACCGTGAATCCGTCCGACACCCTGTCCTCCGCTGCCGACTTCGAGCCGGAGAACGGTGCGTCGCCACCCGCCGTCGTGCCACCCGACATGGCCCTGCTCGACGACCCCGTGCCACTCGCCGGAGCCGAGGGGGTCGATGCGGCGCTCGAACGGTCGCTGAGCCTGGCCCGTTATCCGCTCGGCGGCATGCGGGTGATGGTGGTCGGGCGTCCCGGCTGGACCCGCGAGCGGCTGCACCAGCTGGCGATGGCGCTGGGCGCGGCGCAGGTCGTGCACGCGACCGATGGCCAGGACGCGATCGAGACACTCGAGATGCAGTCGGTGCACCTGATCTTCAGCGACTACACGTTCGACGACGGCACCACCGCGCAGCACATGCTCGAGCGCTTGCGGATGAAACGGCTGCTGCCGGTGGTGACCGCTGTCGTGATCGTCGCCGCCGAACGCAGCGCACGCCGCGTCGCGGCGATCGCCGACTTCGGCGCCGACGCGTACATCGTCAAGCCGTTCGATCCGACCGACCTGACGCTGCGCCTGGCACGGATCGGCCACCGCAAGCGGCTGCTGTACGGGCTGCATGACGCACTCGACCAGGGCGATCTCGAGCGGGCCGCCGACGAGGTCGCCGCGCTCGATCAGATCAGCCCCGAGGCCGCCGACGAAGCGATGCGGGTGCTGACCGAGCGGCTGATCGACGAGGAACGTCTCGACGAAGCCGAACGGCTCGTGATGCAGGCGATGCGGCGCACGGCGCCGGGCTGGGCGCGGCTTCGGATCGCGCAGATCCGGATGCGCCAGAACCGGCTCGACGAGGTCGAGGTGCTGACCGAAGCCCTGTGTCGCGACCATCCGTGGATGCTCGCCGCCTACGAACTGCTGGCGACCGCGCGCCAGGCGCGAGGCGACAGCCGCGCCGCACTCGACTGCCTCGACGAAGCCAGCCTGCTCGCCGAGCCGAGTGTCCAACGGCTGCGGACGATCGGACGGCTGGCGACACAGAACGGTGAACTGGCACGCGCCGAGCAGGCCTTCGACCACCTGTTCCGGGTCGATCCGGCCGGCCGCCTGCGCACCCACGACGACGACCTGTCGCTGCTGCAGGTGCTGGTCGCACGCGGCAGGAACGGCCGCGCGCGCAGGATGGAACGCGAGCAGACGCGCCGGCTGGCCGGCCACCCGGATGCGAACCTGGTGACGACGCTGACCCAGCGGCGCGAGGCGATCGCCAGCGGCGACCGGATGGAGCTGCCGTTGCTGCATCACGAACTCGCGCTCGCGGTCGAGACCGATGCCCAGCACCTGACGATCGGGCTCGCGCTCCAGGCGCTCGAGGCCTGCGTCGACGACGGTGCCCGCGTCGAGGCGATGCGGATCGCGCAGGCGATCCGAGGGTCGCGCCGGGCCGAACGGGCGACGCTGGACCGGATCCAGCAGTCGCTGGCGCTGCTGCAGCTGATGCCGGCCGGCCTGATCCCGGTGGCCGACCTGCCGGTGACGATCGAACGGCTCGGCGCCGACCGCGGCAACGACGCTCTCGGCGAACTGATCCTGACCTCGCTCGCCTACTGGGAACTGCGCAAGCCGTCGGATGCCGCGATCGCCGCCGCGCGGGCGCGTCTGAACGAGGTCACGCAGCCTGGCGCCTGACGCCGTCCCGGGCGGACGAACCAATGCGCCGGGTTCGATGCGGCAGGACGGTCCGCCCGCGTCGCTGTCGGACGGTGTCCACCTCCGGCTCGTGATGGCCGGCCCTGGTCAGCCCTCGGGCTGCGAGCGCTTCTTCTGGCCGATCCGGCTCTCGGTGCCGGCGATCAGCTTGGTGATGTTGGACCGATGCCGCCAGATCAGCAGCAGGCTCATCGCGACGATCGCCAGCGAACCCGCGCTGGGGCCGAACAGGAACACCTGGTACAGCGGCGCGAACACCGCCGCCGCCAACGCCGCGAGCGACGAATAACGGAAGAAGAACGCGACGATCACCCAGGTCGCGAGTGTCGCCAGCCCGAGCACCAGGTCCAGCGCCAGCAGCACACCGGCCGCGGTCGCCACCCCCTTGCCGCCGGCGAAACGATGGAACACCGGAAACAGATGGCCGATGAAGGCGGCCAGTCCGACCAGCACGATCACGGTCGCGCCGAATCCGAACGTCGGTGCCGCGGCCTTGGCCGCGAGCACCGCGACCGCGCCCTTGGCGGCATCACCGATCAGCGTCAGCACCGCGGCCTTCCGATTGCCGGTTCGAAGCACGTTGGTCGCCCCGGGGTTGCCGGAACCGTACGAACGAGGGTCGGCCAGGCCCATCGCCTTGCTGACGACGACCGCAAAAGAAATCGAACCGATCAGGTAGGCGAGGACGATCGCCGCGATCGAAGGCAACATGCCGGTCACTCCGCGAGCGCGCAGTGTACCGGCTTGGCGCCGAGTGTCTCGACCAGCACCCGCGGCTCGATCCCGACCAGGAAGCCGCGGCGCCCGCCGTTGATCCAGATCCTGGGCAGCTCGAGCACACTATCCTCGACATACACCGTCATCACCTTGCGCAGCCCGAACGGCGACGTGCCGCCGACCAGGTAGCCGCTGTGACGTTGGGCGACCTCGGGCTTGCACGGTTCGACCGCCTTGGCGCCGATCTGGCGCGCCAGGTTCTTGGTCGACACCTTGCGATCACCGTGCATCAGCACGATCAGCGGCCGCGCCTTGTCGTCCTGCATCACCAGCGTCTTGACGACCGCGTGTTCGTCGACGCCGAGCTGGCGCGCCGACTCGCCGGTGCCGCCGTGTTCGACGTAGTCGTAAGGATGGCCGGTGAAGGCGACCCCGTGGCGATCGAGCCAGGTGGTGGCCGGGGTCTCGGAGACGTGGCGGGACATCGTGGGCGGCCTGTCGCGACGGCGTGTGTGATCAGCCGGCGCCGCCCGAGCGCGCGAGCAGCGCTTCGAAGCCGGGGTACGTCGCGCGGGTGATCGTGTACTTGCGGGCATGGGCGGCCCAGCGCCCGCCTTCGGTGAACGCCGCGACGAACGCGCCGCCGTCGGTGATCGCCAGCCCGCCCAACGAGGTGACGCCGCGGGTGAACAGCGGATCGGGCAGGCAGCCGCCACCCGGCCCGACCATCGACACCGACACCGCCCCGCGACACGCGGCGAGGGTGGCGTCGAGCGTCGCGTTGAGCAGCAGTGTCGTTGTCGTCAGTACCTTCGTGCAATCGCGCAGATCGCCCGGATCGAGCGTGACGCGGTATCCGTCGCGCTCGCCGGCCAGCCGGGGATCGAGTTCGAGCACCGTCAGTGTCGCCCCGCGGGCGACGATCCGCTCGCCGAGGCCCGGGAACAGTCCCACCATGCCGATCCGCTCGCCGCTCGCCGGTGCCAGTTCACCGATCGAATCGGCCGCATCCGGCGGCCGATACCCGGCGCGGGAAAACAGCCGCTGCGAGACCGCGTTCAGGGCCGCGAAGCCGAGCATCCGGCGCACCGGATCGGCATCACCGATCATCGCCGCGAGCCGCGCCGCACCGACGCCGGCCAGCGATCGTTGCGGCTGGGCCGCCAGCAGCCGGTCGAGTGTGTCGCCGAGCAGCACGTACGACAGTCCGATCGCACCGTCGGCGAGTTCAATCGCACAGAACTCGCCCTCGCGCGTGCCACGTGCCGATGCGGGCGGCAGGTGCAGTGCCTTGACCGGCGGCAGGCCGCCGGCCTGCTCGATGCGGGTGATCCGGGCGAGGAAATCGTCCGCGATCGACGAGCCGGCCGGGGTCATCGTCGTGGCGACCGGCATCACGCGGACAACGCCGCGCCGGCGACTTCAACCGCGCGGGTGATGCGCGGCGTGCAACTGCCGGAGCCGTTCGCGCGCGACATGGGTGTAGATCTGCGTGGTCGAGATGTCCGCATGGCCGAGCAGCAGTTGTACCACACGCAGATCGGCGCCGTGGTTGAGCAGGTGGGTCGCGAACGCGTGGCGCAGCGTGTGCGGCGACAGTGGCGCGCGGATGCCGGCGACCCGCGCGTGGCGCCTGATCAGCGTCCAGAACATCTGCCGGGTCATCGGGCCGCCGCGCCGGGTCACGTACAACGCGTCGGCGACGCGCGTGCCGAGCAGCTCGCCGCGGGCACCCCGCAGGTAGGCCTCGATCCAGCGCCGCGCCTCCTCGCCCAGCGGCACCAGCCGCTCCTTGTCGCCCTTGCCGACGACCCGGACCACCCCTTCGTCCAGGCCGAGCTGGACGGTGCGCAGCTGGACCAGCTCGCTGACCCGAAGTCCGGTGGCGTACAGGGTCTCGAGCATCGACCGGTCACGCAGGCCGAGGGTCGTCTCGACATCCGGTGCGGCCAGCAGCGCCTCGACCTGCGCTTCGGACAACGTGTTCGGGAAACGCGCCGGCTGGCGTGCCGAACGGATCGCCAGCGTCGGATCGTCGTCGCGCCGGCCCTGGCGCAGCAGCCAGCGATAGAAGCGTCGGAACACGGCAAGCCGCCGGTTGCCGCTGGTCGCCCGCGACTGCGGATGTCGCATCGCGATGTAGGCGTGCAGGTCGGCGGCCGATGCCTGCGCCAGCGCACCGCGGCCCTCGCCGTCGAGCCAGGCGGCCAGCGCCTTCAGGTCGCGTTCGTAGGCATCGAGGGTGTTGCGCGCGAGGCCGTCCTCGAGCAGCAGTGCGTCGCGGAATTCGCCGATCACGTCGGTCGCCGCGGTGACGGCGACGACCGGTGACCGACGGCGGGTCATTCGCCGCGCGCGGCTCCGCCGAGCAGGCCGATCTTCAGCTCGCGGTCGGCGGGTTTGTCGCCGAGGAAGATGCGCAGCACCGCGGCGTAGAAGTCCTCGCCGGCGATCGGCTCGCCACGCGGCTGGCCGTTGACCGACACCCGCAGCGCGCCGTCGATCGAATCGAGCTCGATCACTTCGCCCTTGCGCACCGACCCCACCGCCTGCATCGTCGCGGTCAACTGGTCGATCCGTGGCCTGAACGCGAGCATCTGGGTTTCCGTGTGGTTCTTCTGCATGCCCTCGACCAGCGCCTTCGTGATCTGCGACGCCGGCAACGTCGCCAGCATCTTCAGCGCCAGCCGCCTCGGGCCGGTCTGGCCGAGCAGTTGCGCCGCCTCCCGGCTGCGCTCGGGTACGTACAGCGCCGCCACGTAGGCCTTGACGATGAACACCGACCGCAGGCCCAGGCCGTTCAACTGCAACGACTTGCCGCCGACCTGGACCGTGTCGTCGAAGCGATGGCCGTTCAGCTCGGCCGCGCCGGCCACCAGGCAGGCGCCCGCGAGCACGGCCGAAGCGATCATCTTAACGGAACGTTTCATCGCGGACCTCCGACTGGCAGTACCGACGTGGTATCCGTCGAACATAGCGCCAGCGGGCGGCGCTGAGCCGCCGCGCTGACCGGCGCGAACCGGCGGCCGACGGCCGGTCGGCTACACTGGCCCGCTCGCATCAACCGCCGATTACGGCCCGGCATCGCCGCTGCGGGCGGCGGTCCGGCGCGACACCTGCCCCGCCGCACCGATGAACGTGCTGACCCTGCTGGCCCCGGACCTGACGCTGATCGTCTTCGGGGTCGTGCTGCGCCGATTCGCCGACTTCGGCGACGCGTTCTGGGCCGGGCTCGAAAAGCTGATCTACTTCTTCCTGTTCCCCGCGTTGCTGTTCGTCTCGATCCTGAAGACCCCGATCATGCTCGGCCAGGCGGTGCCGATGCTGGCCTCGGCGATGGCCGCGATGTTGACCGGGATCACACTCGGTTATCTCGCCGGACCGGTGCTGCGCCCGACCCCGGTGCAATACGCCTCGGGGATCCAGTGTGCGTTCCGCTTCAACTCCTACGTCGCACTCGCGCTGTCCCAGCGGCTCGGCGGGGACGCCGGCATCGCGGCGTGTGCACTGATCGTCGCCTTCGCGGTGCCGACGGCCAATGTCGCCGCGGTATTCCCGCTCGCTCGCCATGGCGGCACCGGACTCGCCCGCGAACTGGTACGCAATCCGCTGATTCTCGGCACACTCGGCGGGCTGCTCGCCAACCTCACCGGGCTGCATCCGCCCGCGGTGGTCGTGGATACCTTGTCGCGGCTGGGCAGCGCGTCGCTCGCGCTCGGCCTGGTCGCGGTCGGCGCCGGCCTGCGGCTCGGCAGGCCCGGGCCCGCCGACACGCGGGCCACGTCCAGCGGACGTGCGCTGACGATCTGGATCACGCTGGTGAAACTGGTCGCGATGCCGGCGGTTGCGCTGCTGCTCGCGCGGGAACTGCAACTGCCGCCGGCAACGCGACAGATCGTCGTCATGTTCGCGGCGATGCCGACCGCGTCGTCGGCCTACATCCTGGCGGTGAGGATGGGTGGCGACGGGGCGTTCGTCGCCTTCCTGATCACGGTCTCGACGCTGGCGGCGCTGGTCGCGCTGCCGCTGTGGCTGTCGCTGGCGGGCTGAGCGCGGCGAAGCGTCGTCGACGGCGCGCGCCGCTGGCCCGCTTGCCGGGCGCTGGTCAGTTGACCGGCCGCGCCGACGGTGCCGCGCCCGCGGCCGCCGGCAGCGGCAGGCCACGGATCGCGTTGAACGTGTTCTCGACCAGCAGGGCCGCATGACCGCCCGAGCGGTACAACTCACCCATCAGCTGGATCGCGTTGGCCGCGGGTCCGGTGAATGCCCACTGGCAGTCGTTGACCCGGCTGCCGGTCAGGCTGACCGGGCTGGTGCCTTCGTAACGCAGCGTGCAGTTCTCGAACACACACTGCTCGAACTCGTTGCCGTCGAGCGCAACCACCGCATTGCGGAACACCTGCTTGACGTGTCGTGCCATCGTTGGTCCCCGTTCTAAGACTTCACTGGTGAACCGATGCTGGAAAACCTGCCTCATACGGTCAATCCGCCGCCGAGGAACGGCGCCCGGCCGGGAACGGACGGCACACGATCCGTTCGATCCGCGCCCGGGCCCCAGCCGCACGGGACCCGTACCGTCAGACCTTGAACGCACCCGCCGCGGTCACCAGCTGCGCGGCCTGGTCGCGCAACGAGGCCGCCGCCGCCGCCGTCTGCTCGACCAGTGCCGCGTTGTGCTGGGTCGCCTCGTCGATCGCCGCCACCGCCCGCCCGACCTCGGCGATGCCGTCGCGCTGCTCGGTGTTGGCCGCGTTGATCTCGCTGAACATGTCGCTGACGCGCTGGATCGAATCGACGATCTCGCGCATCGTCGCACCGGCATCGTCGACCAGCCTCGCGCCGCCTTCGACAGTGGTGACCGAATCGACGATCAGCGACTTGATCTCGCGCGCCGCGTCGGCCGAGCGCTGCGCGAGGTTGCGCACCTCGGCGGCAACCACCGCGAAGCCCCGGCCCTGCTCGCCGGCGCGCGCGGCCTCGACCGCAGCGTTGAGCGCCAGCAGGTTGGTCTGGAAGGCGATCTCGTCGATCACCCCGATGATGTCGGCGATCTTCTTGCTCGAGCCGTTGATCTCGGCCATCGCCTCGACCGCCTTCTGCACCACCTCGCCGCCGCGCTCCGCCTGCTCGCGCGCACCCGAGGCGAGCTGGTTGGCCTCCTTCGAGTTGTCGGCGTTCTGGCGCACCGTGCTGGTGAGCTCCTCGACCGTGGCGGCGGTCTCCTCCAGCGAGGATGCCTGTTCCTCGGTGCGCTGGCTCAGGTCCTGGTTGCCCTTGGAGATCTCGCCCGACGCGGCGCTGATCGTCGAGGCCGACTCGTTGATCGCGCCCACCATCTCGCGCAGCGTGGTGAGCGTCGAGTTGAAGCCGTCGCGCAGGCGCGCGAACTCGCCCATGAACTCGCCGTCCATGCGCGCCGACAGATTCCCGCCCGACATCTCGTGCACGATCCGGCCCGCCTCGCGCACCGGCGCGACCACGGTGTCCATCAGCCGGTTCACGCCGCCGCCGAGCTTCGCCATGAAGCCGGAGTAGCGGGCCGTGTCGATGCGGTCGTCGAGTTCGCCCTCGATCGCCTTGGAGATCAGGCGATCGACCTGCTCCTCGGCATCCATCTGCTCGGTCAGATCCGACCACTCCAGGCAGTTGCCGGTGTAGTTTCCGTCCTGATCCCGGATCGCGGTCACCATGATCCGGAAGCTGAGCGGCCCCACCCGGATCACCGCCGTGTGCGGCAGGTTCTTGGGGTCCTCGAGCAGCCGGCGCTGGTGCGCCGGATTCTTGTGGAACATGTCGATGCACGTTCCCATCAGATTGGACGCGCTGAAACCCGGGAAGTGCTGGCGCAAGGTGTTCTCGTGAGTGCGCAGCAGCTCCTGGGTCGACTTGTTCGCGTACGTGATCTTGAAGTCGCGATCGATCATGATGAAGGCGGTCGACGCGCCCTGGACCGCGGTCTGGAGCCGCTCGATCTCGCCTTCCTTCGCGCGCACGTCGGTCACGTCGGCCCACTCGAGATTGCAGCCGATGTACTTGCCCTCGCGGTCGCGGATCGCCGCCACGTTGATCCGGAACGTCAGCGGACCGACGTGGATGTCGGTCGAATAGGGCAGGTTCTTCGGGTCGTCGAGGATCCGGCGCTGGTGTGCCGGATTCTTGTGGAACATGTCGATGCAGATCCCCAGCAGCTTGTCCTTGTCGGCCACGAAGCCGCGGTAGAGCGTCTGCAGCGTGGCCTCGTGCTTCTTGAGCAGCTCGACGGTCGCGGCGTTGACGAAGACGATCTTGAGGTCGCGATCGATCTGGATCATCGGCGTCATCGCGCCCTCGACGGCGGTCTTCACGTTTCCGTCGGCAACCACCTGGGTCACGTCGGAGGCGAACTTCACCACCTTGTAGACCTGACCGGATCCGTCGCGGATCGGGTTGTAGGAGGCCTGGATCCAGATCTCCTTGCCCGACTTGGTCACGCACCGGTAGACGCCGGCGTCGAACTCGCCGCGGTTGAGCCGCGCCCAGAACGCCTGGTACTCCGGGCTCGCCGTGTAGGTCGCGTCGCAGAACGTGCGGTGATGGCGGCCCTGGATCTCGTCGAGCGAGTAGCCCAGCGCCTTCAGGAAGTTGTCGTTCGCGGTGATCACGGTTCCATCGAGGTTGAACTCGATCACCGCCTGGATGCGGTCGACCGCGGCGAGCTTCGCCGCGAGCTCCAGCGCATCGCTCCTGCCTGCCTGGCTCGTCCCCTTCTTCGCCATCTTGCTCTCCCCCCTGCGTCCATGCCCGCGCAGCATTGCGGTCGCAACCGCGTGAAGTGCACCGCGCCACGCCGACGAGACCTCCGTGGTCCACGCCGGCCCGGCGAACTCCCCCATCACTCCCAGCAGCACCCCGACCACCGCGTCGTAGTGCGGTGGCTGGGCGCCGTAGTCCACGTGGCGCCTGCCCAGCTCCTCGAGCAGCTTCGCCAGCGCCTTCGGCTTGCGCAGATTCGCGACCACCGTCGCCAGCGCGGCCTTGAGCTTGCGCCGCTGCGCGGCGGGCTCGGTGTTCGCGAACAGCGGCCGCACCGCCGGATGGCGCTCGAACAGGACCTGATAGAAGCGCGCCACGAGCTCGTCGATGCGCGGCGAGAGCGCCGCGAAGGTCTGCTCGAGCAGCTCGACGTCGAGCGCCGCGGACGGCGCAGTCGGAGTGCGCCGCGTCATTCGCCCACCTGCGACGGCGCCAGCGCATCGGAGCCCAGCAGCTGGTCGATGTCGAGCAGGATGATCATCTTCTCGGCGCGCGTCGCGATCCCGCGCACGAAGCGGATGTCGATGGAGCTGCCCAGCATCGGCGGTTCCTTGACCTCGTCTCCGTTCAGGTCGTACACGTCGGAGACCGCGTCTACGACCACGCCCATGATCCGCAGCCGGTCACCGGTACGGACCTGCAGCACGATCACGACCGTCGACTTTCCGTACTCCTTCTCCTCGAGCGCGAAGCGCAGGCGCAGGTCGATGATCGGCACGATCGTGCCGCGCAGATTGATCACGCCGCGCACGTAGGGCGGCGTGTTGGGAATCGCGGTGGCCGAATCCCAGCCCTTGATCTCCTGGACCCGCAGGATGTCGACGCCGTACTCCTCGTCGTCGAGGATGAACGTCAGGTACTGCTCGATGTCCGTTCGCTGGTCCGCTTGACCGCGCATGCTGGCCTGTGGATCCATGTTCAACGCAGTTCTCCTTCTGGCTGCGGCGCCGAGCTGCCGTGCCGGATGACCCGCTGCTGCCGCTTGGAGCAGAGTTCGAGCAGGCCGGGGACGTCGAGAATCATCGCGACGGTGCCGTCTCCGAGGATCGTCGCACCGGAGATTCCGGGCACCGGCCGGTAGTTGGTCTCCAGACTCTTGATCACGATCTGCTGCTGCGAGAGCAGCTCTTCGACGAAGAGCGCGGCGCGCTGGCGCTCGCTCTCGACCACCAGCAGGAGCCCGGCTTCGATCCGCGTGAGATCGGTGGGAACCTCGAACAGGCTGTGCAGCCGCACGATCGGGATGTACTCCTCGCGCAGCCGGAACAGCTCGACCCGGCCGGCCATCGTGCTGATCTGCTCCGGGCGCGCCTGCGTCAGCTCGACGATCGACACCAGCGGTGCGATGTAGGTCTCGCGTCCCACGCGCAGCAGCTGGCCGTCGAGGATCGCCAGCGTGAGCGGCAGCCGGATCCGCACGCACAGGCCCTTGCCCTGCTCCGAGGACACGTTCACCGTGCCGCCGAGCTCCTTGATGTTGCGGCGCACGACGTCCATGCCGACACCGCGCCCGCTCACGTCGGTCACCACCTTCGCGGTCGAGAAACCGGCGTGGAAGATCAGCGGGAAGAGCTTGTCGTCGGGCGGAGTCTCGTCGGGCCCGACCAGCCCCTGCGCGCGCGCCTTCTCCAGGATCTTCTCGCGCGACAGGCCGCGGCCGTCGTCCGCGATCTCGATGATCACGTTCCCGCCCTGGTGACAGGCCGAGATCTGCAGCGTCCCCGTCTCGGGTTTGCCCGCCGCGCGGCGCTCCTCGACGGTCTCGATGCCGTGATCGAGCGAGTTGCGCACGATGTGCACCAGCGGATCGCCGAGCTTCTCCAGCACCGTCTTGTCGAGCTCGGTGGTCTCGCCTTCGGTCACCAGTTCCACGCGCTTGCCCAGCTTGGCGGACAGGTCGTGCACGATGCGCGGGATCCGGTTGAACACGAAGCTGATCGGCAGCATGCGGATGCGCATGACCGCCTCCTGCAGCTCGCGCGTGTTGCGGTCGAGCTGGGT
>CADEEH010000057.1 GCA_902826305.1 uncultured Burkholderiales bacterium
CGATCTCGTTGAGCAGCTTCATCGCCTCGATGATGCAGAGCGTGTCGCCTTCCTTGACCTCGCTGCCCACCTGCACGAACGGATCGGAGCCGGGCTGCGCGGCGCGATAGAACGTGCCCACCATCGGCGACTTGACGATGTGGCCCGCGGGCGGCTGGGGCGCCGCGCTCTCGGCAGGGCCCGGCACCGCGGCCGGGGGCGCCACCGGAACGGCCATCGGCGGCGCGGGCGCGTACGCCGGGGCGGCGTGCATCGGCGAGGCCATGTAGTGCGTGACCGGCATCGGCGGGCCGCCCTTGACGATGCGCACCTTGCCTTCACCTTCGGTGATCTCGAGTTCGGAGATTCCGGACTCGGCCACCAGATCGATCAGGGTCTTGAGTTTTCTGAGGTCCATGTCGCCTCGGCGCTCGCAGCGCCTGTTGTGGTGTCCTGCAGCCCGTTCAGGACGGGGTGAGTCGATCGATCGCGAACCGGAGGGCCGCCCGATAGCCGGCCGGACCAAGCCCGACGACGACGCCTTCGGCGATATCCGAGAAATACGATCGATGACGGAAGCGCTCGCGACGGTGCACGTTGGACAGGTGCACCTCGATGAACGGAACCGCCACGCCCGCCAGCGCGTCGCGAACGGCGACGCTGGTGTGTGTGAATGCCGCCGGATTGATGATGATGAAGCCGACACCGGCGGCCGGTGCCGCCTGGATCCGGTCGATCAGCGCACCTTCGTGATTCGACTGGAAGGTCTCGACCGGGACGCCGGCCAGCCGACCCGTCTCCACCAGTGCCTGGTCGATCTGCGCCAATGTGGTGCTGCCATAGACCCCGGGTTCGCGGGTTCCGAGCAGGTTCAGGTTGGGGCCGTGCAGGACCCAGATGGTTTTCATCAACCCGCCAAAAGCGCGCAGCTTGCGCGAAATTCGCGGATTTTATCGTTCTTCGCAGTTCCGAGGAACCCCAGCCATCCCCGCCACGGGATTCAGGCCGCCAGCGCGCTGCCGACCGCGGTGCGCAGCTTTTGCAGATTGAAGCGGCCGAGCACCCGGAAGGTGACCTGTCCGCGCCGGTCGAGCACGACGGTGAACGGCAGGCCACCGACCTGGTTGCCGAACAGTCGGGCGAGTTCCGGTCCGACCGACGACGCCGCGTACAGCGGATAGGGATACGGCGTCTTGCGACTGAATTCACGGATGTTCGACGGTGAATCGATGCCGATGCCCACGACCTCCACGGGTCTTCCGGGCCATTCACCGGCCAGTTGCGCCAGTTCCGGCATCTCCTCGATACACGGCGGGCACCAGGTGGCCCAGAAGTTGATCACCAGCACCCGGTCACGATGGCGACCCATCGCGATCGGGGTGCCCTCGGCGTCGGCCAGCGTCTGCTCGAAGAACAGGCGGCCGGCGTTCGAATCGCTGGCCACCGTGTCGTACCGGCGGGAAGCGAACCAGGCACCGGTGCCCCCGGCCAGCACCGCGACCGTGCCCGCGGCGAGCCAGCGTCGTCGCCCGCTCACCGGAGACTCCGACCATCCACGGCGATCACGCCGCCTCCAGGCGCCGGGCCAGTGCCTGTCGGTCGCCGCGCTGCGGACCGGCGTCGCCGCCCTTCAACGCGCCGCGCAGGTCGTCGCTGCCGTACAGCGACAGCAGCACCGGCTCGTCCTGCCATTCGAACGCCAGCACCTCGACCTCGCCGGGGCCGCGGAAATGCGGCAGCGTCGCCACCTCGAAATCGATCCCGTCGTTGAGCAGGTCGATCTCGATCTCCTTGCCGTTGTCGTGGAACAGCTGCAGGTGGATCGGCGCGTGGTCGGCGACGATGCCTTTCCACACGGCGCCGGTGGCGTACGGCTGGAACGCGGCCAGGCGCTCCATCAGCGCGAGCGCGACCCGGCCACGCCGCTGCCAGCGCGCGGCATGATCCTCGTCGAACAGATCCAGGTGTTCGCGCAGCGCGGCGTCGATCTCGTCATTGTCCGGCAACACCCCCTTGGGGATCGAGTCCGCGCCGAACACGCGCCGGGCGGCCTTCTTCTTCGCGCTGCCGTAGTCGAGCGCGGCCTCGGCGATCAGTCGTGCCGCCTCGGCGGCGATCTCGCGCCGCACCGGATCGCTGCGTTCGTTCATCGACCGAGTGTAGCGGATGCGATTGCGGGTCGTGCTGTCGGCATTTCGTCGCGCGGGTGCCGCAGGTAGGCCGAAAACCTCCGTTCGTTCTCCCGCCCGGCGCAACCCCCGGAGAGCGACGAGGGCCGGCCGCTACAATGTTTCGCTTTGCGACGGGCGCCCATGCACATCCACATTCTCGGCATCTGCGGCACCTTCATGGGCGGTGTGGCGGCCATCGCCAAGGAGGCGGGCCACCGCGTCACCGGCTGCGACGCCAACGTCTATCCGCCGATGAGCGACCAGCTGCGTGCACTCGGCATCGAGCTGGTCGAAGGATTCGATCCGGCCCAGTTGTCGCTCGCGCCGGACCTTTGGGTGATCGGCAACGTCGTCAGTCGCGGCAATCCGCTGATGGAAGCGATCCTCGAGGCCGGCCTGCCGTACACGTCGGGGCCGCAGTGGCTCAGCGAGCAGGTGCTCGCCGGCCGGCACGTGCTCGCGGTCGCGGGCACCCACGGCAAGACCACCACCGCATCGCTGCTGGCGTGGATCCTCGAGGACGCCGGACTGGCGCCCGGATTCCTGATCGGGGGCGTGCCGAGCAACTTCCCGGTCTCGGCGAGGTTGGGCCAGGGCCGGCACTTCGTGATCGAGGCCGACGAGTACGACACCGCGTTCTTCGACAAACGCTCCAAGTTCGTCCACTACCGGCCGCGGACCGCGATCCTGAACAACCTCGAATTCGACCACGCCGACATCTTCGCCGACCTGGCCGCGATCGAGACGCAGTTCCACCACCTGGTGCGCATCGTGCCGCGCGGTGGCCGGCTGGTCGTCAACGGCGCCGAACCGGCGCTCGCGCGGGTGCTCGAGCGCGGCTGCTGGAGTGAACGCGAGGACTTCGGCGTCGACGCGGGCTGGCAGGCGCGCGATGTGGTCGAACACGCCGACACCAGCGAGTTCCGCGTCACCTTCGGCGCCATCGACCAGGGTCGCTGCCGCCTGCCGCTGGCCGGTTCACACAACCGTGCCAACGCGATCGCCGCGATCGCGGCCGCGCGCCACGCCGGTGTGTCACCCGCGCGCGCGATCGGCGCGCTCGAACGGTTCGCCGGCGTCAAGCGCCGGATGGAGACCCGCGGTATCGTCGGCGGCGTGACGGTGATCGACGACTTCGCCCACCACCCGACCGCGATCGAGACCACGATCGCCGGCCTGCGTGCACGCATCGGCGGCGACCGCATCCTCGCGGTGCTCGAACCCCGGTCCAACACGATGAAGCTCGGTTCGATGAAGGCCCAGCTGCCCGGCAGCCTCGCCGGTGCCGAGCGCGTGTTCTGTTATACCGGCGGACTGGGCTGGGACGCGGGCGAGGTGCTCGCGCCGCTGGGTGATCGGGCGACGACGGCGGCCGACATCGATGCGCTGGTCGCCGATATCGTCGCCGAGGCGCGTCCCGGCGACCGTGTGCTGGTGATGAGCAACGGCGGCTTCGGTGGCATCCACGCGAAGCTGCTGGCGGCGCTGTCCCGGCGCTCGGCTCCCGCCGCGCATCCGGCCTGAGCGGCAGGCATGTCGCGAAAGCCCCGGCGATGCTGATCTACCTGCACGGCTTCCGATCCTCGCCGCTGTCGGCGAAGTCGCGCCTGCTCGCGCGTCGGATGCGCGAGATCGGACGTGGCGACCGTTTCGCCTGCCCGCAACTGCCGGCCTCCCCGCTGGAGGCGGTCCGGCTGATCGGCACGATGTACGACCCGCAGCCCGAGGACACGCTGGTCGGCAGTTCGCTGGGCGGGTACTACGCGACCTTCCTGGCCGAGCGCCACGGCTGCCGCGCGGTGCTGCTCAATCCCGCCGTGGAACCCGCGCGCGACCTGGCCTCACACGTCGGTACCCAGCAGGCCTACCACAGCAACGAATCGTTCGAGTTCCGCGAGCAGCATCTCGAGGAGCTGCGCCTGCTCGAGATCGACGTGGTCACCTTCCCGCAGCGTTACCTGCTGATCGCCGCCAAGGGCGACGAGCTGCTCGACTGGCGCGAGATGGTGGCCCGCTACCCGAGCGCGCGTCGCATCGTGCTCGAGGGTGGTGATCACGGGCTGACCGACTTCGAACCCCTGGTCGACGAGGTGCTCCGCTTCGCCGGCCTGATCGACGACAAGGACCAAGGTGGCCATGAGGTTGCGTGACAAGGTGGCGATCATCACCGGGGCGGCCAGCGGCATCGGGCTGGCGACCGCGATCCGCTTCGCGTCCGAGGGCGCGCGGGTCGTCGTCGCCGACATCGATCCGCAACGCGTCGCCGCCGCCTGCGAGGATGTCCGCACCAGCGGCGCCGCGGCCGATGCGGTGTTCGCGGCGTCGCTCGACGTCACCCGGCGCGACACGATCGACGCGATGGTGACGCAGGTGAAGTCGCGTTACGGCCGCATCGACTGCCTCGTCAACAACGCCGGCGTGACGATGGACGGCCGGCTGCAGAAGATGACCTCCGACCAGTTCGACCGGGTGATCGCGGTCAACCTGAAGGGGGTCTTCGACTGCACCCAGGCGGTGGTCGGCACGATGGTCGAACAGGGCGGCGGGGTGATCCTGAACGCGTCCTCGGTGGTCGGCCTGTACGGCAACTTCGGCCAGTCGAACTACGCGGCGACCAAGGCCGGGGTCATCGGCTTCACGAAGACCTGGGCCCGTGAACTCGGCCCCAAGGGTGTGCGCGCGGTCGCCGTCTGCCCCGGGTTCATCGACACGCCGATCCTGCGCAGCATCCCGACGCCGGTGATGGACAAGCTGCTCGAGAAGGTGCCGCTCGGTCGCCTCGGCAAGGCCGAGGAGATCGCCGCGGTGTACGCGTTCCTGGCCTCCGATGACGCGGCCTACATCAACGGCGCGGTGATCGAGGTCTCCGGCGGCATTTCGCTGTAGCGATGAGGCGGAAGATGACAACCCGGTCGCGCGCGGGCGTCGCGTGTGCGCCACGCGGTCGCGGCGTGGGCCGGCACATATAATCGCGGGTTCGGCCGTCGTGCAACTCAGCGTGGAAATGACCAACGTTCTGTTCGAGGAGGACGGCGCCTTCAAGGCGGGCACCGTGCTGACCGATGCGGGCACCAGCCTGCAGGTCGAGCACGCGAGTGGCCGTCGCGCGAAGGTCAAGGCCGGCCAGGTCGTGCTGCGCTTCGAGTCGCCGGAGGCGTCGCACCTGATCGAACAGGCGCAGCGCGTCGCCGACGGACTCGAGCTCGACTTCCTGTGGGAGTGTGCGCCGCGCGACGAGTTCGGATTCCTCGACCTCGCCGGTGACTACTTCGGCCGCACGCCGACCGCGCCCGAGGCCACCGGCCTGCTGCTCAAGCTGCAGTCCGCGCCGATCTACTTCCATCGCAAAGGCAAGGGTCGCTACCGGCCGGCACCGGCCGAGACGCTGAAGGCCGCGCTGGCCGCGGTCGAGCGGCGCCGCCAGCAGGAAGCGACGATCGACGCCCACGTGGACGCGATGATCGCCGGCGAACTGCCGGCACCGATCCGCGCGCTGGCCGCGGAGCTCGTGGTCAGGCCCGACAAGCAGTCACTCGAGTATCGCGCGCTCGAACGCGCGTGCGGGCGCCTGCAGGTGAACCCGGAGGCACTGCTGGTACGCCTGGGTGCGTTCGCGTCGTCGCGCCAGCTGCATCTGGACAAGTTCGTCGTCGAGTACTTCCCGCGCGGCACCGGCTTCGGCGCCAGCGCGTCCGCGCCCCAGGCGGTCGACCTGCAGGCGCTGCCGAGCGCCGACGTGGTCGCGTTCTCGATCGACGACACGTCGACCACCGAGATCGACGACTGCCTGTCGGTGAGTGCCCTGCCCGACGGTCGCTGGCGGGTCGGCGTGCACATCGCGGCCCCGGTGATGGCGATACCGTTCGGCGGCGCGCTCGATGTGATCGCCCGCGAGCGGATGTCCACCGTCTACATGCCCGGCGACAAGTTCACGATGCTGCCGCCGGCGACGGTGGCCGCGTTCTCGCTCGATGCGGGCTGCGAGCGCCCCGCGGTGTCGCTGTACCTGGACCTCGACGCATCGGGCACGCAGGTGGTCGGGCGGACCTCGCGCCTCGAGCGCCTGCAGGTCGCGGCCAACCTGCGCCACGACGACCCGGCGCTGGTCGCACTCGAGGAGCGGCTGCAATCCGGTCAGCCGGGCGGGCATCCGCACGAGCCGGCGCTGGCCGTGTTGTGGAAGTTCGCGCAGGCGCTCACACGCGGGCGCGAGAAGGTGCGCGGCAAGCCCGAGCCGCGTGCCCGCGGCGACTTCGCGTTCCGGATCGACGGCGAGCAGGTGCAGATCACGCAGCGTCGTCGCGACGCGCCGCTGGACCGGATCGTGGCCGAGATGATGATCCTGGTGAACAGCGAATGGGGCCGCCTGCTCGCCGAGCACGAGGCCACCGGCATCTACCGCTCTCAGCAGGCCGGCCGCGTGCGGATGTCCAGTCATCCGGCAGAACACCAGGGGCTGGGCGTCGCGCAGTACGCGTGGTCGACCTCGCCGTTGCGCCGCTACGTCGACCTGGTCAACCAGCGGCAGCTGGTCGCGGTGCTCGGCGGCGACAAGCCGCCGCTGGCGGCCAACGACGGCGACCTGTTCTCGATCGTGTCCGCGTTCGAGGCGCGGTATGCGGCGTATGCGACCTTCCAGACGCAGATGGAACGCTGGTGGTGCCTGCGCTGGCTCGAGCAGCGGGGCGACCCGCGCGTGGCCGCGGTGGTGATCCGCGACGACCTGGTCCGGCTCGCCGACGCGCCGTTCTACTTCCGGCTCGTGGGGCTGCCCCGGCTGGCCGCCGGGCGGCGCATCCTGGTCGACGTGATCGCCCGCGACGAGATCGCGCTGACGGTGCAGGCGCGTTTCGTCGATGTCGCCCACGAACAGGCGGCCGGCGGCGAGGATAACGAAGCCGGCGAGGCCGGGGATGCCGCCGTCGACGGCGAAGACGGCGGGTTCCCCGCCGAGGGGGTGTGATGGCCGCCGTATTGCCTCCGTCGCGGCGTCCGCCGTCGATGCGGACCGTGGGCGGGTTCTCCGCCTGGCTCGCGACCCCGCTGGGCATGGGGATCGCGCTGTCGGTGCTGCTGCACCTGACGGTGATGCTGCTCAAGTTCGCGCCGCCGGAGCCGCTCCGGCTGCGTCCGTTCGATGCGCAGATCGAAGTCGTGCTGCTCAACGCGCAATCGCCCAACCGTCCGCAGCGACCGGACGTGCTCGCGCAGGTCAGCCAGGAAGGCGGCGGCGACCGCGACAAGGGTCGTGCCCGCTCGCCGTTGCCCGCCGACAGCCGCATCGAGGACGGCGAGGACCTCGTCCGCCAGCAGCAGCGCAAGGCCGAACTCGAGGACCAGCAGCGCCAGCTGATGGCACTCGCGCGCGGCCCCAGCGCGTACGTCGATCCGGAGAAGAAACCCACCGACAACCACGCGCGCACGATCGGCGCCGAGGAACAGGAAGTCACCGCGGTGATCGCGCGCATGCAGGCGCAGATCGACAAGCAGATCGAGAACTACAACAAGCGGCCCAAGCGGCTCACCTACGGCATCAACGCGGTCGGCGTCAGCTACGCCCGCTACGTCGACGACTGGGCCATGAAGATCGAGCGCATCGGCACCGACCGCTATCCGCCCGAGGCGCGCGGCAAGATGTACGATGAGCTGGTGATCACCGTCGAGATCGACAAACACGGCAACGTGGTCGACGTGATCATCAACAAGCGCTCGAAGTACGATGCGCTGAACAAGGTGATCAAGCAGATCGTCTATGCGGGCGCTCCCTACGAACCGTTCACGCCGGACATGGCCAAGGAAGGCGACATCCTGCAGATCGTCCGCATGTGGAGCTTCACCCGCGACGCACTGGAGACGTCGGCGGCGCGCCAGCGCTGACCGACCCGTGATCGCCGGCCGGTCCGGCCCACGTGGGCCGGCGGGCCGCACCGTTCGCACAACCCGCGCCACGCCATGACCGACCGCTACGCCGTGATCGGCAACCCGATCGCCCACAGCCGCTCGCCGGCGATCCACGCGCGCTTCGCGGCCATCACCGGCGAGGACATCCACTACGAGCGGCTGCTGGCCCCGGTCGACGGCTTCGTCGCGGCGGTCGACCGGTTCCGACGCACCGGCGGGCGCGGGCTCAACGTGACCCTGCCGTTCAAGCTCGATGCGTTCGCCTGCGCGGACGATCGTTCGGCGCGGGCGCAGGCGGCCGGTGCGGTCAACACGCTGCGCTTCGACGACACCCGCACGTTCGGTGACAACACCGACGGGATCGGGCTGGTCCGCGACATCGAGGGCCGCCTCGGCGTGACACTCGCCGGCCGGCGCGTGCTGCTGCTGGGAGCCGGGGGCGCGGCGCGTGGTGTCGTCGCGCCGCTGCTGCAGGCCGGCATCACCGGGCTCGCGATCACCAATCGCAGCGCCGACAAGGCCACCGCCCTGGCGGCGGCGAGCGCCGATCCGCGGGTGGGCACCATCGACTGGCCACGCGAGGCGTCGGCCGATGCCGGCGGCGAGCGCTTCGACGTGGTCCTCGATGCCACCTCGGCCGGGCTGCGCGGCGAGGACCTGCCGTTGCCGGCCGGCTGGTTCGCCGGCTGTGAACTCGCCTACGAAATGGTCTACGGCACCGGACCGACCTGTTTCCTCGAACGGGCGCGCAGGGCCGGCGCGCGCCGGCTCAGCGACGGGCTGGGCATGCTGGTCGAGCAGGCGGCCGAATCGTTCTTCGTCTGGCGCGACGTGCGGCCGCCGACCGCCGAGGTCTACGCGGCGCTGCGGGCCGAGGTCGACACACATTGAGTTCACGCGCGATCACCGCAGCCGGCGGCGGCGGCCACGATTGGGGCCGGATCATCGGCTGGTCCGTGGTCGCGGTGTTCACGGCGGTGCTCGCGGTGCAGGCCTGGTACCTGGGGCACATCCTGTGGTGGACCCGGGTCGATCCGCCGGACACCCGCTTCATGCGGGCCACACTCGACGAACTGCGCGAGACCCGTCCGCAGGCGCGACTGCGCCAGCAGTGGGTGCCGTACACCCGGATCTCGCCGAACCTCAAGCGCGCCGTGATCGCCGCCGAGGACGCCAACTTCACGCAACACGACGGGGTCGACTGGGACGCGATCGAGCGTGCGTACGACCAGAACCTGAAACGCGGCCGGGTCGTGCGCGGCGGATCGACGATCAGCATGCAACTGGCCAAGAACCTGTTCCTGACCGGCGAGCGCAGCTATCTGCGCAAGGCGCAGGAGCTGGCGATCACGTTCATGCTCGAGGCGGCGATGGACAAGGCGCGCATCCTCGAGATCTACCTGAACGTCGCGCAATGGGGCGGCGACCTGTTCGGCTGCGAGGCGGCCGCGCGCCACTACTTCGGCGTCGGTGCCGCCGACCTGTCGCCGACACAGGCCGCGCGGCTGGCCGCGATGCTGCCCCGGCCGCGTTATTACGAGACCCGTCGCGGCGATCCGGCGCTCGCCCGCAGGGCGACATTGATCCAGCGCGGGATGGGTGTCATCGAGGCGCCCTGAGGGTCGAATCCGTACCCCTGGCACAACGCCGGCTGTGTCGTTCGTCGGTACAAACGGCCGTTCGGGGGCGGTGAGCGGTCGCCCGGGCCCGGGCCGTGGCTTAGTATCCGGATGCCTTTTCCCCTCGACGTCCGGACGCTGTTCCTGATCGGTGCGTTCGCCTGCCTGTTGTGTGGGGTGATGCTGGTCACCTCGCGCCGCCTGCACCGTGCATCGACCGCCGGCATGAACTGGGCCGCCGCGGCCGAGTTCTGCGTCGGCTCGGCGATGGGGCTGATCGCGCTGCGCGGCACGATTCCCGATGTCGCCTCGATCATCGTCGCCAACACGCTCGGGCCGGCCGGGGCGCTGTGCGCGTACGAGTGTGTGCGCCGGCTCATGCAAAGGCCCGCCGGCACCCGCGCGGTTGCGTGGATGATCGGCGCGATCTTCCTCGTGCAGTGCCTGATGGGCACCGACCTCGACAAACACGGCGCGAGGCTGATCCTGACCTCGGTCGTCCAGGGCGGCGCGGCGCTGGCCTCGGTACCGCTGCTGGCGCGACGGCTCGCGATCGATCCGACCACGCCGCTGCGCTGGGCGATCGGATTTGCGCTGGTGTTCGGACTGCTGCACGTGGCGCGACTCGTCTTTACCGCAACCGCCGGCGTCAGCGTCGGCAGCGACGGGATGATCGCGGGCAATCCCGCACACGTGGCGATCATCGCCACGTTCACGCTGGCGCCGGTGGTCTTCGCGATGGCGATCATCGCACTGGTCAACGGACGACTCGCCGCCGAGCTGCGCAAGCTCGCGACCACCGACGAGCTGACCGGGCTGCACACCCGGCGCAGCTTCGTCGCCCGTGCGAGCGAACTGATGGATCGGACCCGCGACGCGGGCCGGGCGACCGCGCTGCTGATGCTCGATGTCGACCGCTTCAAGCGGATCAACGACAGCCACGGCCACACGATCGGCGACCGCGTGCTCGCACACTTCGCGGCAACCGTGCGCCGGACCGTGCCCAAGGGTTCGGTCGTCGGGCGTTACGGCGGCGAGGAGTTCTGCGTGATGCTAGCCTGCGAGTCGATCGCCGATGCGCTGTCGGTCGCGCGCAGGGTCAACGCCGAAGTCCGCGATTCACCGTTCCAGGACTCCGAGCGCACCGTGCCGCTGACGGTGTCGATCGGCCTGTCCGGACCGGCCGATGGCGACGACCTCAGGCAGCTGCTGGTCGCTGCCGACCGCCGTGTCTACCTGGCCAAGGCCATGGGCCGCGACCGCGTGATCGCCGACGATCCCGATCCGCTGCGCGCGCCGGCGACTTCCACCGAACAGGTTCTCCTCGGCATCTAGCAAGACCAGCGGCGCCAACCTCACCCACGAAGACCCCCGAAACCGGTTCGGGTGGCGCCGCGAGCGGCCCGAGGTGCGCGCGAGGAGCGCAGCCGTACCAGCGTACGGCGAGCACCGCAACGCGCAGACCGGGCCGCGCAGCCGCCACCCGACCGGTTTCAGCGGGTGCTGATCGGGCGGAACAGGAACCTGCGGATGTGCGGGAACGGCCCGCTGCTCTTGACCAGCAGCGTGCCCGGACCCGAACTGGCCTCGACCGTGGCCACCACCGACCAGCGCTGCGCATCCTCGCCCCAGCCGCCGGTGGGTGCACCCATCGCCTTCTCCACCAGCCGGCTGCCGTTCAGGAACACCGAGGCAGGCCGCGATTCTTCCGACGCGTATTCGACGCTCAACTCGTAGCGGCCGGTCCAGGGCAGCGTGATCTGGTACTCGGCCAGGTTCGGCTGCGTGTTGTACGGCGGCGCGTTGTGCAACACGTCGTGGCCGTAGATCGCCAGTCCGCCGCCGACTTCGACGTTGACGCCGTGTGCGTACGACTTGGCCGGCACCATCACCGGAGCCACCAGCGAGCCGACGCTGATCTGCGCGTTCTCGTAGACCGTGCGCACCTCCTTCGTCGTGCCGGCGGCCAGCGAACGGAAGGCGCGGTCGGCGAGGTCGGGCGGGCACGCGGCCTTGAGCGCCTCGGCGAACACCGTGTGTGGTCGGGTGTCGGCCGAGTTGAGTGTGTCCTTGACACCGAAGATCATCTTCGCGCATTCGATCCGCAGCAGCCGGTCGTTGGCATGCTGGATCTCGCTCTGGGCCAGTGACGAGCGGTGTTCTTCGCTGCGGACGTCGGCCGCGCGCTGGCGCGCGTTCTCGAGCATCCAGATGCCGGCGACCGCGATCGCGCTGGCGCCGATGATCAACGCGACGATGAGCCGCATGTAGCGGTTGATGAACCTCGATTCGCGCGCATAACGCCGCTCCTCGAGCGCCAGCCGGCGGCGGTCGATCTCGAGCGGGGTCAGTTCGGTGGGGGCGTTCACGGTCTCTCCAAGGCGGGGGCGCCGCCCGGGAGATGTCCCAGCCGCCGGCTGGTCCGTCGGCCGGCCGCAGGCCGCTGCCCGGGAAGCAACGGCAGCATATCAACAAAGCGGCGCCGGGAGCTTCGCCAAATGCCGAAGACCGGCATGCTTGACGGGGGACCGGCCGATGCCGTTAACTGCGTCAGGCCTTCCGGACGCCGACCGATCCGAAGGGCATCCCCCCACGATACGGAGCTTCGAATGACGAGAACCGCACTTTCGCTGGCGGCCGGGGTGCTGGTCGCCGCCGCCGCGCTGGGCACCGGCACCGCGCACGCTGGCAAGACGCTCGACACCATCAAGCAACGTGGCCAACTGGTGTGCGGCGTGAATACCGGCCTGGCCGGATTCTCGCAGGCCGACAGCCAGGGCAACTGGACCGGCCTGGACGTCGACGTCTGCAAGGCGGTCGCCGCGGCGCTGCTGAGTGATCCGGGCAAGGTCAAGTACGTGCCGCTGAACGCCCAGCAACGTTTCACCGCGCTGCAGTCCGGCGAGGTCGACATGCTCTCGCGCAACACCACCTGGACGCTGACACGCGACGCGTCGCTCGGCCTGGTCTTCACCGGTGTCACTTATTACGACGGCCAGGGCTTCATCATTCCGTCCAAGACCCAGGTCACCAGTGCCAAGCAGCTGAAGAACGCCACCGTCTGCGTGCAGTCCGGCACCACCACCGAGAAGAACCTGACCGACTTCTCGCGCGCCAACAACCTGAACATCAAGCCGGTGGTCTTCGAGCAGTTCGAGGCGACCAACGCGGCCTACTTCTCCGGCCGCTGCCAGGCGATGACCACCGACGCCTCGGGGCTCGCGTCGATCCGCGCCAAGGAGGCCAAGAATCCGGAAGAACACACGATCCTGCCCGACCTGATCTCCAAGGAGCCGCTCGGACCGGTGGTTCGCCGGGGCGACGACGAGTTCTTCTCGATCGTCAAGTGGACACAATACGCGTTGCTCGAGGCCGAGGAGTACGGCGTCACGCAGGCGAACGCCGACGAGATGAAGGCCAGCCCGGACCCGGCGATCAAGCGCCTGCTCGGCACGTCCGAGGATACGGGCAAGCTGCTCGGCCTGGACAAGGACTGGGCGCTGCGCGCGATCAAGGCGGTCGGCAACTACGGCGAGGTGTTCGAGCGCAATGTCGGCTCGAAGTCGGCGCTCAAGCTGCCGCGCGGGCTGAACAACCTGTGGAACAACGGCGGGCTGCAGTACGCGCCGCCGGTGCGCTGACGAGTCCCGGACCGATCGCTCCGTGTCCGCGCCGCGCGCCGCCCGCGTGATCCGCCGGGGAGGTCATGCGGGCCTCCGTTAGCCGGAGCGCCTGGTCGTGGCGCAGCCGTGTGTTCCGCGGCAGGGTGCTGCAGGTGCTGACGATCGCCGTGCTGGCGGCGATGATCGGTTATCTCGCGCACAACACCGCCCAGAACATGCGGGCGCGCGGCATCCAGAGCGGATTCGGCTTCCTCGCGCAGCCGGCCGGCTTCGACATCGGCGAGACACCGATCGCCTACGAGTCGAGTGATCCGTACTGGCGGGCGATCGCGGTCGGGACGGTCAACACGCTGCGGGTGGCCACGATCGGGATCGTGCTGGCGACGTTGATCGGCACGCTGGTCGGCATCGGGCGCTTCTCGCGCAACGCACTGGTCCGCGGCCTGTGCCGGATCTACGTCGAGACCTTCCGCAACGTGCCGGTGCTGATCCAGCTGTTCCTCTGGTACCTGCTGATCACCGAGCTGCTGCCGCCGCCGGACGCACCGCTCGAACTGGCCGGGCCGGTGTTCCTGAGCAAGGGTGGATTGAGCTTCCCGATCCCGGTCTGGGCGGGTGGCCATGTGACGCTGCTCGTCGGCCTCGGGGTCGGCGTGGCCGCCGCGTTCACCTGGCGCCGATGGCAGCGGCGTCGCTTCGAGGCGACCGGCGTGGCGCCGACGATTGTCCTGCCGGGCCTGCTGCTGGTGCTCGCCGGCGCGCTGGTCGGCTGGTTCGCCGGCGGCGCACCGGATGCGGTCGACGCCCCCGCGCGGGGGGTGTTCGCGATCGAGGGCGGCGGCTCGCTGACCCCGGAGTTCCTCGCCGTGCTCGGCGGCCTGACCGTGTACACCGCGGCGTTCATCGCCGAGGTCGTGCGCGGCGGCATCGCCTCGGTGCCGCGTGGACAGGGCGAGGCCGCGCAGTCGCTGGGGCTCTCGCGTGCACACGAGATGCGGCTGGTGCTGCTGCCGCAGGCCCTGCGGGTGATCGTGCCGCCGCTGACCAACCAGTACCTGAACCTGACCAAGAATTCGTCGCTGGCGGTCGCGATCGGTTATCCGGACGTGGTCTCGATCCTGAACACGTCGTTGAACCAGACCGGTCGCGCGGTCGAGTGCATCGCGATCGTGATGCTGGTCTACCTGACCCTGTCGCTGGCGACCTCGGCCTTCATGAACTGGTACAACGCGCGCAGCGCGATCCGCGAGCGATGAACAGCGCCCGGAGCGATGCCTCGGATGCCGGTTCGCTGGCCGATGCCCTCGGTCGCGGCGGGCCACACGGCCCGGCGCAGGCGTTCGTGCCGATCGCGGCGCGGCCGGCCCCGGTCCGCCAGGCCGGTGCCGTCGCGTGGCTCCGACGCAACCTGTTCTCGAACACGATCAATGCCGTCGCCACCCTGGTGATCGTCGCGCTGCTCGTGTGGCTGCTGCCCGGCCTGGTGCGCTGGGCGGTGCTCGACGCGGTGACCACCCCAAATGCCGACGCCTGCCGCCAGGTGATGGGTTCGGGTGCGTGCTGGGGCGTGGTGGTCGAGAAGTACCGGATCATCCTGTTCGGCCGCTATCCGTACGCCGAGCAGTGGCGCCCGGCGATCGCCACCGTGCTGATGATCGCGATGGTCGTGGCCAGTGGCCGCCGGGCCTTGTGGAACCGGTGGCTCGCGCTGGCCTGGCTGGTCGTGCTGCCGGTCGTGTTCGTGCTGATGCGTGGGGGCGTCGCGGGCCTGGTGGGGGTGGAGACCGATCGCTGGGGTGGCCTGCCGCTGACGGTGCTGCTGGCGACACTGTGCATCGCCGCCGCGTTTCCGCTCGCGATCGCGGTCGCGCTCGGGCGGCGCTCGGTGCTGCCGGCGATCAGCGCGGTCAGCACCGTCTATGTCGAACTGGTCCGCGGCGTGCCGCTGATCTCGGTGCTGTTCATGGCCTCGTTCATGTTCCCGCTGTTCATGCCGCAGGGCGTGACGATCGACGTGCTGGTCCGGGTCTTCGTCGGCATCACGCTGTTCGCGGCCGCGTACCTGGCCGAGGTGATCCGCGGCGGCCTGCAGTCGATCCCCAAGGGCCAGGTCGAGGCCGCGCAGTCGATCGGGCTCTCGTACTGGCAGACCCAGCGCAAGATCGTGCTGCCGCAGGCCCTGGCCACCGTCGTCCCGGGCATCATCAACAGCTTCATCTCCACGTTCAAGGATTCGTCGCTGGTGACCATCGTCAGCCTGTACGAACTGACCGGTGCGCTCGGCCTGGCGGTCAACGGCGATGCCGACTGGCGGCCGTTCAAGCTCGAGGGCTACCTGTTCATCGCCGCGATCTATTTCGCCGCCTGCTACGCGATGTCGCGCTACAGCCGTTCGATCGAGAGTGACCTCGACCGGAGCCGGGCGCGATGAGCGCGAGCGGCGCGGCGCCGGGCCCGGCGGTCGACCCGATCATCCGGTTCGACAAGGTCAACAAGTGGTACGGCAACGACTTCCACGTGTTGCGCGACATCGACCTGGCGGTCGCCCGCGGCGAGAAGGTCGTCGTCTGCGGTCCGTCCGGATCGGGCAAGTCGACGCTGATCCGCTGCGTCAACCGGCTCGAGGAACACCAGCAGGGGCGCATCGTCGTCGACGGCATCGAACTGGCCGACGACGTGCGGGCGATCGACCAGGTCAGGCGCAACGTCGGCATGGTGTTCCAGCAGTTCAACCTGTTCCCGCACCTGACCGTGCTGGAGAACCTGACGCTGTCGCCGATGTGGGTCGGCCGGGTGCCGCGCAAGGAAGCCGAGGAGCGGGCGATGCAGCAGCTCGAGCGGGTCAGGATCGCCGGCCAGGCGAGGAAGTATCCATTGCAGTTGTCCGGCGGGCAGCAGCAGCGGGTGGCGATCGCCCGCGCGTTGTGCCTGCGGCCCAAGATCATGCTGTTCGACGAACCGACCTCGGCGCTCGATCCCGAGATGATCAACGAAGTGCTCGACGTGATGGTCGAGCTGGCGGGGCAGGGGATCACGATGGTCGTCGTCACCCACGAGATGGGGTTCGCACGCGCGGTGGCCGACCGGGTGGTCTTCATGGATGAAGGGCAGATCGTCGAGCAGGCACCACCGGTGCAGTTCTTCGAGAACCCGGTCAACGAGCGGACCCGGGACTTCCTGTCGAAGATCCTGGATCACTGACGGTGCGGTAGACGATCGACGGACGGTTGGCCGTGGAGGAGAGCTTGCGAGTCGGCGCGGTCGTGTTGTCCCCGCAGGACACGGTGCAGGCGCGGCGCGAGAAGCTCGCGCGCATCGTGCTCGACGAGATGTACCAGTTCGTCGGCCTGCTCGATGCCGATGGCAACACGCTGGAGATCAACCGCGCCGCACTCGACGGCGCCGGCGTCCGGCTCGACGACATCGAGGGCAAGCCGTTCTGGCACGCCCGCTGGTTCCAGGTCTCCAGGGAAAGCGCCGAGGCGCAGCGCGACTACGTGCGGCGCGCCCGCGCCGGCGAGTTCGTCCGCTGCGACATGGAGGTCTACGGCGAGGCGGCCGGGGACCGGACGATTGTCGTCGACTTCTCGCTGCTGCCGGTGCGCGACCGGTCCGGCGAGATCGTGTTCCTGCTGGCCGAAGGCCGCAACATCACCGCCAAGAAACAGGCCGAGGCCGAGGTCGCGCGCAAGAATGCCGAACTGCAGACGCTGCTCGACCGGGTGCGGGAACTCGACCAGCTCAAGAGCGACATGTTCGCCAATGTCAGCCACGAGCTGCGCACGCCGCTGACGCTGATCCTCGGACCGGTCGAGGAACTGCTCGCCGCCGGCGACACCCTCGACGAACGGCAGCATCAGCGGCTCGAGGTGATCCGGCGCAACGCATACGCGTTGCTCAAACATGTCGACGACCTGCTCGACCTGGCCCGGCTCGACTCCGCGAAGATGACGCTGAACTACGCACGTGTCGACCTGGCCGCGCAGGTGCGGCGCTGCGCCGAACAGTTCCACGCGCTCGCCCCGCGGCAGCGGATCACCTACCGGGTGGACACGCCGGACAGCCTGCTCGCCGAGGTCGATCCAGACAAGTTCGACCGTGTGCTGCTGAACCTGTTGTCCAATGCATTCAAGTTCACGCCGCGTGGCGGCCACATCCGCTGCGTGCTCGAGACCGATTCGCAGGCGCGTGTGCTGCTCACGGTCGAGGACTCCGGCCCGGGTGTGCCGGCCGAGCTCGGCCAGGTGATCTTCGAGCGGTTCCGCCAGGCCCAGCAGGGGACGACACGCGAACACGGCGGCACCGGCCTGGGCCTGGCCATCGCCAAGGAGATCGTGGAGCTGCACCACGGCACGATCGGCGTCGGCCCCGCGCCCGGCGGCGGTGCGGTGTTCCGGGTCGCGATCCCGCGCGATGCGCCGTTCGGCGAGGCCACGACCGCCGCCGCCATCGTCGGCGGCCCGCAGCGCGCGGCAGCGGCCGAAGGTGTCCTCGCCGAGCTCGTGCACGCCGAGGCCCCGCCGCCGCGGCCGGCCGCCGACGGCACCCGGCCCACCGTGATGGTGGTCGAGGACAACGGCGATCTGCGCGCGTTCGTGTGTGACGCGTTGTCCGCCGAGTATCAGGTCGTTGCGATGCCCGACGGGCGGGCCGCGCTGGAGCGACTGCTCGATGCGCCGGTCGACCTGGTGCTGACCGACCTGATGATGCCGGGCCTGGGCGGAGACCAGCTGGTGGAAGCGATGCGCCGGCATGCCGCGCTCGCCGACGTGCCGGTGCTGGTGCTGTCGGCGCGCGGCGACGATGCGCTGCGCTCGCGGCTGCTCGCCGAGAGTGTGCAGGACTACCTGACCAAGCCGTTCTCGGTGCAGGAGCTGCGCGCCCGTGTGCACAACCTGGTCGGCGTCAAGCTGGCGCGCGATGCGCTGCAACGTGAACTCGCCTCGCAGTCCAAGGATCTCGGCCAGCTCGCCCGCAGCCTGATCGCCAACCAGCGCGCGCTGCAGGAATCCGAGCACCGGTGGTTCGCGATCTACGAACACTCGCCGGTCGGCATCGCGCTGTTCGACGCGGCCGGGATCATCCGGATCGCCAACCCGGCGTTCCGCACGATGCTGGGATTTTCCGGCGAGGAGATCCGCGGCTGCCCGATCGAACGGCTGACGCTGGTCGAGGAGCGCGCCGCGATGCGCGAGCGGATGACCGCGCTGATGGCCGGCGAGACGCTCGAGGACCGCATGCAGCGACGTTTCCATCGCAGGAACGGCGAGATCGCCTGGGCCAACACCAGCGTCTCGCGGATTCCCGCCACCCGCAAGACCGAAGCGCTGCTGATGATGGTCACCGAGGACATCACCGAACAGAAGCGGGCCGAGCGTGCACTGGCCAGGACCCGCGGCGAGCTGGCGCGGGTCACCCGGGCCAGCACGCTGGGTGAACTCGCGGCCTCGATCGCGCACGAAGTCAACCAGCCGCTGGCGGCGGTGGTCACCAACGGCCAGGCGTGCCTGCGCTGGCTCGACGCCAGCCCGCCGGACGAAGGTGAGGTCAGGTCCGCGGTTTATCGCATCGTGCGCGACGCCAACCGGGCCGGCGAGGTGATCACACGCATCCGCAACTTCCTGCGTCGCGGCGAGCCGGTGCACGAGGCGGTCGACATCGGGCTCGCGATCCAGGACGTGCTCGACATGGTCCGAGGCGAGGCGCAGGCCCACCAGGTGGGCCTGCTGCATCGTTCCGACGACGACCTGCCGCCGGTCATCGCCGATCGGATCCAGGTGCAGCAGGTGATGCTGAACCTGCTGATGAACGCGATCGAGGCGATCTCCCGCGGCGGCGCGGGCCGGGCGATGGTCACGATCGGTGCCCGGGTGGTGGACGCGGACAGCGTGCGGGTCGACGTCCGGGACAGCGGGGCAGGCATCGATCCGGCCGCGATCGACAGGATCTTCGATGCGTTCTACACCAGCAAGCCCGAGGGCATGGGCATGGGGCTGGCGATCAGCCAGTCGATCGTCGAGGCACACGGCGGGCGGCTCTGGGTCACGCCGAACGAGGACGCCGGGGTCACGTTCCACTTCACGCTGCCGGCGGATCGCGCCGGCCCGCGCGCGTGAATCGCGCCAAGGCCCTGGTGTTCGTCGTCGACGACGACCAGTCGGTCCGCGAGGCATTGAGCAGCCTGATCCGCTCGGTGGGCCTGCAGGTCGAGACGTTCGCCTCGGCCGACGAGTTCCTCGCCCGCCGCGACCGGCTGCTCGACGGACCGGCGTGCCTGGTGCTCGATGTCCGGATGCCCGGGATGAACGGGCTCGACCTGCAGCGCGAGCTGATGGCTTCGTCCGATCCGCCGCCGATCCTGTTCATCACCGCCCACGGCGACATCCCGATGACGGTGCGCGCGATGAAGGCGGGTGCGGTCGAATTCCTGACCAAGCCGTTTCGCGACGAGGATCTGCTCGAAGGCATCCGTGCCGCACTCGCGCGCTCGGAGGTGATGCAGGGCGAGCGTTCGGCGCGTGCCGAGGCGCGCGCCCGTTTCGAGACGCTGACCGCGCGCGAGCGCGAGGTGCTGGTGCTGATGCGCCAGGGCCTGCGCAACAAGCAGAGCGCCGAGCGACTGGGCATCACCGAGGTCACCGTCAAGGTCCATCGCCACAACATCATGGAGAAGATGAAGGCATCGTCGCTGCCATCACTGCTCGCGATGGTCGGCCTTCTCGACGAACCCGCCGCCTGAGCGCAGGGACGCGGTCCCGCAGCGCCGCACGTGCCGTCGTGCGCCTCCGTCGGCCCGTCTAAACCAAAGTGCAATTGCGCCTCCGGCGGCGCATCCCTACAGTGGCCGCAACCGCCGGGACCAGGCGGGAACCTGGAACCGCGCAACCGTGCGGCTTCGCCGGTGGGAAACGACAGGGAGGAGACCATGGCGCGCCTCGAACGCCACGAGTGGTACGACATCGCCCGCAGCACCAACTGGACTCCATCGTACGTCCAGGATCACGAACTCTTCCCCGACGTGATGACCGGCGCGCAGGGCGTGCCGATGGCCGAATGGGAGAACTACGACGAGCCGTACAAGACGTCGTACCCGGAGTACGTGCGCGTCCAGCGCGAGAAGGACGCCGGGGCCTATTCGGTGAAGGCCGCGCTCGAGCGCAGCAGGATGTTCGAGGAGGCCGACCCCGGCTGGTTGTCGATCCTGAAGTCGCACTACGGCGCGATCGCGCTCGGCGAATACGCGGCGATGAGCGCGGAGGCGCGGATGGCGCGGTTCGGTCGTGCGCCGGGCATGCGCAACATGGCCACCTTCGGCATGATGGACGAGAACCGCCACGCGCAGCTTCAGCTGTACTTCCCGCACAGCTACTGCGCGAAGGACCGGCAGTTCGACTGGGCGCACAAGGCCTATCACACCAACGAGTGGGGCGCGATCGCGGCGCGCCACACGTTCGACGACCTGTTCCTCGCGCGCAGCGCCACCGACATCGCGGTGATGCTGACCTTCGCGTTCGAGACCGGATTCACGAACATGCAGTTCCTCGGCCTGGCGGCCGACGCCGCCGAGGCCGGCGACTTCACGTTCTCGAGCCTGATTTCGAGCATCCAGACCGACGAATCGCGGCACGCGCAGATCGGCGGGCCGGCACTGCAGGTGCTGATCGCCAACGGCCGCAAGGAACAGGCGCAGAAGCTGGTCGACGTGGCGATCGCGCGGGCGTGGCGGCTGTTCTGCCTGCTGACCGGCACCGCGATGGACTACGCGACCCCGCTCGCCCACCGCAAGCACTCGTTCAAGGAGTTCATGCAGGAGTGGATCACCGGCCAGTTCGAACGCACGCTGATCGACCTCGGTCTCGACCTGCCGTGGTACTGGGACCAGATGATCGCCGAGTTCGACTACCAGCATCACGCCTACCAGATGGGGATCTGGTTCTGGCGGCCGACGCTGTGGTGGAACCCTGCCGCCGGGATGACCCCCGATTGCCGCGACTGGCTCGAGGAGAAGTACCCCGGCTGGAACGACACGTTCGGCAAGGCCTGGGACGTGATCATCGACAACCTGCTGGCCGGCCGCACCGAACTGACGTTGCCCGAGACGCTGCCGATCGTCTGCAACATGAGCCAGATCCCGATCTGCGCGATCCCCGGGGACCGCTGGAACGTCAAGGACTATCCGCTCGAGCACCAGGGTCGCACCTATCACTTCAATTCCGAGATCGACCGCTGGGTCTTCCAGCAGGATCCGGTGCGATACCGCGATCACCTGACGCTGGTCGATCGTTTCCTCGCCGGCCATATCCAGCCGCCCGACCTGATGGGTGCGCTCAAGTACATGGGCCTGGCACCGGGCGAGATCGGCGACGACGCGCACCAGTACACCTGGGTGGCCGCGTATCGCGAGCAGCGGTATCAGAGGAAGGCCGCCTGACGGCCGGCACCAGGAGTCCAGACGATGGCACTGTTTCCCGTGATCTCCAATTTCCAGTACGACTTCGTGCTGCAACTGGTGGCGGTCGACACCGAGAACACGATCGACGAGGTGGCCGCGGCCGCCGCCCATCATTCGGTCGGACGTCGCGTCGCGCCCCGGCCCGGCAAGGTGATCCGCGTGCGCCGCCAGGGCGGCGAGGACTTCTATCCGCGCGACGCGCGGCTCGGCGAGACCGACATCAAGCCGATGGAGTCGCTCGAGTTCATCTTCTGCGACCGCTGAGGCGACGATGGCGTTCCACAAGGCCTGCACACTGGACGATGTCTGGGAAGGCGAGATGACCGAAGTCGAGGTCGATGGCCGGCCGATCCTGCTCGTCGGGTTGGCCGAGGGCGCGGTCAAGGCGTTCCAGGCGTCGTGCCCGCACCAGGACATCCCGCTGTGTGAAGGCAGGTTCGACGGCCGGGTCCTGATGTGCCGGGCCCACCAGTGGACGTTCGATGCCCACACCGGCCTGGGCATCAATCCCGGCAACTGCCGGCTGGCCGAATATCCGATCAAGGTCGAGGGCGACGACGTGTGGGTCGAGACCGAAGGCGTCAGTCCGCTGTTCGCCCAGACCTGACAACCGAGGGAGACCGCAGATGACGAACCCCACGACAGCCGAGCCGCGCCGGAGCAACCGTGTCGGGCCGGTGCTGCGCGCCAGCAGCATCACCGCCGGCGTGATCGAGGCGGCGCACGAAGACAACCCGGGCAAGGAAATCCACGTCGACGACAAGATCGCCTACGTGCGCATCGATTGCGACGGGGAGATGATCCTGCGCCGGGCGACACTCGAACAGGCGCTCGGCCGCCCGTTCGCGATGTCCGAACTCGAGGTGAACCTCGGCTCGTTCGCCGGCCGCATCGAGACCGCGGACGACTATGTCCGCTTCTACTACGAGAAGAAGCTCTGAACGGAGACCGGCATGACCGCGCAGCCCGAAATCCTCAAGCCGCTGAAGACCTGGAGCCACCTGGCGGGGCGCCGGCGCAAGCCCAGCGAATACGAGATCGTCTCGACCAACCTGCATTTCACCACCGACAACCCGGATGCGCCGTTCGAACTCGATCCGAACTTCGAGATGGCGCGCTGGTTCAAGCAGTACCGCAACGCCTCGCCGCTGGCCCATCCCGACTGGAACGCGTTCCGCGATCCGGACGAGATGGTCTACCGCACCTACAACATGCAGCAGGACGGCCAGGAGACCTACGTGCTCGGGCTGTTCGACCAGTTCTCGGCGCGTGGCCACGACGCGATGCTCGAGCGCACCTGGGCGGGAAGCCTCGCCCGGCTGTACACGCCGGGCCGATACCTGTTCCACGCGTTGCAGATGGGTTCGGCCTACCTGACGCAGATCGCGCCGGCCTCGACGATCTCCAACTGCGCGACCTACCAGGCCGCCGATTCGCTGCGCTGGCTCACCCACACCGCGTATCGCACACGTGAACTGTCGCGGGCGTTCGGTGACGTCGGCTTCGACCGCGACGAGCGCCGCTACTGGGAGAACGACGCCGCCTGGCAGGGCTGGCGCAAACTCGTCGAACTCGCGCTGGTGGCGTGGGACTGGGGGGAAAGTTTCGTCGCGCTGAACCTGGTCGTGCGGCCGGCGGTCGAGGAAGCGGTGCTGCGGGCCCTGGGCCAGTCGGCGCGCCACAACGGCGACACGCTGCTGGGCTTGCTGACCGACGCACAGCTCACCGACGCGCAGCGCCATCGCCGCTGGGCGAGCGCGCTGGTGCGCCTGGCTCTCGAGCAGGCGTCCAATCGCGCGGTGCTGACCGGGTGGATCCGCAAGTGGGAGCCGCTGGCCGACGAGGCGATCGAGGCGTACTGCTCGGCGCTGCCCGACGCGGCCGGGTCGGCCAACGCCGCCCGTGCGGCGGCACGCCAGTTCCGCGACAGCGTGCTCGGATGACCGGGCGGGGCGACAGCGCGCCCCGCCGGCACCGGATCGAGATCGAAGCGGGTCCCGCGTTCGAGATCGCGAGCGACGAGGACACGCTGCTGCGCGGTGCGTTGCGTGCCGGCGTGCCGTTGCCGTACGAGTGCAGCGTCGGCGGGTGCGGCACCTGCCGCTTCGAGCTGATCGAGGGGCGGATCGACTCGGCGTGGGCCGAGGCGCCGGGCCTGTCCGAACGCGAGCGCAAGCGCGGCAAGCGGCTGGCCTGCCAGTCCCGGGTGCTGACCGACTGCCGGATCCGCGCCAGGATCGATCCTCAGGCGGACGTGCCGATCCGTGCCGTCCGCGCCCGGGCGCGGTTGGAGTCGCGGCGCGAGATCACCGCCGACCTGGCGGAGTTCAGCTTCCGCGTGCCCGCCGAGGCGCGTTTCTTCGCGGGCCAGTACGCACTGCTGCATCCGCCCGCGACGCCGGGCGCACGCGCGTATTCGATGTCCAACACCGACACCGAACCCGGCATCTGGCGCTTCATCGTCCGCCGTGTGCCCGCCGGTGTCGGCAGCCGCGCGTTGTTCGACCGGGTCCGACCCGGCGACGAACTCGGGCTGGACGGACCGTACGGGCACGCGTACCTGCGCGCTGGCACACGTGACGTCGTCTGTGTCGCCGGTGGCTCCGGGCTCGGGCCGATGTTGTCGGTGACCCGCGGTGTGCTCGCCGAGCCCGGTACACGCCAGGTCCGCTTCTTCCTCGGCCTGCGTTCCCAGGCCGACCTGGGCGCGGCCGACGAACTGCGTTCGTTGCTCGGTCCGCGCCTGAACGTGACGACGGTGCTGTCGGCGCCGGAGTCCGCAGCACCGTGGTCCGGTCCGACCGGTTTCGTGCACACGCTGGTCGATGCGTCACTCGGCCCGGATCCGGCCCGGTTCGACTTCTATTTCGCCGGACCGCCGCCGATGATCGACGCGATGCAGGACCTGTTGCTCGTCCGCCACCGGGTGCCGTTCGATCAGGTCCGCTTCGATCGTTTCGTCTGACCCACGCTCGCGACCCGCGACCGACGCGATCGGGTCAGCCGGCCAGCGCCGAGCCCAGCAGCACCAGCCCCGATCCGACCAGCATCACGTCCATCAGCAGCCGGAACCGGTCGGGCGAGATCCTCAGCACGAACCGCTTGGCGATGAACGCACCGACCATCAGCGTCGAACCCGCGCCCAGGCCGCGCAGGATCGTCTCCGCCGGCAGTGCACCGAAGGTCCGGAACACACCGACCTTGGCCAGGTAGACCGCGAGTGAACCGGCCGCCTCGGTGGCCAGGAAGGCGCCCTTGGCCAGGCCGTGGGCGATGAACAGCGGCGCGGTGATCGGCCCGGTCGAGACCACCACGCCGGTCAGGAAGCCGATGAACACCCCGATCAATGCCAGGTGGCCGCGGCCCAGCCGCCACTGGTGGGCGGCCAGCCAGCGCCGCACCGGCACCATCGACAGGAAGAACAGGCCGAGCGCGAGTTCCACCCAGCGCGGGGGCAGCACCAGCAACGTTCGTGCACCCAGGGCCGCGGCCGGCGCCGCGGTGCAGGCATAGGCGGCGAACGATCGCCAGTCGACCTCGCGCCACCAGGCGAGGATGCGCGAGGCGTTGGCCATGATCGCGGCGATCGCCATGATCGGCACCGCCTCGCGCGGCCCGAAGACGATCACCAGCACCGGCATCAGCAGGATCGACGAGCCGAAGCCGATGATGCCGCCGATCGTCCCGGCGAGCAGCCCGACGGCGAGGATCGTCAGCGAACCGAGCACACGCTCAACGCGACGCCACCACCAGCAGCAGTCCGATCGCCGCCGGCATCGCCTGGATCCACAGGATCTTCCGATTCGCGGTCAGCGCGCCATACACACCGGCGACGATCACGCAGCCGAGGAAGAAGATCTTGATCGGATCACCGGCCGCGCCCAGCGACAGGCCCCAGACCAGGCCCGCGGCGAGGAACCCGTTGTACAGGCCCTGGTTGGCCGCGAGCACCTTGCTCGCCTTCGCGGCCTCCAACGTCTGGCCGAACGCGCGCAGACCGGCGGGTTTGTCCCACAGGAACATCTCCAGCACCAGGAAATACAGGTGCAGCACGGCGACGAGTCCGACGACGATGGCGGCGGCGATGGACACGGGAGACCTTCCGGCAAGGATCGATCCGGGATGATCGCACGCGGCGCCCTGCGGCCGGCGCGCCGCTCAGCCGGCGCGCGGCTCGGGCTGTTCGACGGGTGTGACCGCCAGATGGATCAGCTCGCCGCCGCGGATCAGCCGCAGCACCGACTCGCGTGTGATGCGCGAGTGGTCGAGCAGCCGCTGCAGTTCGTCGATGCTGCCCACCGCCACGCCGTCCAGGCCGACGATCACGTCGGCGGCACGCACACCGGCGCGGGCGGCCGGGCTCTCCGGCTGCACCTCGATCACCCGCACACCGCCGCTCTGTTGGAGCGCCAGAACACGCTGCCAGCGGCGCGGCAACGACAGGTTGGCGCCGGCGATCCCGATCGACGCACGACGGACACGGCCGAACGCGAACAGCTGCTGGATCACCCACTTCGCGGTGTCGATGCCGGTCGCGAAGCA
>CADEEH010000058.1 GCA_902826305.1 uncultured Burkholderiales bacterium
GTGGTGTCGGCTTCGTCGCCCACATCAAGGGCAAGAAGTCGCACAAGATCATCGAACAGGGCCTGCAGATCCTGTGCAACCTGGACCACCGGGGTGCGGTCGGTGCCGATCCGCTGATGGGCGACGGCGCCGGCATCCTGATCCAGATGCCCGACCAGTTCTTCCGCGAGGAGATGGCACGCCAGGGGGTCACGCTGCCGCCGGCGGGTGAATACGGTGTCGGGCAGGCGTTCCTGCCCAAGGAACACGCGTCCCGACTCGCCTGCGAGCAGGAACTGGAGCGGGCGATCCGCGCCGAGGGCCAGGTGCTGCTCGGCTGGCGCGACGTGCCGGTCGACACGCAGATGCCGATGTCGCCTACGGTCCGGGCCAAGGAGCCGGTGCTCCGGCAGGTGTTCATCGGGCGCGGCCCGGACGTGATGGTCACCGACGCGCTCGAGCGCAAGCTCTACGTGATCCGCAAGAAGGCCAGCCACGCGATCCAGAAGCTCGCCCTCAAGCACGGCAAGGAGTACTACGTCGTCTCGATGTCGGCGCGCACGATCGTCTACAAGGGCCTGCTGCTGTGCGGGCAGGTCGGCCAGTACTACCGCGACCTGCAGGATCCGCGCGTGGTCTCGGCGCTGGCGATGGTCCACCAGCGCTTCTCGACCAACACCTTCCCGGAATGGTCGCTGGCCCACCCGTACCGGCTGATCGCACACAACGGCGAGATCAACACCGTCAAGGGCAACTACAACTGGCTGCGCGCCCGCGAGGGGGTGATGAAGTCGCCGGTGCTCGGCGAGGACCTGGCCAAGCTGTATCCGATCGTCTACTCGGGCCAGTCCGACACCGCGACCTTCGACAACTGCCTGGAACTGCTGGTGATGGCCGGTTATCCGATCGCCCAGGCGGTGATGATGATGATCCCGGAGTCGTGGGAACAGCACACGCTGATGGATCCGAAGCGGCGCGCGTTCTACGAGTTCCACGCGGCGATGATGGAACCGTGGGACGGCCCGGCGGCGATCGCCTTCACCGACGGCCGGCAGATCGGCGCCACGCTCGATCGCAACGGACTGCGCCCGGCGCGTTACTGCGTGACCGAGGACGACATGGTGATCATGGCCTCGGAGTCCGGCGTGCTGCCGATCCCCGAGAACAGGATCGTCAAGAAGTGGCGGCTGCAGCCGGGCAAGATGTTCCTGATCGACCTGGAGCAGGGCCGGATCATCGACGACGGCGAACTGAAGAACCAGCTCGCCAACAGCAAGCCGTATCGCGAGTGGATCGATGCGATCCGCATCAAGCTCGACGAGGTCTGCAACGGCACGACCGAGACCCCGGCCGTCGAGCCGGCGGCGCCGCTGCTCGATCGCCAGCAGGCGTTCGGCTACTCGCAGGAGGACGTCAAGTTCCTGATGACGCCGATGGCGGTGGCCGGCGAGGAGGCCACCGGGTCGATGGGCAACGACTCGCCGCTGGCGGTGCTGTCGAACAAGGAGAAGTCGCTCTACAGCTACTTCAAGCAGCTGTTCGCGCAGGTCACCAACCCGCCGATCGATCCGATCCGCGAACAGCTGGTGATGTCGCTGGTGTCGTTCATCGGTCCGCGGCAGAACCTGCTCGACCTGAACAACATCAACCCGCCGATGCGGCTCGAGGTCTCGCAGCCGGTCATCGACGCCGAGGACATGGCGCGGATCCGCAACATCGAGCGCTACACCGGTGACAAGTTCAAGTCGTACGAGCTGAACATCTGTTATCCGGTGGCCTGGGGCAGCGAGGGCATCGAGGCCCGGCTGGCGTCGCTCGCCGCCGAGGCCGAGGACGCGGTGAGGAAGGGCTTCAACATCCTGATCGTGTCCGATCGGCGCGTCGACCGCGACAACGTCGCGATCCCGGCGCTGCTGGCGACCAGCGCGATCCACCTTCACCTGGTCAACCGCGGGCTGCGTACCAGCACCGGCCTGGTCGTGGAGACCGGCTCGGCGCGCGAGGTGCATCATTTCGCGCTGCTCGCCGGCTACGGCGCCGAGGCGATCCACCCGTACCTGGCGATGCAGACGCTGCAGGCGCTGTGCAAGGACCTGCCGGGCGACATCGGCCCGGACAAGGCGATCGCCAACTACACGAAGGCGATCGGCAAGGGGCTGATGAAGGTGATGTCCAAGATGGGCATCTCGACCTACATGTCCTATTGCGGCGCGCAGATCTTCGAGGCCGTCGGGCTGTCGCGGGCGCTGATCGACAAGTACTTCACCGGCACCGCCTCGAACATCGAGGGCATCGGCGTGTTCGACGTCGCCGAGGAGGCGATCCGGATGCACCGCGCCGCGTTCAGCGACGACCCGGTGCTGTCGACGATGCTCGATGCCGGCGGTGAATACGCGTACCGGATCCGCGGCGAGGACCACATGTGGACGCCGGATGCGATCGCCAAGCTGCAGCATTCGACGCGCACGTCGAACCCGGCGACCTACCAGGAGTACGCGCGCATCATCAACGACCAGAGCCGCCGGCACATGACGTTGCGCGGCCTGTTCGAGTTCCGCTTCGACCGCGTGACACCGGTGCCGATCGAGGAGGTCGAGCCGGCCGCCGAGATCGTCAGGCGTTTCGCCACCGGCGCGATGTCGCTCGGTTCGATCTCGACCGAGGCGCACACGACGCTGGCGGTCGCGATGAACCGGATCGGCGGCAAGTCCAACACCGGTGAAGGCGGCGAGGACGAGATGCGCTACCGCGCCGAACTGCGCACCGGCGCCTCGACGGTGAAGGACGGCGACACGATCGGCACCGTGATCGGCGAGGACCGCATCGAGGCGAAGATCGTGCTCAAGGCCGGCGACTCGCTGCGCTCGAAGATCAAGCAGGTCGCCTCGGGCCGCTTCGGCGTCACCGCCGAGTACCTGAGTTCGGCCGACCAGATCCAGATCAAGATGGCGCAGGGCGCCAAGCCCGGCGAGGGTGGCCAGCTTCCGGGCCACAAGGTGTCCGAGTACATCGCCAAGCTGCGCTACTCGGTGCCGGGTGTCGGCCTGATCTCGCCGCCGCCGCATCACGACATCTATTCGATCGAGGACCTGGCGCAGCTGATCCACGATCTGAAGAACGTCAATCCGAGGGCGTCGATCTCGGTCAAGCTGGTGTCCGAGGTCGGCGTGGGCACTGTCGCCGCCGGCGTCGCGAAGGCGAAGGCCGACCACGTGACGATCTCCGGCCACGATGGCGGCACCGGCGCCAGTCCCTGGTCGTCGATCAAACACGCCGGCACGCCGTGGGAGCTCGGCCTGGCCGAGACGCAGCAGACGCTGGTGCTCAACCGGCTGCGCGGGCGGATCGCGGTGCAGGTCGACGGCCAGATGAAGACCGGCCGCGACGTCGTCATCGGCGCGATCCTCGGCGCCGACGAGTTCGGCTTCGCGACCGCGCCGCTGGTGGTCGAGGGCTGCATCATGATGCGCAAGTGCCACCTGAACACCTGTCCGGTGGGGGTGGCGACGCAGGATCCGGTGCTTCGCCGCAAGTTCCAGGGCAAGCCGGAGTACGTCGTCAACTTCTTCTTCTTCGTCGCCGAGGAAGTCCGGCAGCTGATGGCCCAGCTCGGCGTGCGCAGGATCGAGGAGCTGATCGGTGCCACCCACCTGCTCGACATGAGGAAAGGCGTCGAGCACTGGAAGGCGCGCGGGCTGGACTTCTCGCGCGTGTTCGCGATGCCGAAGCTGCCCGACGAGGTGCCGCGTCATCTGGTCGGCGAGCAGGATCACAACCTGCGTCACGCGCTCGATCACCGGCTGATCGAGCTGTGCCGGCCCGCGCTCGAACGGCGCGAGAAGGTCTCGTTCATCCAGCCGATCCGCAACGTCAACCGGACGGCGTGTGCGATGCTCTCGGGCGAGGTCGCCCGTCGCTTCGGCCACGAAGGCCTGCCCGAGGACACGATCCACATCCAGTTCAACGGCACCGCCGGGCAGAGCTTCGGTGCGTTCCTCGCGCGCGGCATCTCGATCGACCTGGTCGGCGAGGGCAACGACTACGTCGGCAAGGGCCTGTCGGGAGGTCGCATCGTCGTCAGGCCGACCAACGACTTCCGCGGCCAGGCCGACGAGAACATCATCGTCGGCAACACCGTGATGTACGGGGCGATCGACGGCGAGTCGTTCTTCAGCGGCGTGGCCGGCGAACGGTTCTGCGTGCGCAACTCGGGCGCGACCGCGGTCGTCGAGGGCACCGGGGACCACGGCTGCGAGTACATGACCGGCGGCACCGTGGTCGTGCTCGGCGGCACCGGGCGCAACTTCGCCGCCGGCATGTCCGGCGGGATCGCCTACGTGTTCGACCCGAAGGGCGAGTTCGAGGCGCGCTGCAACCCATCGATGGTCGAGCTCGAGCCGTTGCTGTCGACCGCCGAGCAGCTGGTCAAGACCGACCCGGCGAGCTGGCACCGCGGCGAGTGTGACGAGATCATCGTCAAGCAGCTGATCGAGAAACACTTCCGCTTCACCGGCAGCGAGAAGGCGCGCTGGGTCCTGGACCACTGGGACAAGGCGCGCCTGCAGTTCGTCAAGGTGTTCCCGCACGAGTACCGGCGGGCACTGGGCGAGATGCACGCGGCGCGCCAGAAGCGGCTCGAACGCGACACGGCACACGCGAAATAGCGAGGCGGCGCGGACACCACCGGCCCCGCGGGGATCGGATCACACCGCACGCGACGACACGACACACACGGAACCAGGACGGGTCACGAGAACATGGGCAAGGTCACCGGATTCATGGAGTTCCAGCGGCTGCAGGAGGCCTCCGAAGCCGTCGAGGAACGGGTCAAGCACTACCGGGAGTTCGTGATCGCGCTGCCCGACGAGATGGCGAGCCGCCAGGGCGCGCGCTGCATGGATTGTGGCATCCCGTTCTGCCAGTCGGGCTGTCCGGTCAACAACATCATCCCGGACTGGAACGATCTCGTTTACCGCAACCGCTGGCGCGAGGCGATCGACGTCCTGCATTCGACCAACAACTTCCCCGAGTTCACCGGCCGCATCTGCCCGGCGCCGTGTGAGGCCGCCTGCACGCTGAACATCAACAACGATCCGGTCGGCATCAAGTCGATCGAACACGCGATCATCGACAAGGCCTGGGAAGAAGGCTGGGTCAAGCCGCAGCCGCCGGCGCACAAGACCGGGCGCAAGGTCGCGGTGGTCGGCTCCGGTCCGGCCGGCCTCGCCTGTGCACAGCAGCTCGCACGTGCTGGCCACGAGGTGACGGTGTTCGAGAAGAACGACCGCATCGGCGGGCTGCTCCGCTACGGCATCCCGGACTTCAAGATGGAGAAGTCACACATCGATCGCCGGATGCAGCAGATGCAGGCCGAAGGCGTGACCTTCCGGCCCGGCGTGCTGGTCGCCGCCGGTGACGACATCGGCACCGTGACCAACCTCGCCCGGCAGCGGATCGAGCCGGCGCAGCTGATCGCCGATTTCGATGCGGTCGTGCTCACCGGCGGGGCCGAAAATCCGCGCGATCTGCCGGTGCCCGGCCGGCAGCTGTCCGGCGTCTTCTACGCGATGCAGTTCCTGCCGTCGCAGAACCGGGTGGTCGCCGGCGACAGCATCGACGGACAGATCCTCGCCACCGGCAAGCGGGTGGTGGTGATCGGCGGCGGCGACACCGGGTCGGACTGCGTCGGCACCAGCAACCGCCAGGGCGCGGTCTCGGTCACGCAGTTCGAGGTGATGCCGCAGCCGCCGGCTGCCGAGAACAAGGCGCTCACCTGGCCGTACTGGCCGCTGAAGCTGCGCACCTCGTCGTCGCACGAGGAGGGCTGCGAACGCGACTGGGCGGTGACCACCAAGTCGTTCAAGGACGACGGCAAGGGCAACGTCGCCGCGCTCGTCTGTTCGTACGTCGACTGGCAACGCGACGAGACCACCGGGCAGATGCGGATGGTCGAACGGCCGGGCTCGGAGTTCGAGGTGCCCGCCGACCTGGTGCTGCTGGCGATGGGATTCGTCTCGCCGGTGGGCATGGTGCTCGATTCGTTCGGCATCGACAAGGACCCGCGCGGCAATGCCAAGGCGAGCACCGACGGTGACGGTTGCTACCGGACCAACGTCGACAAGGTGTTCGCCGCGGGTGACATGCGGCGCGGACAGTCGCTGGTGGTATGGGCGATCCGGGAGGGCCGCCAGTGTGCGCGCGAGGTGGATGTGTTCCTGATGGGAACGTCCACGCTGCCCCGATAGATCCTGTCGTCAAGCTGCTGCGCGTTCTGCCCGGAACCTACATCTCGTAGCGAAAGCCCAGGCCGAACATGTAGCCGGCGGAGCCGAGCAGGATGCCTTCGACGGACACCGGGCCCAGGCGCAGGCCGAGTGACGGGATGATCGCCGGGGCGATGCCGAGCTGATTGAGCGGGATCTTGTCGCGATACTGGCCGCGGTAGCCATACAGCAGCCCGGCGGTGACCTTCGCGTACCAGTAGCGGCCGAGCTGCCACTGCTGGCCAAGGTAGGCGTACTGCGATGACTGGCCGAACGAGTTGTTGAATGCCGCGAAGCCGTAGAGCGATCGATCCGCGCCCCACCGCGTATCGTGCCGGGATTGCACCTGCACGTTGACCAGCTGGCTTTCGTTGACGTGGTCGGGAGACGGTCGGTAGTGCACGACCCGCGGGCCGTACTGAAGCGTCATCTCGTCGCCCGGCCGCATCCACTGCGAATGGGCGGGGTCCGTTGCGGCAGTGGCCGCGAGCACGGCCAGGCAGACCAGCGGGGTCTTCACGGTCTTCGACGAACAGTCAGAGGTCAGAGCGGGCTGGTCGCCCGGGTGCGGACTTGCGGTGGCGGATTGAGCACGGTGCGCGCCCGGCCGCCCTGCTTGGCCTCGTACAGGGCCTCGTCGGCACGGGTCAGCACGTCGACGGGGAATTCGTCGCCCATCGAATGTGTGACCCCGGCGGAGAAGGTCTGCTTGTCCGGGATGTTAACCCGGACACGGTCGACAATTTCTTCCGCCTGTCGGGAGGTGCAGCCAGGCAACATCAGGACGAACTCCTCGCCACCGTACCGTGCGATCAGGTCGCCTTCCCTGAGCCCGTTGGCGATCGCGCGCGCGGTCTCCGCGAGCAGGCGGTCGCCGGCCGGATGCCCGTGGGTGTCGTTGTACTGCTTGAACCGGTCCAGGTCGATGATCGCGACCGCGACCACGGTGCGGGTGAGCTTGGCCTGTTCGAGGCCGGCCGGCAGCGCCTCCTCCCACCGGCGCCGGTTGCCGACGCCGGTGAGCTGGTCGGTCCGCGCCTGCGAGTCGAGCTGTGTGATCTGGCGTCGTCGGGCGCGGGTCAGCCGCCAGGCGATCGCCCCGTACAACGCGGTCAGCGCGCTGCCGACGAGCCCCGCGATGGCCGCGCGCCGCAACGTGGTCTGCGCGCTGCCGTCGTCACCGTCGGCCTTGCGCTTGGCCCGCACCGCCGCGGTGAGCGCGACGCGGCTCAGTGGCGCCGCCACCTGGCCGGCGAGGTCACCCTCGGTACCGATCAGGCGCGCGATCTGGCGTTCGCCGGCGCCGTCGGGGTCGCGACGCAACGCGCCGATCGATCGTTCATCGGCCCGCACGTAGTCCTCGAACGCGGTGCGCACGATCTCGAGCATCTTCTGGCCGTCGCCGGACAGGGTTTCGGCCGACAGCCGCTTGAACGATTCGCGGAACTGGGTGATCGCCGCCAGGAACTGAAGCCGCGGGGTCTGCCGCTCGGGCAACGGGACGGCCGGTGTCGGGCTGGGTGTCGGCGCGGTCAGGCGACGATCGAACTCGGCCGCGTACGCGGCCTGCAGCGAATCCATCCGGGCCGCGAGATACCGCAACTCGTTGGCCTCGAGCACGATGCGCACATCGGCGTCGATGCCGGTCAGTTCGGCGGCCTCGTTCTCGCTCGCCCGGTAGCCGTACCAGGCGGCGAGCGCGAACGCGGCGACTGCGAGGCTCGCGGCGGCCCACTGGACATGGATCAGGGTCGGGCGGAAGGTCTTCACCGCGTGCAAACAACCCGCGCGGCGAGGCGTGCGGTCGCTCGGGTCACGGGCACCCGAACCGCCGCGAGGACTACGACGCGGCGTCCCGGCACTTGTACATACCCCATCCCTTGACCCGCATCACGGGTTGCCCGTCCTGATCGAGCGCCTCCTGCAAGACCTGGATCATGCCGCGGTCGGGTTTGGTCTGGGAGCGACGTGTGTCGAGAATGGTCACACGGACCGACAGGCGGTTGCCGGGGCGCACCGGCTTGAGCCAGCGCACTTCATCCAGCCCCGGCGAACCCATGCTCGACAGCGGCGAGATGAAGTTCTCGACCACCATCCGCATCATCAGGCTGCCGGTCAGCCAGCCGCTGGCGATCAGGCCACCGTAGATCGAAGCCGAGGCGGCCACCGGGTCGACGTGGAACGGCTGTGCGTCGTAGCGCCGGGCGAACTCGAGGATCTCCTCCTCGGTGACCAGGCAGTCTCCGAACTCGAAGACCTCGCCGGCCTGGTAGTCCTCGAAATAGCGTTGCTTGACGGGTACGGTCACGATCACTCCATCGACGATCGGAAGCGGTGCTGCCGAGGGGTGGCCGCGCATCCGGCCGACGGGATCCCCCGGCCATTATCGCCCTGCCCGGGCGGCGCCATCGCGGGGCCGGGCATGGTAGGTTGCGACCATCGGGGTGCGCTCGAGCGCCCATGCTCCCACAGTTCCCGCGACCCTTCGACGACGACATGATGGCCGATGCCGCGATGCTCGATCCGGAATACCTGAAACGGCAGATCCGAAACGTCCCCGATTGGCCGACACCCGGCGTGATGTTCCGCGACATCACGCCGCTGCTGCAGAACCCGCAGTCGCTGCGTGTGCTGATCGACCTGTTCGTCTTCCGCTACATGGACCGCGACGTCGATGTCGTGGCGGGCATCGACGCACGCGGCTTCATCCTCGGCGCGATCGTCGCCTACGAACTGAACCGCGGCTTCGTGCCGATACGCAAGAAGGGCAAGCTCCCGTACCAGACCGTGGCGGTCGACTACGCGCTGGAGTACGGCACCGGTGCGGTCGAGCTGCATGTCGACGCGTGCCGCCGTGGCGACCGGGTGCTGCTGATCGACGATCTGATCGCCACCGGGGGCACGATGCTGGCCGGCAAGCAGCTGATCGAACAGCTCGGCGCCACCGTGATCGAGGGCGCCGCGATCGTCGACCTGCCGGAGCTCGGCGGCTCGAAACGGCTGCGCGATGCCGGCCTGTCGCTGTTCACGCTGGTCGATTTCGAGGGCCACTGACGCAGGGCGGCCGGTGATGCGCATCGACAAGTGGCTGTGGGCGGCGCGTTTCTTCAAGACCCGCGGTCTCGCCCGCGCCGCCGTCGAGGCAGGCGCCGTGCTGGTGGGCGGTGAACGGGTCAAGCCGGCGCGTGAACTGCGCCCCGGCGACGAGCTGTCGGTCAGGTCGGCCGACCGGGATGCCGCGATGCTGCGGGTCGTCCGGGTGGTCGCGTTGTCGGACCGTCGCGGGCCGGCCGCCGAGGCGCAGGCACTCTACGACGAAACCCAGGAATCGATCGCGCGCCGCGTCGCCGAGATCGCCCGCCGGCGCGAGGCGCCCGAACCCGCCCACTCGATCCGCGGCCGTCCCACCAAACGCGAACGCCGCGACCTGGACCGCTGGTCCGGCGGCGAGTGAGCGCGCTACCGTCCGGGACGCTCCGAAAGCCGGAATCGAAGCGTCGCGAGCGGGTGGAGTTGCGTGCGAGAAGCGCAGCCGTACTGGAGTACGGCGAGCATCACAGCACGCAAATCCGCCCGCGCAGCAGCTTCGAACCGGCTTTCACCGGCCGACGAGGGATTTGTCCTGGTGCCGCCGATCTTCGGGCGTCTGCAGCAGCTCGGGCGGCGGCGGGGTGGTCCGGCTCAGGACCCAGGTGAGTCCGCTGGAGATCGCGAACAACGCCCAGAACACGAAAAATCCGACGGTGTATGCGGCCTCGTGGTTGTCGGCGAGCTGGTACCCGGCGATGACCAGTTCCTGCGGATCGATCATCGAGAAGAACACACCCTCGGCGATCACCGCGACCAGGAACGAGGGCCAAAGGACCTGCATCATGAAACGGCCGACCACCCGGTCACCGATCGAGCGCTGCCTGTTCTCGACTGACGTGTCGGGCATTCTCGGCTCCTGCGGTGTGTCGACGCACCGCGATTGATCATTGTCTGCGCAAGCATACCCGGCTTGCGCGGGGTGGTCAGAGGGCCTCGGCGGCCAGCCGGATCGACGCCGGCAGTTCGCCGCGCGCGCCGACCAGTCGCCACTGGTTGCCGGCGTCCTCGAGCATCACCGTCCAGCGCCCGCTGGTGGGCAGCGTGCCCGCGGCGATCGCGTATCGGCCATCGGGCCCAATCACCGTGGTGACGTCGCGATCGGCCTGCGCGTCGGTCGGATGCACGAGCCGCAGCCGCAACGCGGCCGGCGGAGTCATCGCGCCCCGGCTGGTCTCGAGCCGGATCGTGCCGCTGCCGTCGCCGGCGCGTTCGATGAGCGCCGACAGACCCAGCTGGGACGCCTGCCGGTCGCGGGCAAGCGTCTGGTTGATCGCCTTGCCTTCGCGGTAGTAGTCGTCGACCACCAGCGCGTTGTTGCTGGTCAGCGCCAGCCACAACGTGATGAAGCCGCCGACCACGGCAAGTGCCGGCATCAGCATCAGCAGCCACGGCCAGCCCTGGCGATACCAGGGGGGTTCGATGTTCGTGTCGTGCATCTCGTCGTTCTCCTTCATCGCGGAACCAGGAACACACCCTTCTCGCGCACCGAGATCGACGGATCGTCGGCGGCTTCGACCTCGAAGACGATCGTGTTCGATCCCTTCTTGCCCTCGCCGGGACGGGCGCGCACGGTGACCGGCGTCAGGTGGGTTTCGGCCGGACCGACCTCGATGCTCTGGCCGACGATGATCTCCGCGGATTCGAGGCCCTTGACGCGCAGCACGTAGCGGCGCGTCCGCTCCTCGGCGTTGATGATCTGCAGCCGGTACGCGTTCTCGATCATGCCGTCCTCGACCTCGCGGCCCAGGGTGGCCCGGTCACGCATCACGTTCACCTTCAGCGGCGTGCGCAACAGCAGGTGGGTGAACAGCGCGATCGTCACCGCGGCCAGGATCGAGGTGTAGACCATGACCCGCGGCCGCAGCACCCGGCGCACCAGCTCCGGGCCGCGCCAGTGGTTGGCCAGCGCGTTCTGCGTGGTGTAGCGGACCAGCCCGGGCGGGTAACCCATCTTGGCCATCACCTGGTCACACGCGTCGATGCAGCCGGCGCAGCCGATGCACTCGTATTGCAGGCCTTTGCGGATGTCGATCCCGGTCGGGCAGACCTCGACGCAGAGCCCGCAGTCGATGCACGAGCCCAGCCCGAGCACCTTCGGATCGGCCTTCCTCGAACGCGACCCGCGCGGTTCGCCGCGCTCCGCGTCGTAGGTGATGATCATCGTGTCCTTGTCGAACATCGAACTCTGGAAGCGCGCGTACGGACACATGTACTTGCAGACCTGCTCGCGCATGAACCCGGCGTTGCCGTAGGTCGCGAAGCCGTAGAACAGGACCCACCAGGTCTCCCAGGGTCCGAGCCCGAACGAGGTGATCTCGACCAGCAAGTCGCGGATCGGCGTGAAGTAGCCGACGAAGGTGATGCCGGTCCACAGCGCGACCGAGATCCAGAGCAGGTGCTTGAGCGACTTCTTGCCGAACTTGGCCGCCGACGGGCCGGACTGGTCGAGCTTCATCCGTTTCTGCCGGTCGCCCTCGACCTTGCGTTCGATCCACATGAAGATCTCGGTATAGACCGTCTGCGGGCACGCATAACCGCACCACAGCCGGCCCGCGACCGCGGTGAACAGGAACAGCGACAGCGCCGCGATGATCAGCAGGCCGGTCAGGTAGATGAAGTCCTGCGGGTACAACACGATGCCGAAGATGTAGAACCGGCGTGACAGCAGGTCGAACAGGATCGCCGGCCTGCCGTTCCAGGTGAGCCAGGGCAGGCCGTAGAAGATGATCTGGGTCAGCCAGACCAGGCTCCATCGCCAGCCGGCGAACAGGCCGTGCACCGCGCGCGGATAGATCTTCCGGCGAACCTCGTAGAGGCTCTCCTCGACTTCCTCGCCGGCTTTGCCACCGACGACCTTCAGCGGTATCTGGACCATGTTGTCTTCGATCAAACAAAAAGGGGCTGGATTCGCTCCAACCCCATCGTAACCCCCGGCAGGCGCGCCGCTCGGTGAGTGCGGTCACCGATGTCGCGGCGACCGGCCGGTGGTGTGTCGCCTCAGTGCTGCGCGACCTTGCTGCCCGATCCGTTGGACAGGCTCCAGACGTAGGCCGAGAGCACGTGGGCCTTGCCCTCGCCGAGCAGATCCTTGAACGCCGGCATCTGGTTGCTGCGTCCCTTGTTGATCGACTCGATGATCGTCGCGACGCCGCCGCCGTACAGCCAGGTCTTGTCGGTCAGGTTCGGTGCGCCGAGTGCCGGATTGCCGGTGCCGTCCGGTCCGTGGCAGGCGGCGCAGGCGCCGAACTTGGCCTTGCCGAGCGCGGCCTTGGCCGGATCATGGCCGCTCTGCGACAGCGACAACACGTAGTTGGCGACGTTCTCGACGTCGGCGGCCTCGCCGACCGCCGCGGCCATCGGCGGCATCATGCCCTGGCGACCGCCCAGGATCGTCTCCTTGATCTTCTCCGGGTCGCCGCCGTACAGCCAGTCCTTGTCCGACAGGTTCGGGAAGCCGCGACTGCCGCGTGCATCCGAGCCGTGGCACTGCACGCAGTAGGTCAGGTACAGCCGTTCACCCATCGCGCGGGCTTCCGGGTCGGCGGCCACCTGCTTGATGTCCTGCGACAGGTAGCGCGTGAACAGCGGCTCGTACACCGCCTTGGCCTTCTGCACCTCGGTCTCGTACTGGCCGACCTGGCTCCAGCCGAACTGCCCCTTGCTGGCGCCGAAACCCGGATACAGCACCAGGTAGCCGACCGCGAACGCGATGGTGATGTAGAACAGGTACAGCCACCAGCGCGGCAGCGGGTTGTTGTACTCGGCCAGGGTCTCGTCCCAGACGTGGCCGGTGGTCTCGACGCTGGACCCGGCCGCCTTCTTGGAGGCCAGCACCCAGCACAGCCAGACGCAGAACAGGATCGAGACGGTGGTCACCGCCGAGATGTAGATGCTCCATCCGGAGCTCACGAAGTCAGCCATTTGCGCCTCCCTTGACGCGATCGGCGGGCTCGTCGTCGACGAACGGCAGGTTGGCCGCCTCCTCGAAACCAGCCTTGTTCCTGGAACTGTAGGCCCACATCACGATCCCGATGAAGGCGAGCAGGCTCAGTGCGGTGATGATCCCGCGCAGCAGATTGATGTCCATGCGTCGCTCCTTATTGCGTGGGCTTGAGGTGGATGCCCATGCCCTGGAGGTAGGCGATCAGCGCCTCCATCTCGGTCTTGCCCTTGACCTCGTCGCCGGCCTTCGCGATCTCGTCGTCGGTATACGGGTGACCGACCAGGCGCAGCGCCTTCATCTTCGGCGCGATCGCCGCCGGGTCGAGCTCGGTGCTCGCCAGCCACGGATAGCCGGGCATGTTCGATTCCGGCACGACGTCGCGCGGGTTGGTCAGGTGCACGCGATGCCACTCGTCGCTGTAGCGGCCGCCGACCCGGTGCAGGTCCGGACCGGTGCGCTTGCTGCCCCACTGGAACGGGCGGTCGTAGACGTATTCGCTGGCGACCGAGTAGTGGCCGTAGCGTTCGGTCTCGGCGCGGAACGGACGGACCATCTGCGAGTGGCAGTTGTAGCAGCCTTCGCGGACGTAGACGTCGCGACCGGCCAGCCGCAGCGGGCTGTACGGTGTCAGCCCGGAGATCGGCTGCGTGGTCGACTTCTGGAAGAACAGCGGGACGATCTCGACCAGGCCGCCGACGGACACCAGCAGCACGATCCCGAGGATCATCAGTCCGATGTTCTTCTCGAACACCTCGTGGGAGAACAGTCTCATGATGGAAACTCCTGGTCCTTTCCTGGGCCGCTCACGCGTGCGCCACGGCGACGGCGGGGATCGCGGCGTCCTCGGGCTTGCCGGCGCGGATCGTCATCACGCAGTTGTAGAGCATGATCAGCACACCCGACAGGTACAACACGCCGCCGAGGAAACGGATCACGTAGTAGGGGTAGGTGGCCTTGATCGACTCGATGAACGCGTAGGTCAGCGTGCCGTCGGCGTTCGTCGCGCGCCACATCAGGCCCTGCATCACGCCGGCGATCCACATCGCGGCGATGTACAGCACGATGCCGATCGTGGCGACCCAGAAGTGCACCTCGACCAGGCGCGGGCTGTACATCTGCGCGCGGCCCCACAGGCGCGGCATCAGGTAGTAGATCGAACCCATCGAGACCAGGCCGACCCAGCCGAGTGCACCGGAGTGCACGTGGCCGACGGTCCAGTCGGTGTAGTGCGACAGCGCGTTGACGGTCTTGATCGACATCATCGGACCTTCGAAGGTCGACATGCCGTAGAACGACAGCGAGACGATCAGGAACTTCAGGATCGGGTCGTTGCGCAGTTTGTGCCAGGCACCCGACAGCGTCATGATGCCGTTGATCATCCCGCCCCACGACGGCGCCAGCAGGATCAGCGAGAAGACCATGCCCAGCGACTGCGCCCAGTCCGGCAGGGCGGTGTAGTGCAGGTGGTGCGGGCCTGCCCACATGTAGGTGAAGATCAGCGCCCAGAAGTGCACGATCGACAGGCGGTACGAATACACCGGGCGCTCGGCCTGTTTCGGGATGAAGTAATACATCATCCCCAGGAAGCCGGCGGTCAGGAAGAAGCCGACCGCGTTGTGGCCGTACCACCACTGGATCATCGCGTCCTGCACGCCGGCGTAGGCGGAGTACGACTTGGTCAGCGTCACCGGGATCTCGGCGCTGTTGACGATGTGCAGCAGCGCGACGGTCAGGATGAACGCGCCGAAGAACCAGTTGGCGACGTAGATGTGCGGCGTCTTGCGCTTCATGATCGTGCCGAAGAACACGATCGCGTAGCTGACCCAGACGACGGCGATCAGCAGGTCGATCGGCCACTCGAGCTCGGCGTATTCCTTGCCGGTGGTGATGCCCAGCGGCAGCGTCACCGCGGCCAGCACGATGATCAGCTGCCAGCCCCAGAACGTGAACGCCGCCAGCGGACCGGCGAACAGCCGTGCCTGGCAGGTGCGCTGGACGATGTAGTACGAGGTGGCGAACAACGCGCAGCCGCCGAAGGCGAAGATCACCGCGTTGGTGTGCAGCGGGCGCAGCCGGCTGTAGGTCAGGTAAGGAATGTCGAAGTTCAGTGCCGGCCATGCGAGCTGGGCGGCGATGATCACCCCGACCAGCATGCCGACGACACCCCACACGACCGTCATGAAGGCGAATTGCCGGACGACCGAATAGTTGTAGGCCTCGCCCAAGGAACCCTTGGCGGAGGCCGCTACGCTGCTACCCATGGATTGTTCTCCTGATGTGACCGACCGCCGTGTACCTGACCGGCGACTGCGACCGCCATTGGCAGCGGCGATCGATGTGGGAAGGTCGGTGCGATGAGGCTATCGGCCCCACTGTCGCATCGCATTGATTTTGGTCATTCGCGTTGCGCGCGCGCCGCCTGCCAATGAAGTGAACACTTCATTGTGTGTTGTCGTCGCTTCGACCCGGCGGCCGGGGCGGAGCGGAATCGGGATCGAGGGTCGTCGGCGGACGTTCGCCAGGCGGCTTGGCGACCGGTCGATCGTCATCGAGCAGTATGGCGTGTGCGGGACTGTCCATGTCATCGAACTGTCCGGAATCCTGCATCCGGAAGAAGATCCAGACCGCCAGTCCCACCAGCACGACACTCAGCGGTATCAGCAGGTACAGCGCTTCCATCCGGTTCGCTCAGCGCACGGTCGCGGTCGCAGCCGGCGCCTGCGCGACCTCGTTGCCGTCGCGCAGTCCCGCACCCAGGCGCAGCGCGTTGGCCGCCACCAGCAGCGAGCTGGCCGACATGCCGATCGCGGCCAGCCACGGCGGAATCCAGCCCAGCGCCGCGGCCGGGATCGCGATCGTGTTGTAGGCGGTCGCCCAGGCCAGGTTCTGGATGATCACGCGCCGGGTCGCGCGCGACTTGTCGAGCAGGCGCGGCACGCGCGCGATCGAATTAGCCAGCAGGATCACGTCGGCCGCCGTCTTGGCCAGCGCGCTGGCACGCGCGACCGCGATCGACACGTCGGCGGCCGCCAGCACCGGCGCATCGTTGATGCCATCGCCGACCATCAGCACCCGGCCGCCGGAAGCCTGCAGCGCGCGGATCCGCTCGACCTTGTCCGACGGGCTGGCATCCCCCCGGTAGTCGGTGATGCCCAGGCGGCCGGCGAGCGAGGCGACTTCGGCGCCACGATCGCCGGACAGCAGGTGCACCCGAAGGCCGAGCGCGCGCAACTGCTGCACGGTCGAGGCGGCCTCGGCGCGTGGTGGATCCTCGAACGTGAACGTGGCGAGGACACGGTCGCGGGTTGCCAGCCGGACGCGGCTGCCGGCGCCGACGTCCTCCGGGCCCGGATCGGTCCACTCGGCAACGAAGACACGCGAGCCGAGCCGCATCGTCGTGCCACCCACGTCACCCTCGACGCCGCGGCCGGGCACCGAGGTCAGTCCGGTCGCGATCACCGCTTCACCGGCGATCGGTTCGGCCGCGCAGGCGCCTGCCAGCGCCGCGGCGAACGGATGCGGCGAGCCGCTGTCGAGCGCGGCCGCCCAGGCGAGCGCGAGCCGGCGATCGACGCCGTCGCCGAGTGTCACCGCCGCCAGCCGCGGTTCACCGCGGGTCAACGTGCCGGTCTTGTCGAAGACGACATCGGTGGCCGTCGCCAGCGCTTCCAGCGCATGGCCACGCGCGACCAGCACACCGTCGCGGGTGATCGCACCGGTCGCGGCGGCCAGCGCCGCCGGTGTCGCCAGCGACAATGCACACGGGCAGGAGACGACCAGCACCGCGATCGACACCGGCAACGCGCGCGCAGGATCGACCCAGGACCAGGCGGCGAACACACCGATCGCGAACAGGATCAGCGCCAGGACGAACCAGGCCGCGACTCGGTCGGCGATCTGTTCGATCGCGGGTTTGTCGGCCGCCGCGCGCTCGATCAGCCGTTCGATCATCGACAACGTGCTGTCGGCGCCGGTGCGCAGCACCCGCATGCGGACCGGGTTGCCGACGTTGATCGCGCCGCCGGGCGCCTCGTCGCCGGCCGCCTTCGCGACCGGCGTCGATTCGCCGGTCAGCAGCGCCTGGTCGATCTCGGTGCGGCCGTCGAGGAAGACGGCATCGACCGGCAGGCGTTCGCCGGTGCCGACGCGGATCTCGTCGCCGGGCTCGAGCCGGAACACCGGCACCGTCTCGGCCACCTCGCCGCGCAGTCGGGTCGCGCTCTCCGGCAATTGTGCGGTGATCGCGTCGACCGCGCGGGCGGCACGCCGGCGCGCGATCCATTCGAGGTAACGTGCGCCGAGCAGCAGGAACACGAACATCGTCACCGAGTCGAAGTAGACCTCGCCGCGGCCGGTGACCGTCGCCCACGCACTGGCGACGAACGCGGCGGTGATGCCGATCACCACCGGCACGTCCATGCCGAGGTGGCGGCTCTTCAGGTCGCGCCAGGCGCCGGCGAAGAACGGGGACGCGGAGTAGAACACCGCGGGCACCGTCAGCGCGAAGCTGGCCCAGCGCATCAGGTTCTCCCACTCCCAGTCCATGTCGCCGGCAGCAGCGGTGTAGACCGGGAACGCGTACATCATCACCTGCATCATCGCCAGTCCGGCGACGAACAGGCGCCGGAACAGGTAGCGCGTGGTCCGCAGCAGGTTGGCCTCGCGCTGGCGCGAATCGAACGGCATCACCCGATAGCCGATCGCGCCGATCCGGGCCAACACCTCGGACAGCCGGGTCGCCTGCGGATCCCAGCGCACGACCGCCCGTTCGGTCGCGAAGTTGACAGTCGCCGCCTCGATGCCGGGCACGCCGGTTAGCGACCGTTCGATCAGCCAGACGCAGGCGCCGCAGCGCATGCCGTCGATCATCAGCGTCGCCTCGCAGGCGGGACCGGCGTGGCGGACGAAACGCGCCTGCACCTCGGGTTCGTCGAACAGCGCGAGCTGGGTCAGCTCCGGTGGCACGAGTGCGGCGCCGGCGGCCGGTCCGGTGCGATGGCGGTAGTAGTCGACCAGCCCGCCGGCGACGATCGCCTGCGCCACCGCCTGGCAGCCGCCGCAGCACATCTCACGCGCCGCGCCGTCGACCGGTGTCGACCAGCGGCCGCGTTCGAAGACCGGTTGGCCGCAATGGAAACAGGCCGGCGGCGCCTCGCCGTCGCGCAACGCCGACGACAGCGGTCGGCCCGCGCTCAGCGCACGATCGACAGACACGCGTCGATCGCCTGGTGCAGATGTTCGAACGGATCGATCCTTGCCAGCCCGGCGATGCCGAAGGTGATGACCAGCGCTCCGGCGACGATCCGCAACCAACGGTTCTGCAGCGCGCCGCGCAGCGAGCGCAGCGACAGGCCGAGCGCCACCAGGCTGGGCAGCGTGCCCAGTCCGAAGGCCGCCGCCAGCAGCGCCCCGTCCAGTGCGCTGCCGCTGGCCATCGCCGCGATCAGCACGCCGTAGACCATGCCACACGGCACCCAGCCCCAGACGATGCCGGCGGCGACGGCGCCGCCGAAGCCGTCGGCATGCAGCAGCCGGCCTGCCAGCGGCTGCAGCCGCCGCCACGGATGTTTGCCGATCGCCTCCAGCGGTCCGAACGAACGCACGATGCCGACCAGGTACAGGCCGAGCACGATCAGCATCGCGTTGGTGATCACGAAGGCGACCTGTTCGACCGGCAGCAGGCGTTGTGCGATGAACGCGGTCGAGCCGAGCGCGCCGGCCGCGGCGCCCGCGGCGACGTAACTGGTGATGCGGCCGAGGTTGTAGCCGAGCACCAGCGTCAATCCGGAGCGCAGCGCCAGCGCGCCGTTCGCCTGCATCAGCGTCGCCGCGCCGCCGCCGGCGTCACGAACCGGGATCCGCACCGGTTTGCCGATACGACGCGGCGCCATCGACATCGCACCGACGATGCCGCCGCACATGCCGGCGCAGTGCAGCCCGCCGAGCAGGCCGATCAGGAACACCGACAGGAGTGAGACGTCGACCATCCGTGGGGCGGGGCCATACAATGGGTGCGGGACCGGAAGCGAGGGGAAGCGGCGCGTCGCGCGAATCCCGACGTTCGAGAAGTCGGGCCGGAACACACCACACGGCCTGCCTCGGCCGGCATCCATAGAGTACATGCCCGGCCAGCCGATGCACCCTGACAATCCGCAAGCTGTTGCGGCGCCGCCCGAGCGTTCGTTGTGGCTCGACGCGGCCGGGCGGGTGACGACCCTCGACCAGACCGTGCTTCCGTTCGAAAAGCGCACGCTGACCCTTGCGTCGATCGACGACTGCGTGCGGGCGATCGCGACCATGCAGGTGCGGGGTGCGCCGCTGATCGGTGCCGTGGCGGCGTACGGGCTCGCCCTGTCGCTGCGTCGAGCCGCGGCCGACGAGGACATCGTGAAGGCCTGTTCGACACTCGCGGCGACACGACCGACCGCGGTCAACCTGCGCTGGGCACTCGAGCGTGTCCGGCGCCGGGTCGAGCCGCTGGCGCCGTCGTTCCGGGCTGCCGCCGCGTGGGACGAGGCCGCCCGGCTGTGCGACGAGGATGTCGCCGCGAACCGGGCGATCGGTGAACACGCGCTGGCCCTGTGGCGGCCGATGATCGTGCCGGGCCGTCCGCTTCGTATCCTGACCCACTGCAACGCCGGCCGGCTGGCCGCGATCGCCTACGGCACCGCACTCGCGCCGATCCACCTGGCGCGAGAGCGGGGCATCGACGTGCACGTGTGGGTCGACGAGACCCGTCCGCGCAATCAGGGCGCGGCGCTCACCGCATGGGAACTGGCCGAGGCCGGCATCGCGCATACGGTGATCGCCGACAACGCCGGCGGCCTGCTGATGCAGCGGGGCGAGGTCGACGTGGTGATCGTCGGTTGCGACCGGGTCGCCGCCAACGGCGACGTCGTCAACAAGGTCGGCACCTACCTGAAGGCACTGGCTGCCGGCGACAACGGCGTGCCGTTCCACGTCGCCTGCCCGCTGTCGACACTCGACCGGACGACACCCGACGGTGCCTCGGTGCCGATCGAGGAGCGCGCGGCACGCGAGGTCTCGCACATCACGGGCCGCACCGAAGCCGGCGCGATCGTCGAGGTGCGGCTGGTGCCCGAGGCCAGCGCGGCCGCCAACCCGGCGTTCGACGTGACGCCAGCGCGGCTGGTGAGCGCGCTGATCACCGAAGCGGGGGTCTGCGCGGCCGACGCGGCGGCGATCGCGGCGTTGCCCTGACCGGTGGCCGGCCGCGCTGCCCGCCGCGGGTCAGGCGGGCCTGGCAAGCAGCGCCGGCACGGGGCCGCGCGCGAGCCACGCCTGCAGATCGGGCAGCGGCAGCGCCGCCGAGATCAGGTGGCCTTGCACCTGCCGGCAGCCGCAGGCACGCACACCTTCGAACTCCTGCGCCGTCTCGACGCCCTCGGCGACCGTGTTCATGCCGAGCTGGCCGGCGAGCCGGACGATCATGTCGACGATCGCCGTCGCATCGGCGCTCGTCGGCAGCGCGCTGATGAACGCGCGGTCGATCTTCAGCGTATCGAACGGGAACGAGCGCAGGTAGGCAAGCGCCGAGTAGCCGGTGCCGAAGTCGTCCAGCGCCACCTGCACACCCAGCGCCGACAGCCGGTGCAGCTGGTCGATCGCTCCCTGCGAGCCGTCGAGCAGCAGCGATTCGGTGATCTCGAGGGTCAGCCGCGCCGGATCGACCTCGCCGACGAGCAGCGCCTCGCGCACGCGGCCGACGAATTCGCGATCCATCAGCTGCATCGCCGACACGTTGACCGCCACCGCGAGCCCGGGCAGCCGGACCGCCGCACGGCACGCCTGCTGCAGCACCCAGCCGCCGATCTCGTGGATCAGTCCGCAGCGCTCGGCGGCCGGCACGAACTCGGCCGGCGGGACCGCGCCCAGCACCGGGTGGCGCCAGCGGGCCAGCGCCTCGACCCCGATGGTGCGCAGGCTGGTGGTGTCCACCTTCGGCTGGAAATGCAGCGCGAACTGGCCCTTGCCGACGGCGCCGCGCAGTGCCTGCTCGACCTCGTGTGCACGGCGGCTGTTCTCGCGCAGGCGCGGCGTGTAGGTCGCGTGCCGGCCGCGGCCGGCACGCTTGGCTTCGTACAGCGCGAGGTCGGCGTTGATCATCAGGTCCTCGACCGACGAGACCGTCGCGTCCAGGCAGGCGATGCCGATGCTGGCACCGACGTGCAGGTGGCGCGGGCCGACCTGCAGCGGTGCGCCGAGGGTGTCGAGCAGCCGCACCGCGCGATCCTGGGTCTGCAGGCCGTCCGCGCCGCCGAGCAGCACCGCGAACTCGTCGCCGCCGAGCCTGGCGACCAGGTCACCGGGCCGCAGCGCTCGCCGCAACCGTGCGGCGATCACCCGCAGCACCTCGTCGCCGGTCGAATGACCCGAGGTGTCGTTGATCGCCTTGAAATGGTCCAGGTCGATCGACAGCAGGCAGCTGGCGCGACCTTCGACCAGCGCCGCCTGCGCGGCGGCCAGCAGTGCGCGCCGGTTCGCCAGACCGGTCAGCGGGTCCTGCTCGGCCATCGAACGCAGCCGATCCTCCGAACGCTGTGCCTCGGTCACGTCGGCGATCACGCCGCGCCAGCCGCCGCCGTCATCCTCGGCGGGATCCTTCGGCTTGCCGCTGAACGCGAGCCAGCGCATCGAGCCGCCGTGGCCGAGCCGTACCTTGACGTCGCGGAACGCGGCCCCTGCGGCGAGTGCGTCCTGCACCTTCGACGCGTCGTCGAGGCGGTCCGCCAGGCAATGAAGCAGGTGCCGTCCCTGCAGGTCGTCCACGCGCGCGCCGAGCAGTTCGGCCATCCGCGGCGAGACGTGCGTCAGCGTCCCGTTGCCCGCCACCTCCCACAACGCGTCGCTGGCGCTTTCCTCGAAGTCGCGCAACAGCAGCGAGACCACCTGGCCCTGGCGGCCGAGCAGGTAGCGTGATCGCAACAGCGCGGTCGACTGGCGTGCGGCGGCCATCGATCCGAAGGCGACCACCGAGGCGTAGCAGCTGAGCAGCACCGCCGCCACCGCGTAGACCGGTTCGCCGGCACGCCACAACCCGAACAGCAGGCCGGCAGTGACGATGGCCACGTAGATCAGCGACGCACGCGGCAGCATCGCCAGCGTGAACGCGCCGGCGCCGAGCATCCCGGTCACCAGCGATGCGATCAGCACCTGCAGCGCGGGTTGGGCCTCGGCGAACCACAAGGCAGCGGCGATCGCCCAGCACGAGGCGAGCGCGGCCGCGTGGATCGTCGCTCGGCGGAACGCCCGCACCGACACCCGCGGCGGCTGGCTGGCGCGGACGTGCCGCCAGCCGTTCATGGCCCAGGCACACAAGCCGAGGATCGACGCCCCCCAGAGCCAGGTGACGAAGTCGCGCAGCGGCCCCAGCGAAGCGACGACCAGGATCGCGCAGATCACGTTGGCGAGCATCATCACCGGGGTCAGGCGCAGCACCTGCCGCAGGTGCACCGCACGGATCTCGGCGGATTCGCGGTCGTTCGCGTCGTACAGCTCGAACGTTGCGCGCCAGGCTTCGCGAAGGTTCTCGGGCATCGGGGCGCCGGTCGGACCGCCCCGGCCAGGGGTCGTCGCGGCCGATTATCGACCGCGCGGTCCGTCGCGGCAACGAGCGTTCGTCGCGGTCACGAACCCCGTCGCAACGCGGCCACACGACCGGGGCGCGACCGGGGTGCACGACGGGCCGGCCCGGCCGGCTGCAGCAGGCGGCCGAGATGGACGCCGGTGTGGCTGTCCGGACTGCGGGCGACATCCTCCGGCGTGCCGGCGACCACCACCGTGCCACCGCCGTCGCCGCCCTCCGGGCCGAGGTCGATCACCCAGTCCGCGGTCTTGATCACGTCCAGGTTGTGTTCGATCACGACCACCGTGTTGCCGTGGTCGCGCAACTGGTGGATCACCTTGAGCAGCAGCTCGATGTCGTGGAAGTGCAGCCCGGTGGTCGGCTCGTCGAGGATGTACAGCGTGCGCCCGGTGTCGCGCTTGGACAGCTCCTGCGACAGCTTGACCCGCTGCGCCTCCCCGCCCGACAGCGTGGTCGCGCTCTGCCCGAGCCGGATGTAGCCCAGGCCGACGTCCATCATCGTCTGCAGCCGGCGCGCGATCTGCGGCACGGCCTCGAAGAACTGCCAAGCCTGCTCGATCGTCAGGTCGAGCACCTCGGCGATGCTGCGCGCCTTGTACTGCACCTCGAGCGTCTCGCGGTTGTAGCGCCGGCCCTTGCAGGTGTCACACGGCACGTAGACGTCGGGCAGGAAGTGCATCTCGACCTTGATCATGCCGTCGCCTTCACACGCCTCGCAGCGCCCGCCCTTGACGTTGAACGAGAAGCGTCCGGGGCCGTAGCCGCGTTCGCGCGCGATCGGTGTCTCGGCGAACAGCTCGCGGATCGGCGTGAACAGCCCGGTGTAGGTCGCCGGGTTCGAACGCGGCGTGCGCCCGATCGGGCTCTGGTCGACGCTGATCACCTTGTCGAAGTGTTCGATGCCCTCGATCGCGTCGTGTGCCGCCGGTTCGGCCTGCGAGCCGTAGAGATGGCGCGCGACCGCGTGCTGCAGCGTGTCGTTGACCAGCGTCGACTTGCCCGAACCCGACACACCGGTCACCAGCACCAGCAGCCCGACCGGGATCTCGACCGTCAGGTCCTTGAGGTTGTTGCCGCGGGCGCCGCGGATCGTCAGCCGCCGTTCGCCGGCGGGAGTGCGCAGCAGCGGCACCGCGATCGAGCGCCGGCCCGACAGGAAGGCGCCGGTCACCGACGCCGGATGGGACGCGATCGCCTCCGGATCGCCCTGCGCGATCACCTCGCCGCCGTGCACACCCGCGCCCGGACCCATGTCGATCACGTGGTCCGCCGAGCGGATCGCATCCTCGTCGTGTTCGACCACCAGCACCGTGTTGCCGAGATCGCGCAGGTGCTTCAGTGTGCCGATCAGCCGGTCGTTGTCGCGCTGGTGCAGCCCGATCGACGGCTCGTCGAGCACGTACATCACCCCGGTGAGCCCGGAGCCGATCTGCGAGGCGAGCCGGATGCGCTGCGATTCGCCCCCGGACAACGTCTCGGCCGAGCGTTCGAGCGACAGGTAGTCCAGGCCGACGTTGTTCAGGAAACGCAGCCGGTTGACGATCTCGCGGATGATCCGCTCGCCGACCGCCTTGCGCGCGCCGGGCAGGTCGAGTGTGTCGAACCAGCTCAGTGCCTCCTTCAGCGTCCAGCCCGATACCTCCCAGATCGCGCGGTCGCCGTCGCGCGGGCCGACACGCACGAAACGGGCGTCGAGCCGCAGGCGTGTGCCCTCGCAGCTCGGGCAGGGCCGGTGGTTGCGCAGCTTCGCGAGTTCCTCGCGGATGTGCACCGAGTCGGTCTCGCGCAGCCGCCGTTCCAGGTTCGGCAGCACACCTTCGAACGGATGTTCGCGCACCACCGGTTTGCCGGCGTCGCTCAGGTAGGTGAACTTGATCTTCTCGGCGCCCGAGCCGTTGAGGATCACCTGCTGCACGTTCTCCGACAGGTTCTCGAAGGGCTTCTCCAGGTCCACGTCGTAGTGCGCGGCCAGGCTCTGCAGCAGCTGGTAGTAGAACTGGTTGCGCCGGTCCCAGCCCTTGATCGCCCCCGAGGCCAGGCTGACGTTGGGGAACTGCACGACCCGCTTCGGATCGAAGAACTCGATCGTGCCCAGGCCGTCGCAGCGCGGACAGGCGCCGGCCGGGTTGTTGAACGAGAACAGCCGCGGTTCGAGTTCGGGCAGCGCGTGGTTGCAGATCGGGCAGGCGAACTTGTTCGAGAACAGGTGTTCGCGCCCGGTGTCCATCTCGGCGGCGATCGCGCGCCCGTCGGCGATCCTGAGCGCGGTCTCGAACGATTCGGCCAGTCGCTGCTTGAGCGCGGGATCGACCTTGATCCGGTCGACGACCACCTCGATCGTGTGTTTCTGGTGGCGCGCGAGCTTGGGTGCCGCCTCCAGTTCGTGGATCTGCCCCTCGCCCTTGCCCTCGGTGCGGATGCGCACGCGCACGAAGCCCTGGGCGCGCAGGTCCTCGAACAGTTCCAGGTGTTCGCCCTTGCGGTTGGTCAGCACCGGGGCCAGCACCATCAGCCGCGTGTCCTGCGGCAGGGCAAGCACCGTGTCGACCATCTGGGAGACCGTCTGCGCCTCGAGCACGTGTTCCGGGTGCGACGGGCAATACGGCGTGCCGACCCGCGCGAACAGCAGCCGCAGGTAGTCGTGGATCTCGGTGACGGTGCCCACCGTCGAGCGCGGATTGTGGCTCGCCGACTTCTGCTCGATCGCGATCGCCGGCGACAGACCCTCGATCAGGTCGACGTCGGGTTTCTCCATCAGCTGCAGGAACTGGCGCGCGTAGGCCGACAGCGACTCGACGTAGCGGCGCTGCCCCTCGGCGTACAACGTGTCGAACGCCAGCGACGACTTGCCCGAGCCCGACAGGCCGGTGATCACCACC
>CADEEH010000059.1 GCA_902826305.1 uncultured Burkholderiales bacterium
ACGTGATCGCCATCGCGATGTTGCGCAGGTCGTGAAGGCTGGAGTAGCGCCAGATGCCGCGGTACAGGCCGAAGCCGACGAAGCAGGCGACTTCGATGCCGACCGCCACCGGCAGGGTCATCAGTGCGGTCGACCAGTAGAACGCGTCGGCTTCGAAGCTGTAGCGGAAGACGAAGCAGACGATCCATACCGCGACCGCCCAGAACAAGTCATAGGTGATCGCGATCAGCGTCCTGGGGTGGAGCGTAAAGGGCAACATCGGCCGCGCGCCTGCGGTACCGTCGCTCGATCGCGGCTGCACCGGCTCCCGCGAAAAGCATGAGAAGCACAATTATAGAGGCGGCGCGGCCCGGGACTGTTCCGAGTGTGGCCATTGCCGCCACAGCACAGACCACCATGAAGGCGGCATACCACGCGAGTGTGCCCCGGTGTCCGGCGCCGGACAGCACGAGCCGCTGGTAGAAATGTTCCCGGTGCGCCTGCCAGAACCGTCGACCGGTGACGATCCGGCGCGCGAGCGTGGCGGTCGCGTCGAGCCAGAACGGGAGGAACACCAGCAGCGGAAAGGTGATCGGCCAGTCACGTCGCTCCACACCGAGCCAGCCGAGGGCACCGGCCAGGAAACCCAACGGAATCGATCCGGCATCCCCCATGAAGATGCGCGCCGGCGGCAGGTTGTGAGCCAGGAAACCGACTGCCGCACCGGCCAGCAGTGCCGCCGTGGCGGCCAGCAGCGGGTCTCCCGACCCGTGAGCGGCCAGTGCGTAGGTGCCGAAACCGATCGCTGCCATCGAGCCGGCCAGACCGTCGGAGCCGTCCATGAAGTTGTAGAGGTTGGTCATCCAGGCCAGCACGACGACCAGCCAGACGATGTGCCAGCCGGCGTCGCCGAGAAACCACAATACGACCGCGCCCGCGGCCAGGTGACAGACGAGGCGCACCACACTCGGCAAGGCACGCAGGTCGTCGACCAGCGATATCAGCCCGAGCAGCAGTGCGCAGCCGAGCACGGTGGCCAGCGGCGTGTCGCCGATGCGCCAGGCGGCCAGCGTCGCCAGCGCGATCGCTGCGGTCAGCGCGATGCCGCCGATGCGAGGGATCGGTGCCTGGTGCAGCGAGCGGTGGTTCGGCTGGTCGTGGATGCGGCGCGCGATCCGGGTCCGCCGCAGCCAGGCGAGCCCCAGTCCGCCGAGCACCAGGCCGAGCAGGGCGGCCAGCAACGGGGCGGAGGCGACAACGGCGCTCAGGTGATCGGGATCCATGCGACGTCGTGCACCATACCATCGCCCCACATGCCCCGCGCCGATCCGGCCGCGCAACCCTGCCGGACCGGCACTCCGTCACCCGGACGGTCCGGGTGCCTTTGGTACAGTACGGCCTCCGGCGGCTGGCCGGGCCGCGCGCCCGTCCGCCCGCCCGATCCGTCCCGGCATCACCCCGAGAGGTCCAGGCATGACCAATCCCGTTTCCCCGGCCATCTTCAAGGCCTACGACATCCGCGGCATCGTCGACAAGACGCTGACCGAAGCCGCGGTGCGCGACATCGGCCTGGCACTCGCGGCGCGCGGCACCGAACGCGGCGTGAAGACGTTCGTGATCGGTCGCGACGGCCGGCTGTCGGGCCCGCGGCTGGCGGCGGCGCTCGGTGATGGCATCCGGGCCGGCGGCGTCGACGTGATCGACATCGGCATGGTGACCACACCGATCGTGTACTTCGCGACCTACGAACTGGGCACCGGTTCCGGCGTCGCGGTCACCGGCAGCCACAATCCGCCCGAGTACAACGGGCTCAAGATGATGGTCGCCGGCGACACGTTGTACGGCGACGCGATCCAGCAGCTGCTGCAGACGATCCAGGCCGGCACGCTGTCGGCGCTGCCCGTCGAGCGTCGAGGCACGCTGCGCACGGTGGACCTGGGGGAACGATACCTGGCCCGGGTCGCCGGCGACGTGAAGCTGTCGCGCAAGATGAAGATCGCGGTCGACTGCGGCAACGGCGTGGCCGGCGCGTTCGCCGGCGCGTTGTTCCGTGCGCTCGGCTGCGAGGTGACCGAACTCTTCTGCGACGTCGACGGCAACTTCCCCAATCATCATCCGGACCCGGCACACCTGGAGAACCTGCAGGACCTGATCAAGTGCCTGCGCGAGACCGACTGCGAGCTGGGCCTGGCATTCGACGGCGACGGCGATCGGGTCGGCGTGGTCACCAAGCAGGGCAACGTGATCTTCCCGGACCGGCAGCTGATGCTGCTCGCCGAGGACGTGTTGTCGCGCCAGCCGGGCCAGCCGATCATCTTCGACGTCAAGTGCAGCCGCAACGTCGCGCGCTGGGTCCGCGAGCACGGCGGTGTGCCGATGATGTGGCGTACCGGCCATTCGCTGATCAAGGCCAAGCTGCGCGAGACCGGCGCCCCGCTGGCCGGCGAGATGAGCGGCCACATCTTCTTCAAGGAACGCTGGTACGGCTTCGACGACGGGCTGTATGCGGCCGCGCGGCTGCTCGAGATCCTGAGCCGTCACGACGATCCGAGCAAGGTGCTCGACGCGTTGCCGGATTCGCCGACCACCCCGGAGCTCCAGCTCAAGACCGCCGAGGGCGAGAACTTCACTTTGCTCGAGCAGCTCAAGAAGACCGCGAAGTTCGACGGTGCCAGCGAGGTCATCACGATCGATGGTGTGCGCGTCGAGTACCCGGACGGCTTCGGCCTGGCCCGGCCGTCGAACACGACCCCGGTGGTCGTGATGCGCTTCGAGGCCGACAACGCGGCGGCGCTGGCGCGGATCCAGGCGGATTTCAAGCGCGCGATCCTCGCCGTCAAGCCGGACGCGAAGATGCCGTTCTGATTCAGGCGCGGCGCTGGCGCGCGCGGGCCGCGAGCCAGCCGTCGAGTGCCTCTTCCCACGCCGGCATCGACGCGCCGAACGTGCGCTCGAAGCGGCTCGTGTCCAGCGCCGAATAGGCCGGCCGCGGCGCGGGACGCGCGGCTTCGTCCGGCCCGGTCGGTCGCAGCAGCGGCAGCCGGTCGGATGTGAGCAGGCCGAGCGCCGTCGCCTGGTCCAGGAACCGCCGCGCGAAGTCGAGCCAGGTCGTGCGGCCGTGGCAGGACAGGTGGTAGATGCCCGCGCGCCGGGTGTCGCCATCGACCAGCACCGCGGCCAGTGCGCCGGCGATGTGATCGGCCAGCAGCGACACCGGGTTCGGCACGCCGACACGCTCGCCGTCGAGCCGCACCGTCGTGCCGGCATGTGCCGGTTCGAGCAGATGTTGCGCCAGGTTGCGCTGCCGGGACCCGTAGAGCCAGCTCACGCGCCACACGAGGTGTCGTTCGCAGGCCTCGGCGATCGCCAGTTCGCCGTCGAGCTTTGAACGGCCGTACCGGGACAGCGGCAGCGTGGCATCACTCTCGACATACGGCGGGCCGTCGCCGCCGCGCCGGCCGTCGAACACGTAGTCGCTCGAGAAATGGACGAGCCAGGCGCCCTGCGCAGCCGCGGCGCGCGCAAGCTCCCGCGGGTAGGCGACATTGAAGCGTGTGGCCGCGTCGGGGTCGACCTCGCAGCGGTCGACGTCGCTGATCGCGATCGTGTTGACGATCGCCGTCGGACGTGTCGCCGCGATCGTCGCGTGAAGCGCCGTCGGATCGAGCACGTCGAGTCGTGCATGCGACGGCGCGATCAGTTCGACGCCGGCATCCGTCCGTGTCCAGGCCTCGTGCAGCGCCTGACCGAGCCGGCCGCTGGCGCCCAGGAGCAACAGTCGAGGAACTGCGGTCATCACGTGCCTGGAATCCCGGAAACTGTCGGAACCCGCCCATGTCGACGGCCAGGCCGACACGCCGACGGCCGGCGCATCGCGGACGGGACAGGACACTAGAATACCGAACCCGTGCGAATCGCCCTGATCAAGACCAGCTCGATGGGAGACGTGATCCACGCGTTGCCGGTGGTCACCGACATCCTGCGCGCGCGACCGGACGCGATCGTCGACTGGGTCGTCGAGGAGTCGTTCGCCGATCTGCCGAGGCTGCATCCCGGCGTGGCCGGCGTGATTCCGGTCGCCTTGCGGCGCTGGCGCCGCTCGCCGTGGCGGCGCCAGACGCGGCAGGCGGTCGGTGACGCACGCCGTATGCTGGCCGAACATACCTACGACCTGGTGCTGGACCTGCAGGGCCTGATCAAGAGCGCGTGGCTGGTCCGGCAGATGCGAGGACCGAGCGCGGGCTTCGGCTTCGACAGCGTGCGCGAACGGGCGGCAGCGCTGGCCTACCAGCAACGTTATACGGTCGCACGCGAACTGCCGGCGATCGATCGGCTGCGATCGCTGGCCGCGCAGGCGCTCGGCCACCCCGTCCAAGGAGCGCCGGTCTTCGATCTGCGCGTGCCCGGCCGCTCGGCGCGGCCGCTCGATCATGCGGTGCTGCTGCATGCGACCGCCCGCGAGGAGAAGCGCTGGCCCGACGATCGATGGCATGCGGTGATCGAGGCGCTGGCCGCGCGCGGCGTGCCGATGGTGTTGCCCTGGGGCGGGGATGCGGAACACGAAGCCGCGGTGCGGCTGGCCGCGATCGCACCCGGCCAGGCGCGGGTCGCGCCGCGGATGACACTCGCCGAGTGTGCCCGGCTGCTCGGTGATGCCCGCATGGCGATCGGCGTGGACACCGGCCTGACCCATCTGGCGGCGGCACTCGGCACACCGACGGTGGCGATCTTCGGTGCCACCGAAGCGGCCCGTTACGGGCCCACCTGGAGCCCACGCGCGGCCTGCCTGGGCAATCCGGGTCGTTGGCCTTCGCCGGTGCAGGTCATCGACGCGCTGCAGGCGCTCGGTGCACTCGACACGGCGCAGCCTGCGCCCGGAGTTTCCGGCGCGTGATCGCCCGCGTCGTCTATTCGCTGGCCTGGTGGCTGGGTGCACCGCTGGTGGCCGCGTATCTGCTCTGGCGAAGCCGTCGCCAGCCCGAGTACCGGCGTCATTGGGCCGAGCGCTGGGCCTACACACCGGGGCGCACCGCGTTGCGTCCGCTGATCTGGCTGCATTGTGTGTCGGTGGGTGAGACCCGTGCCGCGCAGCCGCTGCTGGCGGCGCTGCACGCCGCCCATCCACGGGCCGAGCTGCTGCTGACCCACATGACACCGACCGGTCGCGAGACCGGACGCGGCTTGATCGAATCGATGCCCGGGGCGACGATCCACCAGTGTTACCTGCCGTACGACACGGCCTTCGCACCCGGGCGCTTCCTCGACGCCTGGCGACCGGCGATCGGTCTCGTGCTCGAGACCGAGGTCTGGCCGAACCTGTTCGCCGCCTGCATGCGTCGTGGTGTGCCGATGACACTGGTCAACGCGCGACTGTCCGATCGATCGCTCGCCAAGGGTCGGCGCTGGCGCGCGCTGATCGAACCGGCACTCGCGTCGCTGTCGCTGGTCACCGCGCAGACCCGCGCCGACGCCGATCGGCTGGCCGTGCTCGGACGCGGTGACGTGATCGTCACCGGCAACCTGAAGTTCGACATCGATGCGCCGGCGCAGGCGCTCGGCCTGGGCGCCGGCTGGCGCGCGCGTTTCGGCGCGCGGCCGGTGGTGCTGCTGGCGAGTTCACGTGACGGCGAGGAGGAGGCGCTGCTGCAGGCGTGGCGGCGTTGGCACGAGCGGACGGGCAAAGCCGTCGCCGACGACGCGGCGGCGGCGACGCTGCTGGTGATCGTGCCGCGTCATCCGCAGCGGTTCGACGAGGTCGCCCGGTCGATCGAACGCTCCGGCCTGCACTACGCGCGGCGCACAGCGTTCGGTGCCGACGGGGCGATCGCCGATCCCTCGCGTGTCGATGTGCTGCTCGGCGACTCGATGGGAGAGATGTTCGCGTACTACGGCATGGCCGACGTCGCGATCCTCGGCGGATCGCTCGGCCCGTTCGGCGGCCAGAACCTGATCGAGTCGTGCGCGGCCGGTGTGCCGGTGGTGCTCGGCCCGCACACCTTCAACTTCGCCGAGGCTGCCGAGCAGGCGATCGCCGCAGGCGCCGCGCTGCGGGTCGACGATGCCCCCGATGCGGTCGACCACGCGCTGCGACTGATCCGCGATGGGGTCACGCGCCGATCGATGGCCGCGGCGGCGAGCGGTTTTGCGACCATGCACCGGGGCGCGACCGCGCGCACGATGCAGGCGCTCGCGCCGCTGCTCGCGAAGCTCGACTGAGGCGGTGGCCGGCCTCGGTCGTCGGCCTCGACGGTCGGCCTACTGACGCCGCGGCGGGGTCAGGCTCGGGTCGATCGGCTTGGTGACACGACCGCGTCCGGTACCGAATCCCGGCGGGGGTGTCGTGCCGCCGGCCTTGTTGCCGCCGGTGGCGGCCGGCGCCGCAGGATTCGGCGCGGCCGATCCGCCGCTGGCCGGGCTCGCCGGTGCGCCGGAGGTGCCGGAGGTGCCGGACGGCGCTGGCGCGGGGGCCGGCGCCGGCCTGGGCACCTCGAGCAGACCGTTGATCGCCGCCACGTCCGCTTCGGCGAGTGTGCCGGCGACCTGGCGCAGCCGCGTGCCGTTGACCAGCACGTCGTAGCGCGCCTTCGCCAGGTCGCGTCGGGTCGAGAACAGCTGCTGCTGTGCGTTCAGCACGTCGATGTTGATCCGCACGCCGACCTGGTAGCCGAGCTGGTTCGAATCGAGCGCGAGCTGGCTCGAGCGCTCGGCCGCCTCCAGCGCCTTGACCTGGCCCAGCCCGCTGTTGACGCCGAGGAATGCGGCCCGGGTGCCCTGTTCGGCCTGGCGCCTCGCGTTCTCCAGATCCGACTGCGACTTGTCCAGGCTCCGGGCGGCCTCGCGTACCCGCGCGTCGATCCCGCCGCCGGCGTACAACGGCACCGCCACCTGCAGGCCGATCGCCACCGTGTTCAGGTTGACGCCGACGAACTGGAACGCCTGGTTGCGACCGTGCGACAACGAGCCGATCAGGTCGACGGTCGGGTAGTGTCCGTAGCGCTGGCGCGCGATCTCGCGGCGCGCGATCTCGGTGCCGACCTGCGCCTGCTGCACCTGCAGGTTGTTCTGGCGCGCGTTGTTAGCCCATTCCGATTCGATCGAGGGCGACGGACCCTCGAGCGTGAGACCGGCGCGCAGCGTGTTCAGCTCGCCGGCCGGACGACCGATCAGCTGCGTCAGCAGCGCCGTCCTGACCGCGAGATCGTTCTCCGCGGCCAGTTCCTGCGCGACCGCCAGGTCGAAACGCGCCTGCGCCTCCTGCTGGTCGGTGATCGTCGCGTTGCCGACCTCGAAGTTGCGCTTGGCCGATGCGAGCTGCTCGCTGATCGCCCGCTTCTGCGCGCCGATGAAGGCCAGCGTGTCCTGCGCGCCGAGGACGTCGAAGTACGCCTGCGTCACCCGCACGATCAGGTCCTGGCGTGCCTGCACGTACTGGGCCTCGGCGACACCGACCTGCAGCTTGCTCTGCTCGAGCTGCTCGACGTTCTGCAACCGCAGCAGCGGATAACTCAGGTTGATGCCGTAGACCTGGCTGGTGAAATCCCGCCGCGGCGCGATGCTGGAATCGGCCGCCTGGCGCAGCACCTGGGCGCTCGCGTTGGCCGCCGGCAGCAACGCGGCCTCGGCCTGCGGCACCCGCTCGCGGATCGCGGCGAGGTTGTTCAGCGCGCTGGCCACCTGCGCGTCGTTGGCCAACGCCGCCTGGTAGGCCTGCAGCAGGTCGAGTGCCGCCGCGTCCGCCGAGGCAAGCGACAACACGACCACGCCGATCGGCGCGGCCATCGCCGCCACCTGGGATCGAAGACTCATGGACACTCCCTGTTTCAGTACTTGGGGCACGCGGGATCGACTTCCCTGGCCCAGGCATCGATGCCGCCGCTCAGGTTGATCACGTCGGTGAAACCCTGGCGCGCGAGGAACACCGCGACCTGCAGGCTGCGCATCCCGTGATGGCAGACACAGACGACCGGCCGGTTCGGATCGATCTCGCCGTGCCGCCGTGTGATCTCACCCATCGGCAGGTGTGTGCTGTCGGGAATGCGGCAGATCGCGTACTCCCAGGGCTCGCGCACGTCGATCACCTGCGGCTTGTTGTCCCCGGACAGCATCGCCGCGAGTTCACCGGGACGGATCTGCTTCATCGGATCAGAACCGGAACCGTTCCCTGACCGGGAAACCGGTCAGGCGGCGCACCTGGGTGTCGAACAGATTGCGGGTCACGAACGCACCTTGCACGGTCCGGGTGACCAGTTGTGCGGTCATCACCGGCTCGTCGCCGACGATGGCGATCAGCCGCCCGCCCGGATTGAGTCGCGACAGCACCGGTTCGGGCACGAAGGACACCGACCCCGAGAGCACGATCACGTCGTACGACGGTCCGTCGCCGCCGAGCAGCGCAGCGCCGTCGCCGGTGACCACCTCGACGTTGCCCGCCTGCACCTTGGCCAGGTTGGCGGCGCCGAAGCGGGCGAGCGCCGGGTGGATCTCGATCGTCGTCACCTGGCGCGCGCGATGGCCGAGCAGCGCGGCCATGTAGCCCGATCCGGTGCCGACCTCGACCACTGTCTCGTGCCGGCGCACGCCGGCTTCCTGCAGCAGCCGGGCCTCGAGTTTCGGCGCGAACATCGCCTCGCCGGTGGAGCTTCCGTCGACGGTCAGCGGCAGTTCCATGTCGGTGAAGGCCATCGTCCGGTACGCGGCCGGCACGAAATCCTCGCGCCTGACCCGGATCAGCAGGTCCAGCACGTCCTGGTCGAGCACGTCCCAGGGCCGGATCTGCTGTTCGACCATGTTGTAGCGGGCGCGTTCGAAGTCCATGGAATCGGTTTCTGGAAAAGGTCAGGAGAATCAGGATTTTACCAACCCCGGACCGGGTGCGCCCCGGAGCCGTCTCCCGGCGACGTCATCGAGCAACGAATACAGCACCGGCACCACGACCAGCGTCAGCAGCGTCGAGGCGATCACCCCGCCGATCACCGCATGGCCCATCGGCGCGCGCTGTTCGGAGCCTTCGCCCAGGCCGACGGCCAGTGGCAGCATGCCGAACACCATCGCCAGTGTCGTCATCAGGATCGGCCGCAGCCGGATCTCGGCCGCCTCGAGCAGCGCACGGGTCCGATCGGTGCCGCGGGCGCGGGCCTGGTTGGCGAAGTCGACCAGCAGGATCGCGTTCTTGGTCACCAGCCCCATCAGCATGATGAAGCCGATGATCGAGAAGATGTTCAGCGTCGAGCGCCACGCCAGCAGTGCCACCACGACGCCGATCAGCGCCAGCGGCAGCGAGGCCATGATCGCCAGCGGCTGCATGAAGCTGCCGAACTGCGAGGCCAGGATCATGTAGATGAAGATGACCCCGAGCGCGAGCGCCTGCACGGCGAAGCCGAAGCTCTCGACCATGTCGCGTGTCGCCCCGCCGGTGGCGTAGCGGTAGCCCGGCGGCAGCTCGATCGCCGCCAGCCGCTCGGCGAGCGCGGTGCCGACCGTGCCCGCGGCCACGCCGTCGGTGTTGGCCGTCAGCAGGATCTCCCGCGTCAGGCCCTTGCGGTTGATCTGCGTCGGCCCGACGCCGGGCGTGAAGCTGGCGACCTGGCGCAACGGGATCATCCGCGGGCCGCCGTCGGCGTCGGGCAGCGCGCTGGCGATCGACAGGCGCTCCAGGTCGCGCAGTGCGCCGCGGTCGCCGCGGGGCAGCCGCACCTTGACGTCGTAGGCCTCGTCGTCCGGCGCACGCCATGTGCTCGCCGATTCGCCGGCCAGCAGCGGCCTGAGCGCCGCGCCGATCTGTCCGACCGAGATGCCCAGGTCCGAGGCGAGCTGCCGGTTGACCTCGACCGACACGGTCGGTTTGGCCGGCTTGGAACTCGAATCGATCTCGACGATGCCTTGCGAGCCGGCCAGGCCGAGGCTGCGCTGCAGGTCGCGGTTGGCCTCGTCGATCGCGGCGCGGGCCAGTTCGGCCACCTTCTCGAGTTCCCCGATGTCCGGGCCCTGCACGCTGACCTGGATCGGCTTGCCCGAGCCGACGGTGTTCAGCGTGCCCAGGTCGGTCAGCGTGATGCCGGCGATCCGCGTCAGCCGTTCCCGCACCGGACGCCGCATGCCCTGCACCGACAGCGGCCGCTCCTTGCGCGGCGTGAGCCGGGCGAACATCGTCGCGTAGTTCCTGCCCTGGACCACGCCGGTGTTGATCGTGCCGTAGGTCGCCAGCACGCCGGGGAACTCGCGCAGCGCCGCGTCGACCTGCCGCAACTTGCCCTGCGTGAACTCGAGCGAGGATCCGGCCGGCGTGTAGAACTGCACGAACAGTTCGTTGTTGTCGGCCTGCGGCACGAACTCGGTGCCGATCACGCGGATCAGCGGCACCGACGCGGCGAGTGTCGCGGCGGCGATCACGACCGTGACGAACCGGTGCCGCAGCGCCGAGCGCAGCAGCGCGACATAGCCGCGCTCGAGCGCGGCCATCAGGGCCTGGAATCTGCGCAGCACCCAGGCGATCGGGCCGCGGCCGCGCGGCCCGTGGGCATCCGGATCGGGCCACACCGACGACAGCATCGGGTCGAGCGTGAACGAGACGAACATCGAGAGCAGCACCGCGAACGCGACCGTCACGCCGAACTGCTTGAAGAAACGGCCGATGATGCCGCCCATGAAGCCGATCGGCATGAACACGGCGACGATCGTGAACGTGGTCGCCGCCACGGCGAGCCCGATCTCGGCGGTGCCGTCGAACGCGGCCTCGCGGTGGCCCTTGCCGCGGGCCTGGTGGCGCACGATGTTCTCGCGCACGACGATCGCGTCGTCGATCAGCAGGCCGACGCAGATCGACAGCGCCAGCAGCGTCAGCATGTTGATCGAGAAACCCATCGCGAACATCACCAGGAACGTGCCGATCAGCGAGATCGGCAGGGTCAGGCCGGTGATCACCGTCGAGCGCCACGACGACAGGAACAGGAACACGATCGCGATCGTCAGCACCGCGCCCTCGACGATGTTGCGCTGGACGCTGGCCACCGAGTTGCGGATCGGCGTGGAGGCGTCGCGCACGATCTCGAGCTTGACGTCGCGCGGCACCACGTTGCGATCGACCAGCTCGGCGACGATCCGGCGCACCTCGTCGACGACACCGATGGTGTTCGCGTCCTGCGCCTTGACGATGTCCAGCGCGACCGCGCGCCGGCCGTCGACCAGCGCCGAGTTCTCGGCCTCCTCCTCGCCGTCGACGACCTGGGCCACCTGGCCAAGGTAGACCGGCTGCCCGCCGCGCCGGGCGACGATGATCCGCTCGAACTCGGCCGCCGAGCGCATCCGGGCGCGGATCTGCACCACCTGCTCGCGATCGCTGGCGACCAGTGTGCCGGCCGGCAGTTCCTGGTTCTCGGTGCGCAGCGCGGCGATCACCTGGTCGACGCCGATGCGCAGCGACTCGGCCTGCGCCGGCTTCAGGTAGGCCTGGATCTCGCGCTTGACTCCGCCCACCAGCGTGACCCGGCCGACGCCACGGGCGTTCTCGACCCGGCGCTTGACGATCTGGTCGGCGATTGTCGTCAGTTCACGCGGCGAGCGCGTGTCGCTGGTGATCGCCAGCGACAGGATCGGGTTGTCGTCCGGGTTGACCCGGGTGACCAGCGACTCCTTGACCTCGCGCTTGAGCTGCGGGCGGACCAGCGCGATCTTCTCGCGCACGTCCTGCGCGGCGCGTGCCGGGTCGACCGTCAGGTCGAAACGCACGATGATCACCGAGTTGCCTTCGTACGAACGCGACACCAGTTCGTAGACGCCGCTGATCGCGTTGACCTGCTCCTCGATCCGGCGCGTGATCTCGGTCTCGACCACCTCGGGCGACGCGCCGGGGTACTCGGTGGAGACCACCACCACCGGGAAGGTCACGTCCGGGAACTGTTCGACCGGCAACTGGCGGTACGAGAACAGGCCGAGCACGACGAACGCGACCATCATCATGGTCGCGAACACCGGATGATTGATCGAGACGCGCGTGAACCACATGGCGCGCGGTCAGCGGACCGCGGCCGGCGGCGTGACCTCGGCGGCGCGGGCGGACAGGTCCTCGCCGGCGGGGCCGCGACGCAGCGGCGCACCCTCGCGCAGCGTGCCCAGGTTGACCGCGACGATCCGGTCGCCGGGCTTCAGGCCCGAGATCACCTGCACCGAGCCGCTGCCCCCGTCGCCGGCCGATTCGTCGCGCACGCCGAGCGCGACGTCGCGGCGGATGACCCGGTTGCCGTCGATCAGGTAGACGAAAGGACGTCCCGCATCCTCGCGGATCGCGGCGATCGGCACCACGATCGCGCGCTCCTTGCGGTCCATCACGAGCCAGCCCTGCGCGAACATGCCGGCGCGGATGCGCGGATCGCGATTGTCCACGCCGATGTGGACCGGGATCGACCGGGTGCCGGCCTGTGTGCCCGGGCTGATGCGCACGATCTGCCCGGCGAGCCGGTCCTCGATGCCTTCGACGGTGAGGCTCACCGGCTGGCCGATACGCACCGCGGCGATCTCGCCCGAAGGCACCAGCGCCTCGATCTCCATCCGTGACAGGTCGATGATCGAGACGATGCGGTTGTCCGGGGACACCTTCTCGCCCACCTGCGCGAAGCGTTCGGCGATCACTCCCGACATCGGCGCGGTCACCTGGGTGTCGGCGAGTGCCTTGCGCGCCATCGTCAGCTGCGCCACCGCAGCGTCGCGAGCCCCGAGCGCGCCGTCGTGGGCCGAGCGGGCGTTGTCGGCGGCGGTCGTGGAGATGAATCCCTTGTCGCTGAGCTGCCGGTTGTTGTCGAGCGCGCGCCGTGCCTGCTCGAGCTGCGCCTCGGCGCTGCGCAACTGCGCCTCGCGTTCCCTGACCCGCCACTCGAATTCCGTCGGGTCGATCCGCGCCAGCAGTTGCCCGGCGCGAACCGACGTGCCTTCGCGGACCGCCAGGTCGCGCAGCTCGCCGGCGACCTTCGCCTTGACCAGGGTCTCGCGCACCGGCTGCAGCGATCCGGTCAGCGGGATCGAGCGGCTGATCGTCCGTTCGCTGATCACCAGCAGTTCGTTCGGGCCGAATTCGATCGCCGACGGCGCGGGCGGCTCGGCGCCGCGCGCCGCGGAGGGCGCTGCGTTGGCCGCCGGCGCTGCGACCGGTCCGTTGGCGGCGATCGGTGGCACGGCCGCGGAGCGTGCGCGCTGGCCGCCGGCCCGATACGCGACCGCGCCGACGATCGCCGCGACGACCACGACCAGCGCGAGAGTGCGCACGTTCATGGCCGCTCCGGCGGTACACCGAGCGCCGACAGCGCCAGGCGGGTGTGGACCTCGAGGAAGCGCTCGATGCCGACGTCGTTCGGCCCCGAGCAGACCATGCCGACCGAATGCAGCCAGATCACCTTGAGCACCAGCGGTGCCATCCAGACCCGGACCGCGGCATCGACGTCGACCGGCCTGAACTCGCCGCGGGCGATGCCGCGCTCGAGGATCGTCGCCAGCACACGATCGTTCGGCCCGACCACTTCTTCGGCGAAGAAACGGGCCAGGTCGGGGAAATTGGCCGCCTCGGCCACGATCAGCTTGCAGATGCCGCTGGCCTTGCTGCAACCGAAGTGTTTCCACCAGTCGTGGAAGTAGCTCTCGAGCAGCGCCGCGCAGTTCGCCTCCGAGGCCTCGACGTCGCGCCGGCGCTCGTCGATCAGCGGCACGATCGTCTCCCGGATCACCGCCTTGAACAGGTCCTCCTTGCCGGCGAAATACAGGTACAGCGTGCCCTTGCTGACCCCGGCGCGCGCCGCCACGTCGTCCAGCCGCGTGGCGGCATAGCCGTGTTCGACGAACAGATCGAGGGCGGCATCGACGAGTTCGGCGGGACGCTGCTCCTTGCGGCGTTCCCAGCGCGGATTACGGCTCACGTGGGTGGACATTCGGGTCGATTCGGGTGGCGTGGGGGCCGGCTTACTGACCGGCCAGTTAGTAAGTGTAGGTTTCCGCCGCACCAGGGGTCAAACCGCGCCCGATCGACGGTGCCCGGGCCGTGCCGTTCCCGCGACGGGGTGACCGGGTCGCAGGCGGGACAAGGTGTGGAACAATGGGGTTCTTCGTTCGATCCATACACGCGGGGGTCGTGGATGGCGTCGTCTTCGGGCGTCGTCCGCGTGAGATAGACCCTTGGAACCTGGGCGGGTAATGCCGCCGACGGGAGTCGTGGCAGGCCGGCGCCGGTGCGCGTGCGGCCTATCCGGCTCTCAGCCAACGCTGGGAGTGCTCATGAACGCCAATCCGAGTTTCCTCGCCGCCACGGCGGCGGTCGACGCACAGGCGGTCCGCCCGCTGCCGAATTCACGCAAGATCCACGTCACCGGTTCGCGGCCGGACATCCGCGTGCCGATGCGCGAGATCACCCAGTCCGACACGCCGCTGGCGATGGCCGCGCCGTCACCCGACGGGGCACCGCCGGCGGTCGAACCGAACCCGCCGGTCTTCGTCTACGACACCAGCGGCCCGTATACCGACCCGTCGATCCGGATCGACATCCGCAGCGGACTGGCGCCGCTGCGTGCGGCCTGGATCGACGAACGTCGCGACACCGAGGTGCTCGACGGACCGAGTTCGGCCTACGGTCGCGATCGGCTCGGCGATCCGAAGCTCGCCGAACTGCGCTTCAACCTGAAACGCCACCCGCGCCGCGCGAAGCCGGGCGGCAACGTGACCCAGATGCACTATGCGCGCCGGGGCATCGTCACCCCCGAGATGGAATTCATCGCGATCCGCGAGAACCAGAATCGGCAGCATTACCTGCAGTCACTGCTCGAGACCGGCCCGACCGGGCGCCGGATGGCCGAGCTGCTCGGCCGTCAGCATCGCGGCGAGTCCTTCGGCGCGGAGATCCCGGCGCAGATCACGCCGGAGTTCGTCAGGAGCGAGGTCGCACGCGGCCGCGCGATCATCCCGGCCAACGTCAACCACCCGGAAAGTGAACCGATGGTGATCGGCCGCAACTTCCTGGTGAAGATCAACGCCAACATCGGCAACTCCGCGGTCACCTCGTCGATCGGCGAGGAGGTCGAGAAGATGACCTGGTCGATCCGCTGGGGCGGCGACACGGTGATGGACCTGTCGACCGGACGGCACATCCACGAGACCCGCGAGTGGATCATCCGCAACTCGCCGGTGCCGATCGGCACGGTGCCGATCTACCAGGCGCTCGAGAAGGTCGACGGCAAGGCCGAAGAGCTGACCTGGGAGATCTTCCGCGACACGCTGCTCGAACAGGCCGAGCAGGGTGTCGACTACTTCACGATCCACGCCGGCGTGCGGCTGCCGTTCATCCCGATGACCGCGCGGCGGATGACCGGCATCGTCTCGCGCGGCGGCTCGATCATGGCGAAATGGTGCCTCGCGCATCATCGCGAGAGTTTCCTCTACACCCACTTCGAGGAGATCTGCGAACTGATGAAGCAGTACGATGTCGCGTTCTCGCTCGGCGACGGGCTGCGTCCGGGCTCGATCTACGACGCCAACGACGAGGCGCAGCTTGCCGAGCTGAAGACCCTCGGCGAACTCACGCGGGTCGCCTGGAAACACGACGTCCAGGTGATGATCGAAGGTCCCGGCCACGTGCCGATGCAGCTGATCAAGGAGAACATGGAGCTGCAGCTCGCGGACTGCGACGAGGCACCGTTCTACACGCTCGGGCCCCTGACCACCGACATCGCCCCCGGCTACGATCACATCACCTCGGCGATCGGCGCCGCGCAGATCGGCTGGTACGGCACCGCGATGTTGTGCTACGTGACACCGAAGGAGCACCTGGGGCTGCCGAACAAGAAGGACGTCAAGGACGGGATCATCGCGTACAAGATCGCCGCCCACGCGGCCGATCTCGCCAAGGGCCACCCGGGTGCTCAGGTCCGCGACAACGCGCTGTCGAAGGCTCGTTTCGAGTTCCGCTGGGCCGACCAGTTCAACCTCGGGCTCGATCCGGACACCGCGAAGGACTTCCACGACGAGACGCTGCCGAAGGAGTCGATGAAGAGTGCACATTTCTGCTCGATGTGCGGGCCGCACTTCTGCTCGATGAAGATCACCCAGGACGTTCGCGAGTACGCGGCGAAGGAAGGGGTGTCGGCCGAGCAGGCGCTCGATCGCGGCATGAAGGAGAAGGCGGTCGAGTTCGTCCGTCGCGGCGCGGAGATCTACCAGCGGCTGTGAAACCCCGGGCCGCGGCGTTCCTTCTGGTCGGCGCACTGGCCTGCGGCCACGTCGCCGTGTCCGCGGACGAGCCGGCGGCGGGCGCGGTCGATCTCCGGCAGGCGGCGCGCGAACAGGCGCAACGCGAGGCGGCGGCACGGATCGACGCGGCGCCGGCGCGCGGGCTGCTCTACCGGATCGAGCGCGACGGACGCAGCGGCCATCTGTTCGGCAGCATCCACGTCGGACATCCACGCTTCTATCCGCTGGACCGCTCGACGACCGAGTCGATGCGTGCGTCCGGCGAGTTCTGGTTCGAGGTCGATCCGCGGCGGATGGAGGAGGTCGGCAGCGCGTTCAGCCGGGATCGCACGCGGGCGTCGAATGCGAGGTTGTCCCCGGCGACACTCGGCCGGCTTGCCGCCGCACGGCGCGCGCTCGGCCTGCCCGCGCAGGCGCCCGGACGGCTCGACGCACTCGGCGAGGCGCTCCGATTGTCCTACGACTATGCCGGCACGTTGGGGCTCGACAGCAACGCGGCGCCCGAGCGCTACGTGCTCGGGTTCGCACGCAGCGCCGGGGCGCCGGTGCAGGCGCTGGAGTCGCCGGACGAACATGTCGCGGTGCTGACCGGGCTCGCCGACGAAGGTGAGGCGCTGCTCGAGGACACGATCGAGGGCGCGACATCGGGCCGCGTGCCGCGCGAGGTCGCCGCACAGATCGAGGCCTGGGAGGCCGCCAACGAGGCGGCGCTGGCACGGCTGCAGCGCGCGGCACTCGATCCGACGCGCTCACCGGCCGTGGCGCGGATCCACGAGCGGCTGCTCTGCGACCGGAACCGGCGCTGGCTCGCGCCACTGGTCGACGCGATCGACCGGGGCCGGCGACCGTTCGCCACGGTTGGTGTGTTCCATGTCGTCGGACGCTGCAATCTCGCCGACCTGCTGCGCGAACGCGGTTTCGAGGTCGTGCGGGTGGCCCGCGCGGCGCCGCGCCCGCCCTGATCGGGAGGCGAAACATCGCCGGCCGATCGCGTTCGTCTACACTCGACGGATCGACCGCATCCACGAGCCGGTCAGTTGCGACGGATCACGAGCGCATGGCCACCCGCATTCCCAACACGTTGACCATCGCCGGCGTCGACCCCTCCGGGGGCGCCGGGGTGCTTGCCGACCTGAAGGCGTTCAGCGCACTGGGTGCCTACGGCACCGGTGTCATCACTGCGCTGACCGCGCAGAACACCCGAGGCGTGGCCGGCGTCGAGCCGGTGTCGACCGCCTTCGTCCGCCTGCAGCTGGTGACGTTGTTCGACGATGTGCGCATCGACGCCGCGAAGATCGGCATGCTCGGCACCGCGGCGCTCGCCCGCGCGGTGGCCGACGCGCTGGCGGCACCGATCGGCGCCGGGCGGCTGCCCCATCGGGTCGTCGATCCGGTGATGGTGGCCAAGAGCGGCGATTCACTGCTCGCCGACGATGCGAAGCGGATGCTGGTCGAGGCGATCCTGCCGCTGGCGACGATGGTCACGCCGAACCTGCCCGAGGCCGGCGAGCTGCTGCGCCGGCGCGCGCCCGAGTCGCTGCGCGAGATGACGGCCGCGGCCGAGCGGCTGCGCCGGCTGCTGGGCGACGACGGCCGGCGCTGGGTGCTGATCAAGGGTGGCCACCTGCCGGGCGATCCGATCGACCTGCTGCACGACGGCGACAAGATGATCGAACTGCCTGCTGCACGGATCGACACGCCGAACACCCACGGCACCGGCTGCACGTTGTCGGCCGCGATCACGGCGCTGCTCCCGCGCGAGGCCGATCCGATCGACGCGGTGCGCCAGGCGAAGCACTACCTGACCGAGGCGATCCGCCGTTCCGGGGACCTGGAGGTCGGTTCCGGCCACGGCCCGGTGCACCACTTCCATCGCTGGTGGCCGGCCTGAGGCCGGCCCTGGCGGCATCGGAACGCGGCAGGGCGCGCCCCGCGATCGGTCAGCCGCCGCCCGCCTTCGCCTTGGGTCGTGTGCTGCCGCCGAGCTTCTCGCATTCGCCGATCGCCAGGATCACCGACGCTTCGCCCTGGCCCTGTTCCGACGGCTTGCGTTTGACGTTGGCCTCCGACGACATGTTCGGCACGTCGACCGGCTTCTCGAGGCCGTAGCAGCGTTCCTTGCCCGGCGGCGCCGGCGGATCGGTCGCCTCCGGTGTCGTCGACTGTGCGAACGCCATGCTGCCGATGACGCCGGTGGCGACGAGGACAGCGCAGAGTGTTGCGGGGGCGGCCGGTATCCGGCGTATGGCGGCCAGGCCACGGATCTTCGTCATCCGGGACTCCTTTCCTTGCGGTGGGGTGGTCACAGAACCGCGGGCGGAACCGGACTGCGTTGGTCGGGCGCTCCACGGCACCCCTACCTTAACCCCGAACGCGATACCTGCACGTCCGACTGCGGCTTTGTGATCTGTGATAACCGTCCCTGGCCGGCGCACACGGCTGTGGGAGAATCGCGCCTTCGTCTTTGTGCACCCTGTCTCATGTTGGAATCGTTGACGGCGCTGCCGTTGCTGGTGAAGGCCGCACTGCTCGGACTGGTCGAAGGGCTCACCGAGTTCCTGCCGATCTCCAGCACCGGTCACCTGATCCTCGCCGGCAGCCTGCTCGGCTTCACCGGCGACAAGGCCAAGCTGTTCGGTGTCGCCATCCAGACCGGTGCGATGCTGTCGGTGATCTGGTATTACCGCGAGCGGATAACCCGCGTGGTCACGGGACTGGGCAGCGATCCGGCCGCACGCCGCTTCGCGTTGAACGTGATCGTCGGTTTCCTGCCGGCGGCGGTGCTCGGCGTGTTGTTCGGCAAGTACATCAAGGCCTTCCTGTTCAACCCGGTGCCGGTGGCGATCGCGTTCATCGTCGGTGCGCTGGTGATCCTGTGGGTCGAGCGTTCGCCGCGATTCCGCGGCCGCCCGCCGCGGGTCGCCGATGTCGACGCGATGTCGACACTCGATGCCCTCAAGCTCGGCCTGGCGCAGTGTTTCGCGCTGATCCCGGGCACCAGCCGCTCGGGTGCGACGATCATCGGCGGCATGATGTTCGGGCTGTCGCGCAAGGCGGCCACCGAGTTCTCGTTCTTCCTGGCGATCCCGACGCTGATCGGCGCGGGTGCCTACGACACCTGGAAGGAGCGCGGCCTGCTGTCGGCCGACGATCTCGGCCTGTTCGCGGTCGGGCTCGCGGTCTCCTTCGTGTCCGCGCTCGCGTGCATCCGCTGGCTGCTGCGTTACGTCAGCAGCCACGACTTCGTGCCGTTCGCCTGGTATCGGATCGCATTCGGCGTGATCGTGCTGGTCACCGCCTACACCGGCATCGTCGACTGGCGCGCCTGAGCCCGGTCCGCGTCGGCCCGTATCGGCATCAACCCGGTTGCAGGCGCAGCAGGCGTCCGGAATCGGTCAGCAGGTAGACCAGGCCGTCGCGGCCCTGGCGCAATGCCCGGATCCGCTCGCCGAGTGACTCGAGCAAGCGTTCCTCACCGGTCACACGGCCATTCGACAGCGTGAGCCGCACCAGCGAGCGCCCGGTGAGTGCGCCGACCAGCACCGAACCTCGCCAGCCGGCGATCGCCTCGCCGGTGTAGAACAGCAGGCTCGATGGCGCGATCGAGGTCGGCAGCCAGGTGTGCGCCGGCGGTTCGACCGCTGGATCGGTCGTGCCCTCGCCGAGCGGGCGACCGGTCGCATAGTCGCGTCCCGAGGTGATCCGGGGCCACCCGTGGTCGCGCCCGACGGCCAGCCGGTTCAACTCGTCGCCTCCGAGCGGACCGTGTTCGACCATCCACGGCTGGCCGGTAACCGGGTCGATCGCCATGCCCTGCGGATTGCGGTGGCCGAAGCTCCAGATCTCCGGCCGGGCGTCGCTGCGCCCGAAGAACGGGTTGTCCTGTGGAATCGAACCGTCCTGCCGGATCCGGATGCTCTTGCCCAGTGTCGTGCCGAGGTCGGCCGCTTGCGCGGGCTGGTTGCGCTCGCCGAATCCGACATACACGTCGCCCCGCGCATCGATCGCGATTCGCGCGCCGTAGTGGATACCACCGGCAACCGCCGGCGTCTGCCGTGCGATGACCGTGACCTGGGTCAGGGCCGGTTGCGCGCCGGCGTCGAGTGTCGCCGATGCCACCGCGGTGCGGCTGTTGCCGCCCGCGACGGCCTCGCTGAACGTGAAGAACACGCGCCGATCCTGCTCGAAGCTCGGACCGACGACGACGTCGAGCAGGCCGCCCTGGCCGTCCGCGGTGAACGCGACCGCCGGCACGCCGCCGATCGGCGGCGACGTCGACGAGCCATCCGCAGCGACCAGGCGCATCCTGCCCGCACGTTCGGTGACCAGGACCCGGCCATCCGGAAGGAAGTCGAGCCCCCACGGCTGCACGAGTCCCGCGGTCACTTCGACGGCGCGAACTGTCGGTGCCACCTGCGGCCCCGGCGTGGTCGCGCTTGGTGTCGTCGACGCATCCGCCGTCGCCGCCGGTGCAGCCGATTCACCGGAACCACCGCCGCAGGCAGCGAGCATCGCCGCCGACGCGACGGCGCAGACAGCCGCGGTCGCGATACGGCGCCGGTGGTCGCCGGCGAGGATCAACAGGGTGGATGGCACCCGCGCAGTATGACCGGTGCGGCGAGGCCCGACCCGGCCGCCGGCAGGGAATAGGCCGGTCTCAGCCCGCGACCGGGGACTGCTCCGGCGATTGCAGCCAACGCGGCGCAGGCCCGCCGCCCGCCGCCAGCACGATGCTGTTCGACAGCAGCGGGCGCACGTCGGCCGCCGGCAGCGGTCGCGAGAACAGGAACCCCTGCAATTCGCCGCAATGGATGCCCGAGAAGAACCGGGCCTGCGCCTCGGTCTCGACGCCTTCGGCGACCACCGTGATGTCGAGTGCACGCGCCATTTCCCCGATCGCCGTGGCGACCGCTCGTCCACGTTCGCTGGAGGCGATCTCGGTGACGAAGCTGCGGTCGATCTTCAGGTAGTCGACGGAGAACAGGCGCAGGTAGTTCAGCGACGAGTAGCCGGTGCCGAAATCGTCGATCGACAGGTGCAGGCCGATCCGCTTGAGCGATTCGATCGTCTGCTGCGCCTGCTGGAGGTTGTCGATCAGCAGCGATTCGGTCAGTTCGAGCTCGACCAGCGACGGATCGACCCCGGTCTCCTCGACGACCCGACGGACCATCGCGACGAAGTTGGCGTTCTCGAACTGCACCGGCGACACGTTGACGGAGACACGCAACGGGCGGATCCCCTCGTCGCACCAGGCACGAAGCTGCAGGCAGGCGGTGCGCAGCACCCATTCGCCGACGATGATCATCATCCGCGTCTCCTCGAGCACGCCGATGAACTCGCCCGGCGGCACGACCCCGCGCGTCGGATGGATCCAGCGCAGCAGCGCCTCGAGCGCGACCACGCGCCGGCTCGCGGTGTCGACTCGCGGCTGGTAGTACAGCGCGAACTCGCCGTTGCGGAATCCCTTCTGCAGCGCGGTCTCGATGTTCAGCCGCTCGGACGCACGCTGGTTCATCGCGGCGCGGTAGAACGAGTGGCCGCCGCGAGAGTTCTCCTTCGTGCTGTACATCGCGGCATCGGCGTTCTTCAGCAATGCGTCGGCGCTGTCGCCGTCCCCGGGGAAGACCGCGATTCCGATGGTCGCGCCCACCGACAGCTCGTGTTCGTGGATCGAGATCGCTCGCGCGACGGTCTCGGTGATCCGGCGCGCGACGATCGCCGCGTCCTCGGGGGCGGCGACCACCGGCAGGATCACCGTGAACTCGTCGCCGCCCATCCGGAACAGCAGATCGTGTTCACGCAGGCAGCTGCGGATCCGTTCGGCGACGATCTGCAGCAGCGAGTCCCCGGCCTGGTGGCCGAGGCTGTCGTTGACGATCTTGAACCGGTCCAGGTCGATGAACATCAGCACGGCGGTGTGGTCGTGGCGACGGGCCATCGAGATCACCTCCTGCAGCCGCTCGGCGAAATAGGCCCGGTTCGGCAGGCCGGTCAGCGGATCGTGGTAGGCCTGGTGGCGGATCTCCTCTTCCTTGGCGTCGCGCTCGCGACGCTGGCGGGCGATGATCCGGTCGGCCTTGCGCACGATGAAGAACAGGAACGCGTAGAGCGTGCTCAGCACCACCAGCACCAGCCCGGCCACCTGCCAGCGCGCCTGTTCCTGCTTGTCGAGCAGCTCCGTCACGTCCGAGTAGACCTCGAACGCCCCTTCGATCGGACCGTCGGCCGCGTGCCTCGCCGGCACGTACGACGCGATCAGGTTGCGGTTGGCGATCACCCCTTCGAACGCGTCGAAGCGTTCGCGAAACGAGATGTTGCTCGCGACCTCGCCGTTGAGCGCGGCCTGCAGGCCGGCGTTGCTGCTCTTGTCCTCGCCGATCTGTTTCTCGTCGGTCGAGAAGACGGTGATCCCCTGCAGGTTGTAGATCTTGATCTTCGCGACCTGCAGACCGTTCATCTTCGACAGCACCTCGGCGCGCAGCCGGCCGACCATCGGATCGGCGACGAGCTGTTCGCGCGAACGGCCGGCCGACGCCGCGACATAGTCGCGGTAGTTCGACCAGACCGTGTTGGCGAATGCACGTGTCAGCGCGACGTTGGCCCGGGTCTCGTGGTCGATCAGGTGCCGCACCGCGAGCTCGCGGTAGACCCAGATCAGGCTCGCGGTCACGACCAGGATGCCGATCAGGCTGGTCACCGAAAAGAAGCGGGTCAGCTCGAACGGGCGCGTCGTGCGCGGCGAGGCGCGTGTGGCTGGGAGGATCTGGGTTGGCATGGTCGGATCACCGGTTCTCCGATCCCGGGTTGACGACCCCGCGCGCCGCGTCTTGATCCGGATTCCCCCGGATGGAGGCGCCCCGCCGACGGCCGGTGCCGATGGCGCCCGCCCGAACGTCCGCCGCCGTCCGGCACCGAGCGATCGGGCGTCCGGCCGCCGTGGCCTCAGTGATCGGCCTGGCCGGTCTGCGCGGTGGCAATCCCGGCCTTGTCGAACGCCAGGTCGCGGACCACATGACCGAGCGCGATGCCGCGGCGCTCGAACTTCGTGACCGGCCGCCAGGCCGGACGTTCGGCGAATCCGGTCGAACGGTTCACCAGCGTCGGCTCGCCCGACAGCACCTCGAGCATCTGTCGCGCGTAGTCCTCCCAGTCGGTCGCGCAGTGCAGGGTGCCACCGGGAGCGAGCAGCGCGGCGAGCCGGCTCACCATTCCGGGTTGCAGCAGGCGGCGCTTGTGGTGTCTCGCCTTCGGCCAAGGATCCGGAAAGAACACGTGGATGGCGGCGAGTGAAGCGGGCGGGATCAGCGCGATCGCCTCGGCGGCGTCGCGCTGGATGATCCGCACGTTGGTCAGCCCGAGCGACTCGAGCCGCCGCAGCAGGCTGCCGACGCCGGCCGGATAGACCTCGATGCCGACGAAGTCGTGTTCCGGCCGGCCGCGGGCGATCTCGGCGGTGGCCTCGCCCATGCCGAATCCGATCTCGAGCACCGTGGGCGCGCTGCGCCCGAAGATCGATGCGAGATCGAGCAGGCCGCCGCAGGCGGGCTCGATCCGGTAGTTTGCGAGCAACCTGTCGTACGCGCGGCGCTGGCCGGCGGTGAACTTGCCGCGTCGACCCGAGAAGCTGCGGATCGCCCGTGTGCGCAACGCGCTCGCCGGGTCGTCGGCCTCGCCGTCGGGGTGGTGTTCGGCGGCGGGTGACGACACCGTGTTCAGCCGACGGTCGGTTCGACCCGGACCTCGAAGTTCACCGAATTCGCCATGAAACAGTTCGCGTGGGCCTTGTCGGACAGTGCCTGCAACCGGTCCGCCTGCGCCGGGTCGGCGAAACCGACCCGCGGCCGCAGCACCACTTCGACGTAACGCACCTTGCCGTCACGCATCGCCATCCGGCCGCTCGCCCGGTCGCTGTAGCTGGTGATCACGACCCGGCTCTTGGCCGCCACCGCCATGAAGGTCAGGAACTGGCACAGCATCAGCGAGGCCAGCATCAGGGTCTCGGGATTCGGCAGGTCGTCCTCGCCGTGGTAGATCGCCGGCGCCGAGGCCCGGATCCGGGCGCCGCCGGCGAACTCCAGCGTCGCGGTCCGCTCGAAGGTGTCGTAGGCGAACGGCCGTCCCGGCGGTTCCCCCGCCCATTGCAGCGTTCCCTCGAACGTGGGTTCGGTGCTCATCGTGTGCTCCTCGGGTGGTCGGTGCGCCGTCCGCGTGGCCCGATTATCGCCCAGCCGCCGGCCGGGCCGCCCGCCCCGCGGCAAGCACGCGAAGCCGGGATGGCCCGAGCGCGCCGCGTTGGTGTACTGTCTCGGTCTGGCGGACCGCATCCCGGAGGCTTGTATGGCATCGACGTCGATCATCCTGATCGAGGACGACCCGGAGTTCCTCGGCCGGTTCAAGACCATCATCGAAGCCGAACCCTCGTTCGTTCTGGTCGGCACCGCGGGTTCGGTCCGCGACGCGATGACGCTGATCGACAAGCAGCGCGCCGACTGCTATCTGATCGACCTGGGGCTGCCCGACGGCGATGGCATCGACGTGATCCGCGCGGTGTCCACACGCCATCCGGACGGCGACATCATGGTCGTCACGGTGTTCGGCGACGATGCACACGTCGTCGCCAGCATCGAGGCCGGCGCCACCGGATACGTGCTCAAGGACAGCCCGCCGGCCGAGATGGTCGAGTGCGTGAAGATGCTGC